>CAMYNQ010000045.1 GCA_947259785.1 uncultured Chromatiaceae bacterium | reverse complement strand
CCTGTAATCAGATTGGTTGCACCCGGACCAGTGGTTGCACAACATACACCTAGACGCCCGGTTTCACGGGCATAACCATCGGCCATAAAGGCTGCTCCGGCTTCGTGCCGGGCAATCACGGCTTTGATATGTGCCTTGGTATCACGCTGCCGCATTGGCACCAAGCTATTTACTTCCATGCGTCGGGTTGCCTGGTCTGCCGGCTGGGATAGATGCCGGGCAAGGGCATTGTAAAGTGGCTCGATTCCGCCACCTGGAATGCCAAAGATGTATTCAACATCGATCTGCACCAGATAGCTGACAACCAAATCAGCATACGTAAATATTGGCGCCGTCTCTGTTGCTGGCGTTTCAGCTAGCTGTGTTACTGAACTCATAAGACCTCAGACCTCTCGTTTATGCACTCTGCCCATGAACACTTATCGGGGCTATTTACAAATACTTAACAATTAATTTTTAACCTATTATTAGCTATATTTAATATACTTATGTAAAACAAACTCATTCACGCTAACATAATAATTAACTTGTTGATTCATTAAGGTGCTTAAGGATTTTATGATATGTAATTGATTGAGAAACGGGTATAAAAATTTTTATATATTTATAAAGCGAAATGAAGGGTTTTTAAATTTACCGCTCCATCCCTGCTTACGGTGTATGATTTTTAAAACGCTAGCACTCAATCACCATCATGGTTAAAAATGCTATATATGTTATTTATAACAAAAATATCCCTATATCTCATACATGTTTATTTACGAATATAAGTTAACACATGATTATTTCATTGGCTTAACCGTGTAGATAGACCATGCCTTAGTAATACCCCTGTTTGTGGCATCAAACAATTACCGTCTGGGGCATTATGAACCAGCACTGCTTCTTTTAGCCCTAAAAAACCCCGGCATGCCTGAAGCATACCGGGGTTTGGTCTTGCTAGATTGAAAGCTTGTTTAGTCTTTGTGGTAACCAACAACAATTTCAACTTCGTTTTTTGAACCCAGAATAACAGGCACACGCTGGTGAATGTCATTCGGTTGCATTTCCATGATGCGCTCGTAACCGGTGTGTGAGATACCACCAGCCTGCTCTACAATCATGGACATTGGGTTGGCTTCGTACATCAGGCGCAGTTTGCCAGCCTTGCTTGGATCTTTGTTATCTTTTGGATACATAAAGATGCCGCCGCGAGTCAGGATGCGGTGTACTTCGGCAACCATTGAGGCAACCCAACGCATGTTGAAGTTGTCGCCGCGTGGACCTTCTTTACCTTGCAGACACTCGTCAACATAACGCTGCACTGGTGCTTCCCAGAAACGTTGGTTAGAAGCATTGATGGCGAACTCACGCGTATCGGCTGGAATAGTCATGTTTGGATGAGTCAGGATGAACTCACCGATGTCACGATCCAGAGTAAAACCGTTGACGCCGTTACCAGTGGTCAAAACCAACATGGTTGATGGGCCATACAGAGCGTAACCAGCACAGACCTGCTCTGTACCTGGAATCAGGAAATCTTCCTTGGTTGGGTTGTCGATACCTTCTGGGCATTTGGTGATTGAGAAGATGGTGCCGACAGAAATATTGACGTCGATGTTTGAAGATCCATCCAATGGATCGAAAGACATCAGGTACTTGCCCTTTGGATACTGGGCTGGGATCGGGTAGATGTCGTCTTCTTCTTCTGAAGCCATGGCAGCCAAATGGCCGGCCCACTCGTTAGACTTGATGAAGACTTCGTTGGTGATGATATCGAGTTTCTTCTGAGTTTCGCCCTGAACATTTTCAGTGTCGGCAGTACCCAGTACACCAATCAGTGAACCTTTGTTAACTAGATTAGAGATTACTTTACAGGCGCTTACCACGTCGTTAAGTAATGATGTGAAGTCGCCGGTGGCGCCAGGCAGGCGACGCTGCTCTTCGATGATGAACTGAGTTACTGAGACTCCGTTATGCATAATCGTGTTCCTTTATATATAGAGTGTGAAATCTTGGTCTAAAATCTTGATTGCGGGTATTATCCTGATTTCGCCCTACAAAAGAAAGCCAAAATCGCTTAGCCCGCCCCTGCTAGGCTATAATGCCGGGCACAAAAACCAGGCAGATCAAATCCTTATGAATACCCCGGCAATATTGAAACTCCGTAAAAATGAAGAGCGCCGTCTGCGTGCCGGCCACCTGTGGGTATTCAGTAACGAAGTTGATACCAAAATTACCCCTTTAGATCAGTTCAGTCCCGGCGACCAGATTCAAGTGGTTGATTCAACAGGGAAGTTTATCGGTAATGCCTATATCAATCCTCATTCTCTGATCTGCGCCCGACTGATCAGCCGAGATAAAAAGTACTTTCTTGACCAATCTTTGCTGACTCACCGCTTCAAGGTTGCCTTGAGTCTGCGCGAGCGGCTGTTCCCTGATCCTTATTATCGACTGGTGTTCGGCGAGAGCGACGCCCTGCCCGGTCTGGTGATAGACAGGTTCGGCGATGTGCTGAGCGTGCAAATCACCACCGCTGGGATGGAGGCACAGCAAGAGGCCATCATCGCTGCGCTGGACAAGTTGCTGAAACCTAAGACTATTATCCTTCGGAATGACAGCTCGGTGCGAACGCTGGAAGGTCTGCCCAGTTATGTTGGAACTGTCCTGGGTGACACACCTGAGATGATAGACATCATCGAAAACGGTTGCCGCTTTCAGGCTCCGTCCCTGACTGGACAAAAGACCGGCTGGTTTTATGATCACCGCCTCAATCGTGAACGGGCCACGCATTACGTTAAGGGACTGCGGGTGCTGGATGTGTTCAGTTACATGGGCGCTTGGGGTATCCCGGCGGCGGTCAATGGTGCCAGCGAAGTATACTGCATCGATTCATCGGCCACGGCGCTGGATCAGGTTGAAGCTAATGCCGCGCTGAATAATGTTGCCAGCAAGGTCACTACCATTGAAGGCGATGCCTTTGCCGCACTCAAGGAATTGCGCGAAGACAAACAACGGTTTGATGTCATCCTGCTCGATCCACCGGCTTTTATTAAACGACGTAAGGATGCCAAACAGGGGCTAGAGGCTTATCGCCGTGTCAATCAGCTGGCGATGCAAATACTGAGCCGCGATGGTTTGCTAGTGTCGGCTTCGTGCTCGCACCATCTTGAGCGCAGCCGTTTACAAGAAATCCTGCTTAAAAACAGCCGTCATCTGGACAGAAATATGGTATTGCTGGAACAGGGCCACCAGGGCCCGGATCACCCCATTCACCCCGCCATTCCGGAAACGGATTACCTCAAGGCCTTTTTCTGCCGGGTCACACCGAGCTAAGAACTCTGTATATTAGAACCTTATGCTGACTTACCCTGAAATTGATCCGGTTGCACTCTCGCTTGGCCCCCTAAAAGTCCACTGGTACGGCATTATGTACCTGGTCGGTTTTGCTGCGGCCTGGTGGCTGGGCAATCTGCGCGCCAAGCTACCTAACTCGCCCTTAACCGCGGAACAGATTTCTGATCTGATTTTTTATGGTGCCTTGGGTGCCGTGTTGGGTGGCCGTATTGGCTACATCCTGTTTTATGATTTCGCAAACTACATCGAACACCCGCTAACTGTCTTTAAAGTTTGGCAAGGTGGTATGGCCTTCCATGGTGGTCTGATTGGTGTGATTGTGGCGATGTGGCTCTACAGTCGCAAGCTTAACTTACGCTTATTTGTGCTCACTGATTTTCTTGCGCCTCTGGTGCCCATCGGCTTGGGTGCGGGCCGCATCGGCAATTTCATCAATGGCGAGCTGTGGGGCCGTACCACTGATGTGCCCTGGGGTATGGTCTTTCCCTATGCCGGCGATCTGCCGCGGCATCCATCTCAAATCTATCAGGCCTGCATGGAAGGCCTATTGCTGTTTCTGATATTGTGGTTTTATTCACGTAAACCCAGACCGACCATGGCTGTATCAGGACTATTTCTAATCTGTTACGGTATTTTCCGCATCGTTGCCGAGTTTTTCCGTCAGCCTGATGCCCATATTGGCTATCTTGCCTTTGGCTGGTTGACCGAGGGACAATTGCTTTCGCTACCCATGGTCATCGTCGGGGCAGCGCTAATGCTGTTTGCCTATAGACGCCAAGCACAAACACACTGATTAATTACGAGCAGAGTAAGCCATGCAACAATATCTTGATCTAATGCGCCACGTTTATGAGAAGGGTGACCGCAAGGAAGACCGCACCGGTACCGGCACGGTCAGTGTGTTTGGTTATCAGATGCGCTTTGATTTGAGTAAAGGCTTTCCGCTGGTGACTACCAAAAAATGTCATTTGCGCTCTATCATCCATGAGTTGCTCTGGTTTATTAAAGGCGATACCAACATCCAATATCTGAAAGACAACGGCGTTAGCATCTGGGATGAATGGGCCACCGAAGAAGGTGATCTGGGCCCGGTCTACGGCAAGCAGTGGCGTTCATGGAATACACCGGATGGCCGAGTGATTGACCAACTCAGCGACCTGGTTCAGCAGATTAAAAGCAAACCTGATTCACGCCGCCTGATTGTTAGTGCTTGGAACCCGGCCGATCTGCCCAATGAGTCCATCAGTCCCCAGGCCAATGTTGAAGAAGGCCGCATGGCGCTGGCACCTTGCCATGCCTTTTTCCAGTTTTATGTTAACGATGGCAAACTTTCTTGCCAGTTATATCAGCGCAGTGCCGATATATTTCTCGGTGTGCCTTTTAATATTGCCTCCTATGCCATGTTCACCATGATGATTGCCCAGGTCTGTGATCTACAGCCAGGCGATTTTATTCACACCTTTGGTGATGCCCACCTCTATCTCAATCATCTGGAACAGACTGAGACCCTGCTAGCACGTGAACCCTTTCCGTTGCCACAGATGAAGATTAATCCAGAGGTAAATAGCATCTTTGATTTCAAGTTTGAAGACTTTGAGCTGGTGGGTTATGAATCGCACCCACACATCAAAGCACCGATTGCTATATAGGGGCCATATGAAAATCTCCATCATTGCCGCGATGGCTGACAACCGGGTGATTGGTATCGACAATCAGTTGCCCTGGAATTTGCCGGCCGACATGAAGTGGTTTCGACAACAGACCATGGGCAAACCGGTACTGATGGGGCGCAAGACCTATGATTCCATTGGCAGGCCTTTGCCAAAACGTCGCAATATCGTCATTAGTCGTGATGAGTCGCTGAAAATAGAGGGTTGTGAGGTGGTCAGCAGCGCTGCTGCCGCTTTCCAGCTATGTGGCACTGAAGAAGAAGTGATGATTATTGGTGGTGCATCATTCTACGAACAAACCCTGCCACAGGCGAACCGCCTTTATCTAACCCTGGTTCATAGTGAGATTGATGGTGATGCCTGGTTTCCAGAGATCGATTTCAATCAGTGGAAAGAAGTGGAACGCATTAACCATGAGGCCGATGAGGCCAATGCGTTCGATTGCAGCTTTTTGATTCTAGAACGCGTTTAATGGATAGTGCGGGCCTCGGTGGCCTTTTCATCGATTGTTGTTGCTACGGCTGGAGGCACATCTGACTCTGATGTAGATTCAGTTTCTGGCTTTGATTCCGGCTCAGCGCTAATTTCTTCTTTTGTTGCTTCTGGCTCTGGCGTGCCTGCAGACTCAGACTTAACCTCTTCACTTGCTACTTCTGGTTCAGGTTTTATTTCTTTGGCATCGTTCTTTGTTTCAGTGGCCTGAGTTTCTACTTTTTCACCCTCACCTTCCAAAACTTTAGTTTCAGCGGTCAGCCCCTTGAGCTTTGCTACCTGATCGCCACATAGTTGTTCCGAACTCTTGGCCAAGTGCTCATAAACTTCACGGTAGTCGTTTGTTAGCTGATTAAACAAATTGGCTGTTTTTTCAAAGTGTCCTGTTACCTGACCCCGATATTCCTGCATTTCCTGATTGGCCTGAGCTATGCTTTCTTCCAGTTCTTGAACCTTTGGCGCTGATGTATCGCCTTTGCTGCGACCAATAAAAAACCCAACCAAAACACCAACCGCCAGCATGCTTGCCAAAATCAACCAAATATACGCTTCCATGTCCCCTCCTCGTCTGTTTTTATTACTGAACATCCAAGAATATGCTGCTAGTTATCTATGGTCAAGCCGCCAGCTTTAGTGCCGATGTAATTGAATACCGAAGGCGTTTTTATTCTAGATAAATTTAGTTCTAAATCAATGTTATAACTGGATCATGGATGAGCGGTAGCAAACAACAGCAATTAGAACTGCTTAGGTCAAAAATCGAGCAACATGGCGATTTACCTGTTTTCAGTGCCTCAGTAAACCGTATCTGCACTGCCAGCTCCGACCCTGAATTTGATGTAATGTCTCTATCACAAATGGATAATAACCCCGTAAAAATTTAGGGCAGATCACTAAGCCGCTCGACTTGCATAAGGTTCTCAGCTCTTTTTCTTCCAAACTTGTTGGATCACTCTACAGCGACGCTCCATCAAATCATGCCAGCATGCGTGAAATGATGCTTGATCTTTCAACCGCTACCGGACTCAAGCTTGATGTTCTCAATAACTCGTTAGCTGATTCCTTCAAAATGTCTTGTGAGCTTGCCAAAGCATATGGGCTTTCTGCTAAAAATCTTAAACCTGTTGTTGCTGATACAGGTGATGAAGGTAGAGATAAGCTCGCTAGCCAGTTTTCATTTCTTGTTGCTAACCACTTTCCTAATCAGGCCCCAGCTACTTCTTCAGCAACGACGAGTATGATTGATGATACTGACTCAAATAAGTTTGCGGTCGACCATGAATTACAACTGCAATTTTTCCAGGAAATCACTTCTTTAATTACCGACTCAGCCAAGCTCAACACTGTTTTAGTTAAAGCACTTGAAGGCGTTCATGTCGCAGCTGGTTTTCCGCGTGTGCTGCTTTGCCTACTTGGCTTTGATAGAAAATCATATTCTGGACGTATTGCAATTGGCACTGACAAGGATTTAATGAAAGATTTTTTAATCTACCTATCGATCCTAGCACTGATCTTTTTTCGCGTGTCATCGTTGAAGGTACAGATGTGCTTGTTGAAGACAGTCATGATGATCGCTGGCAAAAGGTTCTGCCAAAAAAATATCATAATAAAATTTCTGCTAATGGTTTTGTTGTGGCGCCATTAAAATCTGCTAATAAGCCGATTGGTTTTGTTTACGCAGATTTAGGGCCATCAAAATAGCGAATAAGTGCTAACCAACACAAGGCTTTTATTCAATTTATAGCTCAGGCACGCCTTGCCTTTCAAACCTGTCGATAATCTTTACTTTTCTAGTTTTAAAGTTAAGATGAATGAATGCAAGCTTATAAAATAATCAAACCTGATATTGGTGCCGTTTGTCTTAACGTGGCTGATGATATTTTACGCGTGGCGCAACAGTGTGTAGCAAATAATGGTGAGTTCAATATCGCCCTTGCTGGTGGTACTACTCCAAAAAAACTTTTTCAAATCCTTGCTAAAGCCCCTTATTCAACTTCTATCCCATGGGGTAAAACACACATCTTTTTTGGTGACGAGCGCTCTGTAGGTCCCTCACATATCGATAGCAATTATGCTATGGCGAATAAATATCTTTTCAGTCACATCAGCATTGATCCTTTGCGGATTCACAGAATTCATTCCGAACTTGATCCTAAAGACGCAGCAAACGCATACAATACTGTTCTAGCTAGCTTTCTACCTCTAAATGAGTTGGGCCAACCAGTTTTTGATCTAATCCTTCTAGGTCTGGGTGATGATGGCCACGTAGCTTCACTTTTTCCTGATACAGACATTCTCGATGTGACTGATAAACATGCAGCTGCAGTATGGGTTGAATCAAAAAACACATGGCGAATTAGTATTACTTTGCCAACTATAAACAACGCCCGCAATGTCTGGTTATTGGTTACGGGTGAAAATAAATGCGACATTGTTGACACCGTTTTTAAGTATCCATCTATTGCTAAGCCTTTACCGATTGAAATGCTACAGCCAAAGACTGGTGTTAGCTGGTACCTTGATGAGGCTGCAGCAAAGTGGCTTAAGTAATGCGTATTTTATGTGGTGACATTGGCGGTACAAAAACTTTATTACAGCTCATCGATGTCTCTACTTCTAATTCACATATTGTTAAACAGGAACGTTTTGACAGTAATCTCTATCCGCAATTTGATCAGCTAATAAACTATTTTCTCGGCACTGTCTCAAATCAACATACTATTGACGTTGCCTGCTTTGGTGTTGCCGGGCCGGTTATCACAACCAAGACTTCCCAAACGGCTTCAATCACCAATCTTCCCTGGCACATCTCTTCAGCTCAATTAGCAACAAAATTTTCTATTCAACATGTCGCGCTGATCAATGACTTTCAAGCGATTGGTTATGGTCTTTCTGTTCTTAGTGTAAATGACATGGTCACTCTTCAAAGAGGTCAGCCCATCAATCACGCCAATCAGCTTATTATTGGTGCTGGCACTGGCCTTGGCGTAGCGCAGCTGATTTGGACTGGCTGTGAATACAAAGTTTCCCCGACTGAAGCGGGTCATTGTGATTTCGCCGCTGCAAATGAATTGCAGCTTGAATTACATCAACACTTACTCAAAAAGCATGGCCGTTGCTCTGTTGAGTTTGTTGTCTCTGGCCCAGGTCTAGTAAACATATTTGAGTTTTTGGCATTGCGTAATCATCAACTTGAGTCGGACAGTTGCCAATCAATAATTCTTTCACCAGATCCTGCGACCGCCATTGCTGAAGTTGCTGACAGCAATAAGAACTCTATTGCCAATCAAGCGATGGATTTGTTTGTTCAGGCCTATGCTGGCCAGGCAGGAAACTTTGCCCTGTCTTCATTAGCTTTGAATGGCGTCTATATAGCTGGAGGCATCGCCCCAAAAATTTTACATCGACTTCAGGATGGTGGCTTTATGGATGCGTTTAATGCCAAAGGCAAAATGTCACATCTACTGCAAAACATTCCGGTGAAGGTGGTCACCAATGCTGAGGTTGGATTAATTGGTAGTCGCGTATACGGCCAAAGGCTTGCTAAAAACAACTTTAAACTATAATTTTATAGCCTACTATAATTTTAAACATCCAAATTTGCGACTGACAGCGCATTCTTCTCAATGAAGTCACGCCTTGGTTCAACATGGTCACCCATCAGTGTGGTAAAAATCTGATCAGCACCGACAGCATCTTCAATACGGACTTGTAATAAGCGACGGCTTTCTGCGTTTAGCGTCGTTTCCCATAACTGCTCAGGATTCATCTCACCCAAGCCTTTATAGCGCTGAATGTGCTGACCACGCTTAGCCTCATCTAACAACCAATTCAGAGCTTGTTTAAAACTGCTGATTGGTAGAGTTCTTTCACCACGTTTAATTTCAGCGCCTTTGCCAATTAAGCCATCAAGCTGTTGCCCAAGTTCAGTCATTGAGCTGTATTCACCTGAGGTAAAAAATGTCCTTGGAATATCTTTATCGTTATCAAGACCATGGCGAATCTCAGTGACAATCAATCGAATCAACTCACCTGTCGATGAGTCTTTTTCCAGGCTGACTTTATACGCGTCACGGCTGTTTTCCACACCACTATTCAAACGTTGTTGTAGCTCTTGCGTCCATGACTCAAGCAAGCTGGCATCTTTAAGCTCCGCGTCTGTTACTGCTGGCATATAGATCATCTTTTCCAGTGCCATGCGACTATAACGTGAGGAAAGACGCTTTATCGTAGCCATAACCGCACCATAACCATTAGCCAGCGTTTCAAGCGCTTCCCCACTAATCGCAGGCGCTTCTTCACTTACTTTCAGCAGCGCACCGTTTAGAGCCATTTCTAGCAGATAACGGTTTAATTCAGCATCGTCTTTGACGTAACGTTCCTGTTTACCCTTTTTGACCTTGTATAACGGCGGCTGGGCAATATAGATATGTCCACGTTCTACCATCTCTGGCATTTGACGATAAAAGAAGGTTAGCAACAGGGTGCGAATATGAGAACCATCGACATCTGCATCCGTCATGATAATGATGCGGTGGTAACGAAGTTTATCTGGGTTATATTCTTCACGACCTATGCCGCAGCCCAATGCGGTAATCAAAGTGCCGACTTCAGCAGATGAAAGCATTTTGTCAAAACGGGCCTTTTCTACATTGAGGATCTTACCCTTGAGCGGTAGGATGGCCTGGAATTTCCTATCCCTGCCCTGCTTTGCAGAACCACCAGCGGAATCACCCTCTACTAAGAACAATTCGGACTGCGCCGGGTCTTTTTCCTGGCAATCAGCCAGTTTTCCAGGTAAACCTGCGATATCCAACACGCCTTTACGACGAGTCATTTCACGTGCTTTACGCGCTGCTTCCCTTGCCCTAGCCGCGTCGACAACCTTGCCAGTAATATTTTTGGCATCAGCAGGCTGTTCCAGCAGGAATTCATTTAACTTTTCAGTTAGGGTCGATTCAACCACCGGTTTCACTTCTGATGAGACAAGCTTATCCTTGGTCTGTGATGAAAACTTCGGATCTGGCACTTTCACAGAAAGCACAGCGGTCAGGCCTTCACGGGCATCATCACCGGAAGTTGCCACTTTAGCCTTTTTTGCTACGCCTTCACGTTCAATGTATTGATTAATCGTACGCGTCAGGCCCGCACGCATGCCCGCCAGATGACTGCCGCCATCACGCTGAGGAATGTTATTGGTAAAACAGAAGATATTTTCCTGGTATGAGTCATTCCATTGCATAGCCAGTTCCACCGTAATATCGTCCTTTTCGACACTGAAATAGAAAACAGAAGGATGAAGCGGTGTTTTATTGGTATTCAGGTGTTCAACAAAGGCCTTAATTCCACCTTCATATTCAAAAATATCTTCTTTATCAGAATTTTCATCAACCAGGTGAATACGAACACCAGAGTTCAAGAATGACAGCTCACGCAAGCGTTTAGCTAGAATCTCGTAATGAAATACAACATCTGTAAAAATTTCTTTGCTGGGTTTGAAGCGAATTGATGTGCCGCGTTCCTCTGTTGCACCTTTGTCTTCAAGCGGGGCAACAGGGTCACCCATTTTGTAATCCTGGGTGTAAAAACGACCATTGCGGTGAATACTCAGCGTTAATTCTTCTGACAGAGCATTAACGACAGACACCCCTACCCCATGCAGACCACCTGATACCTTGTAGGAGTTATCATCAAACTTACCCCCTGCATGTAGGACAGTCAGGATAACCTCAGCCGCCGAGCGACCTTCATCTTCATGAATATCTGTCGGTATACCGCGACCATTATCAGCAACTGAGACAGACCCATCAGTATGAATAATGACATTAATCTGGGAACAATGACCTGCCAGTGCTTCATCAATGGAATTATCAACCACCTCAAACACCATATGATGCAGGCCAGTACCATCGTCTGTGTCACCAATGTACATTCCAGGTCGTTTACGCACTGCATCAAGGCCTTTTAATACCTTGATATTGGAAGAATCGTAGCTTTGCTCTTCAGTACTCATAAATGGCTAAAGTCTCTGATTTTATTAGAAAACAATTTGGCAATAGTGTATCCCCGAACAAGCAAAAGATTATACCCTGTTGCTCATACGCCGTCTTCCCTTTCGGCAATAACACCACCACGTTCCACGTGAAACGTTTTGTTTTCCGGATAGGCAGTTAACTGCAAAAGATTACTATCTGTAGCTGTAACAAAGACCTGTCCGCCAATAGAATATAAAAGATCCATAAATAGCTGGCGGTGCTGTAAATCTAGCTCTGAAGGTAGATCATCCACCAATATTACGCAGCTTTCTTGTTTACATTGATTAAATACGCTGGCTTGAGCCAACAATAATGAGCATGCTGCTAATTTTTGCTGGCCACCTGAAAGATATTCAGCAGCTGCCCTGCCATCTATCTTCATGACCAAGTCAGCCCGGTGGGGACCTTTTTGGGTAAAGCCTAACCTTATATCACTTTCAATACTTGCTTTGAGTGCATTTTTAAAAGCTTCGCCACGACGCCAGCCAGATTGATAGCTAAATTCAACATTTTCGATACCTAACAATTGCTGCATAAATTTCTGTGCCAGGTGAGTCAGCTTATCTACATAATTAACCCTAAAATGATCGAGTTTAAGTGCTGCCTCGATAAGCTGTTCATCCCAGCTTACAAGCATTGCTGCTGATTTTTGCCTTAAAATTGCGTTACGCTGTAGCAGAACCCTGTTATAGCGTTGCCAAGCAAACAGAAAATCGTGTTCCACGTGAAACAAACCCCAGTCTATAAAACGACGGCGCTGCCTAGGACTGCCTTTTATAAGTTTGTCACCATCCGGAGAAATAAATAACAAAGGTATGATGGACGCAAGCGTAGAACTCTTTTGTTCAAATTTACCATTCAACTTGGCGCGGAATCGACCATCGCTGATCTGAATACCAAGGCTATTGAATAAACCTGACTTGGTTTCTGCCTTACCAAAGACTGTGAGGCTAGGATGATTGTAATTAACAATCCGTCGACTATAGGCAGACCGGAAAGACTTTCCTCTACCCAATAGGTAAATGGCTTCTAGAACGCTCGTTTTACCGCTGCCATTGGCACCAACAAGTATATTTAATCTTGCTGATGGCTCAATCTTGGCTGACTCAATATTACGAAGATTGTGTATAGACAATAAGTTTAAACCCATTATCTATCCATTAAATTCAAAATTAACTCACTAACAATAAAAGTTAGAGCCTCATTGGCATAACAACATAGCGTGACTCTTCAGAATCAGGTGACCTGATAAGACAACAGCTATTTTGATCAGTCAGTTCAAGTTGAACATTTTCGTCATTTAGCGCATTCAATGCTTCAAGGACATAACTGGCGTTAAAACCAATTTCAATGCTCGGACCGTCGTAGTCAACCGTGATTATTTCTTCAGCTTCTTCTTGCTCTGGATTATTAGCCATCACCTGAAGGCTACCTGAAGATAGGGTAAACCTTACACTGCGATACTTTTCGTTTGAAAGAATAGATGCACGACTCAAGGCTTGATGGATCAGGCTACGATTAACAATGACAATTTTGTCACCGCCCTGTGGTACGACACGCTGATAATCTGGAAAACGGCCGTCGATCAATTTAGTGATAAAGCTAAGTTGGCCAGTTGAAAGACGAATATGATTACTACCAAGTTCAATTTTTACAGTTTCATCACTGTTTTCCAGTAATCTGGATAATTCCATAACAGCCTTACGGGGAATGATTACTTGTTGTAGCTCTGGCACTCCAGTTGCGGTTTCTTGGTCACAGAGAGCAAGTCGATGACCATCCGTAGCAACTACTCGTATCAAATTATCAGAAAATTCAAATAATAGGCCATTCAAGTAATAACGAACATCTTGCTGGGCCATGGCAAAATGTGTTTGATCAATCAGTTTTTTTAACTGTGATTGGGACATTTCAAATTCAAACAGCGAATCAAAACTATCAATATTAGGAAATTCTGTTGCAGGTAAGGTCGATAAGACAAACCGGCTTTTGCCAGATCTGATCGTTGCCCGTTCAGAATCAACCTTGATTGTCAGTGATGCGTCATTGGGTAAGGCTTTACATATATCAACAAACTTACGAGCAGGCAGGGTTGTTTCAGCCACATTGCTATTTTCTATCGCTATTTGACTAACCATTTCAATTTCTAGATCTGTTGCTGTTATTGATAACTGATTATTAGTTGTCTTCAATAAGACATTACCCAAAATAGGAAGTGTCTGTCGACGTTCTACAACACCAATGACTTGTTGTAAGGGTTTTAACAGCAGTTCACGTTCAATTTTGAGTTCCATGGTTATCCTTAAGTATTAAATATATATAAAATAAGATCTTTTATTATTGTTACTATTATAGAGCCTTAAAAACCTTGATAACTTAAAAAAATTCTTATAAAACAGTTTGTTAGTAAAAAATATGGACTGTTTAAGTTGCTTATAAACAGTCATTTTCCAGTTGTTAACATGTGGATAAGTAGGCTGGTTATCCACAGGCATATTTTATCCACAGATTTACAACATTAAGTTGTTAGTGTTCTTAACAGGTTTTGATAATCCTCATTTACCCGTACGTCCGCATCACGTAACTCATTGATTTTCCTGCAACCATACAAAACAGTAGTATGATCGCGACCACCAAATGCATCCCCTATCTCGGGTAGGCTATGGTTGGTTAATTCTTTTGCCAAAGCCATTGCTAGCTGTCTGGGCCTGGCGATTGTTCGTGAGCGCTTTTTCGATAATAAGTCGGCAACGCGGATTTTAAAATATTCAGCGACTGTTTTTTGAATATTTTCAATGGTGACCAGTTTATCTTGTGCTGAAAATAAATCACGTAATGCATCCTTGGCGAGATCTAGGGTAATGGGTTTAGCCATAAACCGGGCATTAGCGATAACACGACGCAGTGCCCCTTCAAGTTCACGGACATTTGAACGTATTCGTTTACCCATAAAGAAAGCAACCTCATGCGGCAATACAACTTTCATTTGTTGTGCTTTATTCATTAGGATGGCAACGCGTGTTTCTAGTTCAGGTGGCTCTATTGCTACTGTCAGACCCCAACCAAAACGGGATTTAAGCCGCTCTTCAAGGCCTTCAATTTCTTTTGGGTAACGGTCACAGCTAATGATGATCTGTTGATTGCCTTCCATCAGTGTGTTGAACGTATGGAACAGCTCTTCCTGAGATCGACCTTTGCCTGCAAAAAACTGAATATCATCGATAAGTAAGGCATCAACTGAGCGGTAGTAGCGTTTAAAATCATCCATGGCGTTGTGCTGTAAGGCCTTGACCATGTCAGCAACAAAACGCTCTGAGTGAATATAGATGATCTTTGCGTCAGCTTTGTTTTTTAGAATCAAATTGCCAACAGCGTGCATCAAATGGGTCTTACCCAGACCGACTCCACCGTAAATAAACAGTGGGTTATAAGCGACGCCGGGGTTTTCGCCGATTTGTGTGGAAGCCGCCTTGGCAATCTGATTGGATTTACCTTCAACAAAAGTCTCGAAGGTAAATTCTTCACGCAGATTACTGACATATTGAATTACACTTTTATTTTCACGCTGCTTGAAACCAGTTGATTTATCGGTATTTTTTTCTTCAGCTAAGGGTTTGGCTGAAGCCTTGATAGGTACACTGGCCTTTTCCTTTGAACCAATTTCAAGTAATACACTATGACCATCAACATTGCTTAACTGGTTAACAGTTTTTTGAATTGAGTCAAAGAATTTTTGCTTTACAAAATCGAGCACAAAACGGTTTGGCGCAAGCAAACGCAAGGAATCACGCTCTTCAATTGCTTGCAGAGGTCGAATCCAGGTATTGAATTGTTGGGCATTGAGCTGGGTTTCAAGCTGCTCAAGACATTGCTGCCAAAGTGACATATTGGCTGTATACCTCGCGATGGCGCGTTTGCGCTAAAAATGGAGGCAGAGAATTCTACCCCCCTTTTGTAAAGTTATCCACAGCTAGTCATAGCTAATTTTTTGAGATTTGGATTGACATTAAAGCGCTATTCCGGCTATTCTTCCGCGCCTTACCGCAGCCCTACGGGCGACGGCCCAAGCGGTATTAATTTGTGATCACAATAATCAGACGGATGTAACAATGAAAAGAACATTTCAACCTAGCGTAATCAAGCGTAAACGTACCCATGGTTTTCGTTCACGCATGGCCACTGTTAATGGTCGCAAGATCATTAAGGCGCGTCGTGCTAAAGGTCGTAAGCGCCTGGCAGCCTAACTTCAAGGGACCTTAGTCGCTTGAAAGCCCGCGAAAAGGGGTTTACAGAAAACCTCAGAATGAAAACAGCGGGCGAATTTGACTTTGTTTTTGCAAGGCCGTGTCGCTCAGCTAACCGCTGCTTCACGGCCTTGGCACGATCTAATCAGCGTACTTATCCCCGCCTTGGTTTAATTATATCCAAGAAATGCGCCAAGTCAGCGGTTCAACGCAACAGACTTAAGCGGTTGATTAGAGAAAGCTTTCGCCACTCGCAGGAAAGTTTGGCAGGTCTCGATATCGTTGTTATTGGCAAGCACGTAGCAGTTGCCAAGACAAGCCAGGAATTATTCACACTACTCGATAGGCAATGGACGGAGTTGGAACGATGCAAAGAATTTTGATTCTCTTTGTTCGAGCTTACCGCACCCTACTTAGCCCAATTCTGGGTAATAATTGCCGTTTTTATCCAAGTTGCTCTTGTTATGCGGAGACCGCGCTTAAGTCTCATGGTGCATTAGCGGGCAGTTGGCTGACGATTAAACGCATTCTGCGTTGCCACCCTTGGCATCCCGGTGGCGTAGATGAAGTACCAGAACATTCACGGCATAAATGCCAAACTCATTAAGAACAATTCAATAAGCATGAACAATACTCATGGATAATCAGCGTCTTATACTATTTTTGGCCCTTTCTTTTATTCTCTTCTTGGGTTGGGAAGCCTGGCAGGAGGATTATGCAGCTAAGTCTCCAGTCGCGAGCAATGGCAGTAATATCGAAATGACGGCCCCTGCTACGCCAGCAATGGAAATGGCTAGTGATGTGCCAGGGGCACCGCAAACTCAGTTGGATGCAAGTGTCAAAGCCGATACGCCAGACGCACCAGCCGGTGGTATCGAAGCAAGCGCTATGAGTCAGCGTATCCATGTAGTGACAGATACTCTGGATGTCATCATTGATACCCGCGGTGGTGATATTCGCCAGGTTGACCTACTCAATTATCCGACGGCTAGCGACATGCCCGACGAGCCATTCCGTCTGATGAGGGAGTCGCTGCCAAACCTGTTTGTGGCACAGAGTGGCTTGCTGTCTGATAATAATGCCCCTGATCACTACGCCATCTTCAGCGCAGAAAAAACCAACTATGAGTTGCAAGCAGGTCAGGATGAACTGCGCATTCCACTGACTTGGCAGGATGACAGTGGTATCAAGGTCACCAAGACGATAATCTTTTATCGTGGCCAGCATGTTATTGATATTGAACAAAAGATCGAGAATGGCTCAGCCACTGAATGGCAAGGTCGTCAATATCGTCAACTGCAGCGAAGCCGCCCGGATGGTAGTGGTGAATCTGCCTTCATCTACACCTACACCGGTGGTGTGGTTTACAGTGAAGAAGAACATTATGAAAAGATTGATTTCGATGACATGGAAGAATCAAATCTTAGTCGTGATATCAATGGTGGTTGGGCGGCGATAATTCAGCATTATTTCCTTGGCGCGATTATTCCACCAAAGGATGAGACCAATCACTTCTATACCAAATCTGTTGGTGATGATCGTTTTGTGCTTGGCCTGGTTTCACCCAGTAAGGCAGTTCATGTCGGCCAGATAGATACATTTACATCTCGTTATTTTGTTGGCCCGAAAAACCAGGCGGTGTTGGAAGAAATAGGCGAGAATCTTGATTTGACAGTTGACTATGGCATCTTGAGCGTCATCGCCAAACCGATGTTCTGGGTGTTGAGCTGGTTCCATGCCATGTTTGGCAACTGGGGCTGGGCGATACTGATGGTCACCCTGATCATCAAATTGATCTTCTATCCACTGTCGGCTGCCAGTTATCGTTCTATGGCCAATATGCGAAAATTCGCACCGAAGATGCAGCAATTGAAAGAGCGTTATGGCGATGACCGTCAGAAGATGAGTCAGGCTATGATGGAGCTGTATAAAAAAGAGAAGATCAATCCACTCGGTGGTTGTTTGCCGATGATGGTACAGATTCCAGTCTTTATCGCGCTTTACTGGGTATTGCTGGAATCGGTTGAACTACGTCAGGCGCCATTTATTTTATGGATAACAGATCTGTCGATTAAAGATCCTTACTATGTGCTGCCTCTGTTGATGGGTGCCAGCATGTATGTTCAACAGAAGTTGAATCCAGCCCCACCCGATCCAGTTCAGGCCAAGGTGATGATGGCGCTGCCAATAATCTTCACTCTGTTTTTTGCCTTTTTTCCGGCGGGTTTGGTGTTGTACTGGTTTGCCAATAGCGCGTTATCGGTGGCACAACAGTGGTATATCACTGCCAAGATTGATAAGGCAGCGGCGTTAGCCACTCCCAATAAATGACTGCAAGGGCACCTTCGGGTGCCCTTTTCGTTTCAGAGCATGGAAATAAAAAACGACACCATTGCAGCTATCGCAACGCCACCCGGTCGAGGTGGTGTTGGCATTGTGCGAGTGTCAGGCCCCAGGGTAAAACAGATTGCCGAGGCCGTATTGCTTAAATGCCCTGCCCCGCGCGACGCCCGTTATCTTTCGTTTAAAGATTCAAACAATACAGTAATGGATCAAGGCATCGCCCTGTTGTTCCAATCACCCAACTCATTTACCGGTGAAGATGTTCTTGAGCTGCAAGGTCACGGCGGCCCAATCGTGTTGGATATGTTGTTATCACGCGTGGTTGAATTGGGTGCGCGATTAGCGCAACCGGGTGAGTTTTCAGAGCGTGCATTTTTAAATGACAAACTAGACTTGGCCCAGGCCGAAGCGATTGCCGATTTAATTGACAGTTCATCGGTTGAAGCAGCCCGTTCAGCACTCCGTTCTCTGCAAGGCGAGTTTTCGCAACGTATTCATGTACTCGTTGAGGCGATGATTAAACTGCGCATTTATGTTGAAGCGGCCATCGATTTTCCAGAAGAAGAGATCGATTTTCTTGCTGACAGTGCTATCACTGATCAACTTACAACAATTATCGATGAACTGAACAATATTCTTGCTCAAGCACAACAAGGCTGTTTGTTACGTGAAGGCATGAATGTTGTTATCGCTGGCCAACCAAACGCTGGCAAATCGAGTTTGTTGAATAAACTGGCACAACGAGAACTGGCTATTGTCACTGACATTGCCGGCACTACCCGCGATACACTGCGACAGGAAATTAGCATCGATGGGCTGCCAATACATATCATCGACACCGCTGGTCTGCGTGAAAGTACTGATACTGTAGAACAGATAGGCATTGAACGAGCCTGGACAGAAATCGAACAGGCCGATCGTATTTTGTTACTCATCAATGATGGCGACGGCATCACCGCTGCTGATCAAATTATAATCGATAAACTGCCGCACAATATTGGCGTTACTGTCGTGCGTAACAAGATTGATATTTCCAATCAACCAGCCGGCATGAATGAAGGTTCACTGGGAAAAGAGATTGCCCTCTCTGCAAAAACTGGCGAAGGTCTGGAATTATTAACCAAACACCTTAAAGAGTGTGTTGGTTATCAAGCAGCTGGTGAGGGTAGCTTCATGGCACGCCGCCGTCATGTTAATGCATTGCAAAGGGCATTGCAGTTAGTATTGCATGGCCAACAAGAACTTGAACTGCATCAAGCCGGTGAATTGTTAGCTGAAGACCTGCGTCTAGCGCAGGAAGCCCTGAATGAAATCACTGGTGAATTTAGTTCTGATGATTTACTCGGTAGAATCTTTAGTTCATTTTGTATCGGCAAGTGATTAGGTCTCACCGATAAAGTCAGGATTCAACCTGAGCTTTTTAGTGGATTTTTATTAATTTCAAAATTCCTCTAACACTTTAATTTTTCCATTGCTGAAAATAGGCATTTTACTTAAGAATTATAATGGCCTTAGAAAATATTTGAGTCTATTTGTTGACAACAGTTTGAACTGAACTAATGTTTTTAGACTACTTCTATATTTTATAACGAGGTCATAGCCAGCAGTAGAGCAACTAATTCTAGTAATCTAAAGGAGGAATTTTTATGAAAAATATTTCGAGACGAGAATTCCTGGGGATGTCATTGAAGACCGGTGCTGCAACCATGTTTGCCGGTGTGTTTGCACCAACCGCAACCAGCGTAATGGGACTAGGTGGTATCGCCCAGGCATCAACCAAAAAAATTTCTCCCTTCACCTTTGCTGTTCTAACAGATGCTCATCTTTACGATATCCCCGATCACAAATTCGATGCCATTCTGGAAAAGGGTGTTGCCGATGTCAATAATCTTAATCCACGCCCTGACTTCGTCTTATATGGCGGTGACCTTGGTCAGTCAGGTAAAGAAGCAGAGTTGGTCAAAGGTAAGAAGATTCTCGACAAGCTGAAGGTGCCTTATAAAATTATCCCAGGTGAACATGACTATTACCTCGACATGGGTAAGGCCTGGCGAAAATTATTTGGTGATGAGCACTGGTCCTTTGATCATAAGGGAACCCATATTATTGGAATGAACTCCATTCTGGTTGAAGACTTTTGGACCATGGCAAACCTGACGCCAAAAGAACGCATGGCTCGAATGGAAGAACTGGAATGCCATCGATGCGGGCTCTGGGGTGTGCAAGAAAAGCAATTGGATTGGTTGGAAAAAGACGTAAAAAAATTGAGTCCCGACACGCCCATCATGATCATGACCCACTCACCCCTGTGGGATTATTATCCGCGCTGGAATTTTCAGACACTGGATGCACCTGAGATCCGTATGATCCTGCGTAAGTTTGAAAAAGTGATGGCAATACACGGCCACGTTCACCAGGTGGTATACAACTCGATCGGTAATATAAATTCTGCAGGTTTGCTTTCGACATCATGGCCATGGCCCTACCCGCCGGTTGAACTGCCCTATCCAAATATCAAGATGAATCGTTCTGATCCTGGCGATTTTGAAGATGGTCTTGGTAGTCATGAGATCGATGTAGCATCAAATTTCGATGGTCAACTCAACTATCGGGCATTCTCAGATTTGTTGCCGGAAAATGTAAAACGTGGTGTCAAACTATAAACCTGGGAGCAGATCAATGAATAATAATCGTAAATTTCAAAGCTTGAAGCTCGCAGTGTTAAGCCTTTTTACTGTAAGCACACTACTGGTCATTGGTGATGTTGCTGCAAAAAAACCTTTCAGCGCTGCAGAAAAAGAAGATCAGATGAATATGTTGATGGCAGCAGTAAAGAGAGGTGATGATCTGTGGCATAACCCAGGGCTTGGCAGTAATGGTCTGGCTTGCGGTAATTGTCATCCTGATGGTTCTGCAACCAATCCACATACATGGCCTAAATACCAAACCAATTTAGGCAAAGTTGGAACGCTGCGTGAAATGATTAACTGGTGTATTGCTGTCCCCATGGTTGGCAAACCATTGGCGACTGATAGCGAAGACATGATTGCCATGGAAGCCTACGTCATGTACACCCATCGTGGCGTAGCAATCGCACCAGCCAAAGATGAACAGCATGGTGCGGTGCCAGTAATTAGTGGCCCAGGTTATCCAAATGCAAATGTTGGCAACCGTTAACACAGTT
>CAMYNQ010000044.1 GCA_947259785.1 uncultured Chromatiaceae bacterium | reverse complement strand
ACCCCGGCATGATCAGCTTTCATCCTTCAGGCTTTAGCCATGGCCCACACCCCAAGGCGCTGGCGGCCGGCATGCAAACAAAACGCGAGGCCACCAACGAAGTCGCCGTCATGATCGACAGCCGTGATGCCCTGGAGGTTTACGACTTGCCCGAAGATGTTGAATGGCATGGTTATGTAGATTCATGGGCCGATCCAAGCAAGGGAGAAGCCAAATGAAACTTGCCTCACTCAAGCAAGGCGGCCGTGACGGCACACTGATTGTTGTCGATCGTAATCTGACACGTTACACCCTAGTGCCCGACATCGCCGCAACACTGCAACAGGCATTGGAGAACTGGGTCGAGCTTGCACCTGAATTGCACAATCGCTATCAGGCGCTCAACAACAATAGCATCAGTAGCCAGGCCATAATTTTTGAGAAACTGGCCGCGCCACTACCTCGCGCCTATCAATGGCTGGATGGCAGCGCCTACCTGCCCCACGTTGAACGGGTACGCAAGGCCCGTGGTGCTGAGGTGCCTTGCAGTTTTTATGACGACCCTCTGATGTATCAAGGTGGTTCAGATATCATGCTCGGCCCACGTGACCCCATCGTCGTGAACGACGAAGCCTGGGGCATCGACCTTGAAGCCGAGATTGCCGTGATCACCGACGATGTAGAACAAGGCATAGATGCCAGCAACGCCGGTCGTCACATCAAGCTAGTCATGCTGGTTAACGATGTCTCGCTGCGCAACCTCATCCCTGCCGAACTGACAAAGGGCTTTGGCTTTCTGCATGGCAAACCGCCCACTGCCTTTTCGCCAGTAGCCGTTACACCAGACGAACTGGGCAATGCCTGGCAGGCTAACAAAGTTCACCTGCCGTTAAGCAGCTATCTTAACGGCGAGGCCCTGGGCAATCCCGATGCCGGCCAGAATATGCAATTCGATTTTTCCCGTCTGATACAACATGCTGCTGCGACTCGGCCATTGACTGCCGGCAGCATCATTGGTTCCGGCACCGTCTCCAATGCCGATCTTGGCCGCGGCTGCTCCTGCCTGGCTGAAAAACGAGTATTGGAAATCATCGACAACGGCGCAGCCAGCACACCATTTTTAAAACATGGCGACCGCGTGCGGATAGAAATGTTTGATCAAAACAAACACTCCATCTTTGGCGCCATCGATCAGGTCGTGCAAGCATGAGCTGCTTGAAACTTTACACCTACTTCCGTAGCTCTGCCGCTTACCGGGTGCGTATCGCCCTAAACCTCAAGGGCTTGGATTACGAAAACCGCTATGTCCACCTGCTCAAAGATGGTGGCGAGCAATACCACCAAGCCTACCTTCACATAAATCCACAGAGCCTGATACCGGCATTAACAACAGATCAGAACGAAAACCCCATCACTCAATCACTCGCCATCATTGAATACCTGGACGAATGCTATCCTCAGCCACCATTGCTACCCGATACAGCTAGTGCACGTGCATTTGTCCGCTCACTGGCATTAATGGTGAGCTGTGATATTCATCCACTCAATAACCTGCGTGTCCATACCTATCTGAAAGATGTTTTGAATATTGATAATGAAGCGCGTCAGGCCTGGTACCAACACTGGATTGCCGAAGGACTATCGGCAATTGAAAACAGGCTGACCGCAAGCAACCATAACAGTCCCTTTAGTTATGGCGACAGCCCCACGCTGGCTGACCTGTGCCTGATCCCGCAAATCTATAACGCCATTCGTTTTGAATGTGACATTAGCAATTTCACCACCCTGGCTAGGATCTACAGCAACTGTATGGCGCTGGACACCTTCACCAATGCTGCCCCTGAAAACCAACCAGACCACGAGTAAATGGAGGCTCTAACCATGAATGCAAACGATATGCTTAACCAATTCGCACATGACAATGATATAGAAGGCCTCACCCAGCAAAGCTTGCAGGCACTAGTAGATAATCAAGCCGGCTATGGCATTGACAATGCGCGCCAGTTTCTAAGCTTTCAAAAGCGTATTGATACAGAGCTCTTGCAACACCGCGTCATCAGCAACAATGAATATTGCGCCTGGTTTGAAAATGGCAACATTAGCGAAGCACAACTTAAGGACTTTGTGGTGCAGTTCTCCACCTTCTCCAACCTATTCCTGATCGCCCAACTAAAAAAAACTATCAACGCTGACAGCATAGAAGGCATGCGTGCATCCAAAGAAATTCTCGCCAATGAAATCGGCGTGGTGTTTAATTCCAACAAGACGAAAGAAGCAAGCAGTGGCCAGAGCGACAACTCTGAAATCGTATCCATCGAAGGTAGTGTCGAAGGCGGCACCTTCCACTTTAAGGCGGCCCACTTTGAATGGCTGTTAAAAATGGCCGAAAAACTAGGCATGGGTTTTAACGACATCGGCAAACGCCACCACGGCAGCACCTCAACACTATTTTATTGTGACGAGCTGGCTCGACTCTATGGCAGCGAAGACTACATGACCTCGCAGGCCTCAAGCTACGCGGTTGAAAACTGGGCCGCCGCTGGATTCTGGGATCAACTGGTTAGAGGATTTGAAATATATAACCAACTCAACGAAACAAAACTGCCATTGGGTTTCTTTACCTGGCACGCCAAAATCGAGGCCCAACACGCCGCCCACACTCAGGAAGAGTTGGAAGAACTTTATTTCTCCCGTTATATTGATGAAGACAAGTTCATCTATGATGGCAATGAAATGCTTGAGGGGGTCGCCGCATTTTGGGACGGACTAGAAACACATAGAAAGAAACTATCTGGCTATACGCAATGATGCAAATTTTATACAAATAAAAGCTTTGTCATCTAATCAGTAATTCGCATATGTAATTTCTAATATCTTCGCACCAATACATGGTCAGTCCGTTAAGGTGTTAAGTCAGGAGGGCGCGACTTTAGCCCCTTCTATCATTGACCCAACGCAAAAACATCACGTACACTTAATTTATCAACTGACTACATTTAAAGTGACTACTCATGAGCACAATGAAGCTTGATAAGCAGTTACATGTTGGCAATCGCCTAATGGATAGAGAACATGCAATACTTATTGAGTATATCAATACGCTTCAGGGGCTAGTTGACGGAAACTCCAGCAGACAGTTGGTCGGGAAAGTCTTGGAAGGTCTGATCCAACACACAAAAACCCACTTTTATGTTGAAGAAGAACTCATGTATTCCTTCAGACACCCTGACTACGTCAACCATATTAAGGCACATGAAAAATTCAAACAAACAATGCAACAACTTTCCAGCCAGTACAAACATGGTGAAACCAACATCACCAATGAACTAATGGACTTTCTCAAAGACTGGCTCATCAATCACATTCAAAAAATAGACCGCCAGCTGGCGGAGTTTCTTAAGGATAAGAAACTCGACTAATAGAACAAATTTTTTACTCATCAATTCACCACTGCAAACATTAGTCTCACCATACAGCGCATCTAAACCTGCTTTGGACATAATCAGACTCAGTAAGACCTAAGCACAGCAACCAGACTCCAGACTCCAGACTCCAGACTCCAGACTCCAGACTGATAATTCTGGCACAACAGTTTATGGAATACAGAAGCCATCTTAGATTGCTGTTTGATATTGCATAAGAAATATTCGTTGTATTAGAGAACGCTTACCCTGCCGACCACCCCGTCCAATACCATAATATCTTTATTTAAGGTTAAGCCACAAAAACCCGATATAGATTATATGCAACCATGTTTAAGGAGCTAAGTCATGAGCACAGTCGACACACTACTTAACAGCAAGGGCTGCCATATCTGGCACACCCATCCCGAAAACAGTGTACTGGAAGCAATCACCCTGATGGAAGAAAAAGGTGTTGGCGCCCTAGCCGTCGTAAAGGATGACCGATTAGTCGGAATAATCTCTGAACGAGACTACGCCAGACAAGTCATTCTCAAAGGCCGCACATCTATAGACACTCTGGTTAAAGACATCATGACCTGCCAGGTATTAGTCACACATCCAGAACAAAGCATTAACGACTGCATGGTGCTGATGACAGAAAAGAAAATTCGCCACCTGCCAGTTATGGAAAATGACAAATTGATCGGTATGATTTCGCTAGGCGATGTGGTAAAAGAAATTATCCACGACCAAGAAATTAAAATTAAGGAACTTGAGAACTACATCAGTTGGGAGGAATACTACTAGACCTCAACATCAGTAGTTATGCAAACTTGAACTGACAATTTCTCGTTTATCAGAAACAAAATAAAGGCCTATCTATTATTACTTTGTCAGTTTTTCCAAGGCCAGATCACGCATTCGGAACTTTTGTAATTTTCCCGTGACCGTCATGGGAAACTCATCCACAAACCAGATATATTTTGGCACCTTAAAATGAGCTAGACTGGCCTTGCAGAACTCACGTAGCTCATCCTCTGTCGCACTTTCACCTGAGTGCAGTTCAATCCAGGCCATCAGCTCTTCACCATAAAAGTCATCAGGCACACCGAACACTGCCACCTCAGCCACCTTGGGGTGATTGAATATCAGCTCTTCAATCTCGCGCGGATAGATGTTCTCACCGCCACGGATAATCATCTCTTTCAGGCGACCGGTAATTTTTACGTAACCCTCAGCATCCATGCTGCCCAGATCACCTGAGTGCAACCACCCCTGTTGATCGATGGCCTTGGTGGTCGCTTCGGCATCGCCATAATAACCTTGCATGACGTGATAACCACGGAAGCAGATCTCGCCGACTTCATCTAAAGCTTTAGTCTGGCCACTCTCCACATCAACTACCTTGACCTCCTGATGCGGTAGATTCTTGCCCACCGTTTTGGTCCGCCGCTGCAAAATATCTTCAGGTCTGGTCAAGTGAGTTATTGGTGAAGCCTCGGTTTCACCATAGCCAATCAGTATTTCACGGCAATGCATCTGCTCCATTACTTGTTTCATTAAGACTGCCGGACAAGGGGCACCGGCCATAATGCCAGTACGCAACGAACTCAAATCAAAATCATTAAAGTGCTGATGCTCCAACTGAGCGATGAACATGGTCGGCACGCCATGCACGGCAGTGCATTTTTCCGCCTCGATGGCCTGCAACACTGCCAGTGCATCGAAGTGTTCGCAAGGCAGTACGATGCAGGCACCGACTGAAACAGACAACAGGTTTGCCAGCACCATGCCAAAGCAATGATAAAAAGGCACCGGCACCGCCAAGCGGTCTTGTTCACTGAAGTGCATCGCCTGAGCAGAAAAGTAGGCGTTGTTAAGAATATTGTGATGAGTTAGCACGACCGCCTTGGGAAACCCGGTGGTACCAGAGGTATACTGGATGTTGATGGCATCATCCATGTCGAGCCTGGCAGTACATGTGTCCAACTCGTCCGAGCTAATTTCTTCACTACAAGCTAAGAAATCTGCCCATGTAATGAAACCCGGATAAGGCCGTTGCGTTTGCTCTGGTTTAAGCGGATCAAACACCACTATCCGGCGCATGAAAGGAAACTCGTTACTAGACAAATCAGCGTCAATTGTCTGCTTCAACTCAGGCAATAACTCAACCAACATCTCGACGTAGCTGCTGCTACGAAATGCTGGCATGGTGAATACACACTGCACCTCGGAACGCTGCAAAGCATAGGAAAGTTCACGTGGCTTATAGGCAGGATTGATATTAACTAGAATGATGCCGATGCGCGCTGTTGCCAATTGCAATAACAACCATTCGATGTTGTTGGTGGACCAGACACCAATGCGGTCGCCTTTAGAAAAACCCAGCGCAACTAAACTGCGCGCAACACGATCTACCTGCTGCGCCAGTTCGCTATAGCTTAAGCGACGATTTTGATGGACAGAAACAATTGCTTCCCGGTCTGGAAAACGTTGAACGATGACTGCGAAATGCTCAGGAATGGTAGTGCCCAATAGAGGTTGGTCACCGCCACAATGAAAATAACTTTTCTGAGGAAAAACCATCACAGCCCCTTGATCCTGTAGTTCCCCCTCCCCTCGCGGGAGCACCCTAAAGGGCATAAAGGGGCTAGGGAGAGGGATACGTTACTGCGATGAAACATCTGCCCAATAGGTATCAACCTTGGCCTGCAACTCCGCCAACAGCACTTCATCACGTCCAGGCTCAAACAAATGACGAAAGCGGCCTTGCAGTTTCAAATACTCCTCTACCGGTAGCCGCTGTCTCGGCACCTTGGTATGCACCACTTCACCTTCAATATATTCCTTCAACGGCCAGACACCTGTCTTGACCGCCAGCTTACCTATCTCAACCGACAGTTTGGGGTCATAGTCCCAGCCGGTCGGACATGGTGCCAATGAAATTATCATGCGCGGCCCTTGCATAGTTTTGGCCTTTTCAATCTTGCGCGCCAGATCCAAAGGCTCTGCACCGATAACCGTGGCGACATAAGCCGGCTTGTGCGCCGCCCAAATGGCAAACAAATCCTTTTTATAACCAGCAAAACCATGCGCACCTTTGCTGGTGGAGGTCTTGGCCGCATGCGGTGTTGCACCAGAATATTGCTGGCCGGTATTGCCGTAGCCCTCGTTGTCGTAACAGATGTAGATAAAATCGAGATCACGCTCCATCGCCCCTGAGGTGGCAGACAAGCCCATGCCGTAGGCGGCACCATCACCAGTCAGCACCACTACCTGCAAATCCTCTGCCTCGCTGATCTGCTGCTTTTGTTTAAGGATATCCAGGGCATCGCGTATGCCCTGCGCCCCGGCCGGCGCTGAGGCCATGGCGGTATACAACCACGAGCCACTAAACGGCGTGAAGGGATAAACCGACAACAAGGTCATGCAACCGGCGGCATTCACAAACACCGTCTTTTCACCGAGGATGTCGTAAATCTCATGCAGTGCTTCAAGACCGCCACAGCCGGCACACATGGGCGTACCTGTACCCAATAGGTGGGTCGATGGCAGGTCCTTGATGCGATGAATGATGGCTTCATTGTTTTCAATCATTATTCGGCCCCTGCTCTGCTCTTTCCACATGGGCGACGGCCTGCAGCTTGCGCACCTCACGCAGCTCATCTTTGGTAAACAACAACCGTGGTTCCAGGCGATTGCCTTCTTCACAGGCCTGACGCGTGACCTCGGCGATCTTGAACAACTCCTCTTCGCTGATATCACGACCACCCAGGCCACCCATAAAACTAGTCAGCAGCGGTGCATTCGCCTGGCCGCACATCACCGAAGCGAGTTCGGTATGCAGCACACCACCCTTGCCCATGGAGATGTTTTGGTCGATGACCGCCGCCGCCTTTTTACCTGCCAACAGCGACTGGAACCGTTTTTCCGGGAATGGCCGCAACAACCGTGGCCGCAACAGGCCGATCTTCCAACCGGCTTCGCGCAACTTGTCCACCGCCGCCTTGGCCTTGGAGGCGAACGAGCCCATCATTACATAGACATAGTCAGCATCATCAGAACGGTAGGCCTCGATGGCATCGTAACGGCGGCCAAACGTTGCTTCGAATTCCGCAGCAATCTCGTCATAGACCGCCAAGGCCTGTTGCTGCGCCAAATGGATCTCATAACGGAAATAGGAATATGGCGTGCCACCCAACACAGCCATCGCCTGGCTTTCCGGCGCGCTGGCACGAAAGCGGATGTTTTCTGCATCAAAGCTACCGACAAAGGCAGCGGCATGGTCAGCGGCAGGCCGCTCAACCGGCTCCCGGGTAAAGGAGAGATAAAAGCCATCCAGGTTGACGATCACCGGCAACCGCACCTTGGCATGCTCGGCAATGCGATAGGCCATCAAAGTGCTATCCATCACCTCCTGGCAGGTAGTGCAGTGAATCTGCAGAAAGCCACAATCGCGAGCGGCAACAATATCGTTGTGGTCTGATTCCAAAGTGATCGGCGCAGACAGACCGCGCGAAACATTGACCAGTACAAACGGCGCCCGCCATCCGGCCACGGTGTAGAGCATCTCCATGGCATACAACAGCCCCTGACTAGAAGTGGCACTAAAGACCCGCACCCCGGTGGCCGCAGCGGCACCGGCAGCGGTAATCATGGAGTGCTCTGAATCAACCGTCACCAACCGTCCCGGCATTTCATCCTTGTCTATCCATTCCGCCAAGGCTTCGATGATCTCGGTCTGCGGCGTGATGGGAAAGGCCGGATAATAATCGACCTGGGCCAGGCGCGCACCCCAGGCCGCGGCCCGATTGCCGGTCAATAACATACGGCTCATGCCGACCCTCCTTTTTGCTTTTGCTGTTCTTGTTTTTGCGCCAGCTGTTCAGGGATCGCTTCGATCGCGTGCGGCGGACATTGGGCAACACAAACCATGCAACCCTTGCAGTGATCGTAGTCAATCTCGGGTTTGCCGCCTTCAACAACATTGATGGCGCTGTCGGGACAAAAGGTACTGCACACCCACCAGCAACGATTGCAACGCTCATAGTCGATCACCGGCCGCAAGGTACGCCACAGGCCGGTATTCACCTCAACACTGGTAAGAGCACCATGGATCACCGGCGCCGAGATGCTGGCCTGTTCAAACGGAAACTCAACCCAGTCGGGCGAACTGTAATCAGCCGCAGAGATCTCTTTGCCCTCTTTCACCGCCCCGGCCTGTTCAGCCATGGCATCAAAGGCCTGTAGGGCCATGCTGAGATTTTTGTCGATAACGCTCTGGCGCAATGCCGCCAGCTCCTCCTCGATTGCCCGACGCAGGGCGTCACGTGAAATTACCCCCAGCAATTGCGCCGCAGCACCGGCACAGGTCGCACCAATATAAGGCAGATCAGCGCGGTCTTCGACATCGGCGGTCAGCGGCAAGGCAACCACGCTGCCAGTAATATTAGTGCGATTCCGCCACACTTCTGTTGAGTCATCGCTATTGATCAATAACACGGTGTCCAACCCAATGCCGGCCAACACACCCGCCGCCGGAACCGGCACCAAGGTATCGTCGGCGACGATCACCAAGTCAGGATGCTGAATAATGCCGCGCTCGTTGATGCTGTCTTGCGCGGCCCGAACATAGGCAAAGATTGGCGCACCGCGACGCTCGGCACCATAGCGCGGCGCATCCTGAACCTCATAGCCTTCAAGGAAAAAGGCCGTGCCAAGGATGCGGCTTGCGGTTTTCATCCCCTGGCCGCCGCGGCCATGAAATCTGATCCGGAACATCTTTGCTCCTTATCGTTTAAACAAACCCTGGTCCGGTTGAAAAGGTCGAAAAACGACGCAAACTCATTGCCTTTTTGACCCGCTCCATCGCCAACTCCATCGCCGCCTGACGCGGCAAGATGCCTTTGCTATTCGCTGCCTCCAACACTAACTTGGTATTGCGCTGCAGCTTTTCGGCAATGGCCTGCATCGCCGCACTCTCATTGGCACCGTGATATTCCATCGCCGCGCAAATCACACCACCGGCATTGGCGATGAAATCAGGCACGCACAACACGCCCCTTTCATGCAGGTAAGACTCTGCGCCATGGGTAAAAGGGATATTGGCGCCCTCCACCACCAATTTAGTGTTGAGCCGATGGACATTCTCTTCATTAATCACATCGGGGCGCGCCGCCGGAATCCAGATGTCACACTCGACATCGATGACGTCGTCACGTTGCAGGGCTTTCGCATCGGCATAATCCGTGAGTGGCTTGCCAGCCTCTTTTAGCTCCAACAGGGCCTGCACATCCAGGCCGTCCGGATTGTGGATCGCCCCTTGCGAATCCGCCGCCGCCACCAGCACAGCGCCCTTCTGAGACAAAAAACGAGTCGTATGTTTGCCCACCGCGCCAAAACCCTGGATAACAAACCGCGCGCCATCCAAATCAAAACCACAGTAATCCAGTGCTACATCGACCACATGGCTTAGCCCCCAGCCGGTGGCACCGATCTCGTCCAAGGGAATGCCACCCAGTTCCCGCGGCAAGGCCACCACCCGGCCAATCTCATCCCGTACCCAGGCCATGCACTCCTCGTCGGTACCCATGTCCGGGGCAAAGATGTAGTCCTCTTCCAAACGCAACGACTGGGCCAGGGCGCGGATCAGCTGTTGCTTTTGCGGCTTAGACATCTTCGGATCACCATACAACACCGCCTTGCCACCACCATGAGCTAGGCCCGCTGCTGCGTTTTTGAAGGTCATGGCCCGCGCCAGGCGAACACACTCCGCGGCACTGACATCCTCGGCCATACGCACACCACCGATAGACGGCCCCTTGGCGACGTTATCCACCACCAGCACGGCCTTGAGCTTGATTGAGGGTTCATAGACGTGGATGACCTTGGTCGGCCCAAGTTCATCGCCATAACTAAACAGATCTTCCATCACAGCTCCCTGGCCGCTACTAAAGATAATGCTTATTAGCATTCTTAATACTAATAATAGATCAGGAATCAGTACCCTGCTAAATCATCACTGAAACAGCCCCCAATGTAGGTAACTGCTATGAACATGGTGAAAAAGGCTACCTAAATATTCTAACGATGTTTAACAGGCATCGATCCAGGGCGGTCATTCGGGATGGCAAAGGCAAAAGACAAGACCTACCTCCAAAAACAAGAAGCAAGTAAGGGCGACAAACGGCTATTTAATAACTGTGAGCTTTTGGCTGAAGTGTTTTTATTCTGCCTAATATTTCGCCCAATTAGCGTTTTGGCATATCCTTTTTCTACGTGCGAATGTCTGTTACCTTTATATGTTAAGTCAACCAAGTTTATTAGTACCTGCCCTGAATAATGTCTCTGCCCGATCGACAATCAATTGATATAAAAAGAGATGAAGCCATGCGTTATGAGCAGGCCAAGCTGCTTTTTAACGCTTTACCGACTTCTGTATGGGGGACCTTTCTCGGCATCTTTTTTGTGGTCGTTATTTTATGGCCAGTGATTGAACATACGTTACTGACGACTTGGGCAGTTATTTTTATTGTTATTACTACCGCTCGAGCAGTCCATTCCCGTATCTTTGCAAAAGCATCCCCGCCGCCCGGTGAAATTATAAAATGGACACGCCAGTTTATTGTCGGAAGTCTCGCCTCAGGATTTGCGTGGGGGGCTGTTGGGATATGGCTGTTTCCTGCCGAGCATGTCGAGTACCAGTTGATGCTTGCTTTCATGCTGTCTGCAACCTGCGCCATTGCTATCACCAGTCTCTCCTCACTACGATTCCCAGTCATCACCTTTTTGTTGATTGCCTTGCTGCCACTTGCGGTGCGATTTTTTGTGAACGACACCGATACTGGAACAATCATGGGGTTGATGGTTTCGATTCTCATCGTTCTGCTTGTAGTTAGCGCATTACGTATCTATCGCACTACATTTGATAACGTCTCATTGAGACTCGATGCCCTCGCTAGAGAAGATGAGTTGCGCAGGTCACAGCAACACCTTGCACTGCATATTCAAAGCACGCCGCTTGCAGTGATTGAGTGGAATACGAATCTTGAGGTGACGAACTGGAATCCGGCTGCTGAAAAGATGTTTGGATACAGTAAGGAAGAAGCGCTCGGGAAACGGGCAACGGAACTAATAGTGCCACCGCACACGCGTGAAACAGTCGAAAAGTACTGGCAGGCTACCCTGGCTAATAAAGGCGGGTTGCATGACACGTTTGAAAACAGGACCAAGGATGGGCAGTCAATTTTATGTGAGTGGTATAAAACACCACTGATTGATGAGAATGGAAACGTTGTTGGCATTGCCTCATTGACGCAGGACATCACCGAGCGTAAACGCATTGAGGAATTGAAGGATGGTTTTGTTGCTGTGGTCAGTCATGAGCTCCGAACCCCATTGACATCCATACGCGGCTCATTGGGGCTGATCCTCGGCGGCGCTGTAGGGGATCTTCCTGAAAGCGCATACAATATGCTTAATATCGCTAATAACAATACCAACCGCCTATTAGTGCTTATCAACGACATCCTTGATATTGAAAAGATTCAATCAGGTAAACTTGAATACAATTTTCAATCTGTCGAGGTCATGCCGCTGATTGAGGAGGCGATAAACGATGGCAGCGGTTATGCACTTCAATATGACGTACATTTGCTTGTCGATCAGCGTCTCGATAACGTGCGAATAAAAGCCGATCCCTGCAGGATTATGCAGGTGCTAAACAATCTCGTCTCTAATGCGATAAAATTCTCACCCAAGGGTAAAAACGTGGCCTTCAGTGTTGTCCGCCACAATCATCATGTGCGCATCTCGGTTACCGATCATGGCCCTGGTATTCCGAAGGATTTCCAGTCCAAAATATTTGAAAGGTTCACCATGTCAGATTCATCTGATTCGCGTGGTGTTGGCGGCACAGGCCTGGGTTTGAGCATCGCAAGGACCATTGTGGAAGATCATGACGGTGCCATCAGCTTTGAGACACAAGAGGGCCAGGGCACGACATTCTACATAGACTTTCCAGAAATACAGTGACGTATACGGTATAGATTGGCTGAATATCGGCGTTATTTAGGTGAGATTTTTAAGACGGGTTCCCATTTATAGCTAATTGCAGCCAGTACACTGCTACCTGCCTGATTCTTACGTTTGGATAAAGATGGCGTTCTGAGTTATAAACGCATAACGATAATAATTACTAGCTTTGCCCCCCCCCGGATAACGATGATTGATATCTATTGTGAAAGAACAGCAGCAGGATTATGGAATGAGCCGCTCAATGCCTTTACCAATCTAGCTTTCTTAGTGGCCGCCTGGCTATGCTGGAGACTTGCGCACAACACACGTAAGGATCACGTCAGTGTTTATCTTTTGATTTGCCTGGCTGCCTCCATAGGTATTGGCAGCGGCCTCTTTCATACGTTTGCCACTCGTTGGGCAATGTTATGTGATGTACTACCCATATTGTTATTTCAGATAGCCTTCATAGGCTGTTATTTTCGCATTGTGCAGGGATACAGTTATGCGGTGATAGCGGGAATCATTATCATCTTTTTTTTCCTCGGCTATCTGTTTGGGCACTTCCCGAACACACTCAATGGTTCTTTGGCATATGCGCCTGCTTTTGCACTGCTTGCCTTTGCTGGTTGTGTGCACTACATATCAGGCAAACGCTTCCGCCACGGTCTTCTATTCTCTGCGGGGGTATTTCTGTTATCGCTAACGTTCCGTTCGGTCGATATCGCGGTATGCCAGCTTATGGCGGTGGGAACCCATTTTCTTTGGCACCTTCTGAATGCCCTTTTAATCTATTTGGTAGTGCGAACCTATATAGTCAACCTGCCGGAAAAACGATCTGCTTCAGCAGATGGGTAATGGAAACTGGTTAGGCCGAGCCATTCAAGCCCTACATATTGATCACGCAATTAGCATCAATCACACCAACATGAGCTTGTTTGTTTGATAGATTTTTATAGGCTTAGCTGTTGATTGACCCATTGTTGCAGTTGCATTTCATTCATGGCGCCAGACATTCTTGTTAACTCCTTGCCATCTTTAAACAGTACTAAGGTAGGGATAGAGCGTATAGCATATTTTGCTGCGGCCGCCTGGTTGGCTTCGGTATCGATTTTAAGCAGTCGCAAATTGGGCTCGGCCTTGCGGGCAAAGCTTTTATAAATCGGAGTGAATGATTTACACGGCCCACACCATGGCGCCCAGAAATCAACCAGCACGGCCACGCCGCTGTTTTGTATGTGTCGACTAAGTGAATCGCCATTGACGGCCACTGGTTCGCCTTGCATCAGTCCGGTCTTGCATTGCGCGCATTTTGGGTTATCACTCAGGCGATCACCTGGAAACTGATTGATGGTGTTGCAGCTTGGGCAAACGAGCCTGGTTTTGTTACTCATGACTTAGCCTTCGGGTTACATGTTTATTTATGATCCTTATGGCACGTCATGGATGATAGTAAAAATCCAATTTATTACCACAACCATCCCGCCCATTTTTTTCAAGCCACTATCACTCCCAAAAAATAATTTCTATTTAGTCGCCTTGATCCTATCTTCGTACAAAACGGCTAAAGGTGTCCACACTTCCTGAAACAACATATCTTCTTTGACCGAATCCGTGTCAGCCGATTCGATAATATTAATCGCTCTTCTATACAGATATTCTTCCTCTTCCAGCTTAGTAGCCATTTTGATTTCTCCATTGAATCAAGCTTATTACATTATCGATATCATCGCTCTGTCCAGTCATCATGATTACCAATAGACTCGACTAACGCCTCTCGGCTACCCAATATTTTTAAGACAAGTCGTCCCAAGGGATCTTTAATGCATCCGTATTATTATTTATCCGGTTATAAATGATTTTCAGCTGCGCATCGTTAAACGAACCCGCATTTAAAACCAACTTCCCACCACTTGCGTGACCAACCCCCTGCTTTTTACCGGCAGCATCAATGCTCACTTCATAATGAAAGCTGCCAGCGGTGCGTGTTGCTGGCGTGCCCTCTTGCTCTGCCAGGGTTTGGCCTGCAGCCAGATTTTCTTTAAAAGTTGCTCGTAGAGACGCAGAAGGAAAAAAGAAATGTGAACGCCTATACGCATCAACATAAATATTTGGACCATTTGAATGGTCTGTTCTCAACCGTCCCGTCTGGTTGCCATCGTCAAAATAAAAGGTTGGAGTTCTGCCTGCAGCCTTAGTCGTAAATTGTAAGTTAGCGGCGCTAAACAATGCCGGTGGATTAACCAGGTCATCGCCTTCCAAGCGCTGTGAAACCAAAGAGGCAATATTGATAGTTTTGTTTTGTTTTTCTGCACTGGTCTCTGCCTTCATCTGCAACGATTTCGCCCCCATTACATCCGCCTCCTTTTCCAGTGACGGACTATCGTTTACCGCCATTCCCGCCACCGTGGTTGTCGGCTTGACTCGCCCTTGCGACTGCTGCACCACATGCCAGGCTTCGTGAGGCAAATGCTGCATTTGCCCGGGTGCCACATGAATATCAGTGCCCTGAGCATAGGCATGCGCACCTACCTCGGCAGGCTTGGCAGAATTCTGGTGAACCTTAACCCCATCCAGACTAATGCCAGACAGGCTCTCCATGCCTGATTTCAGGTTATCAGGCAGGCCTGTTTTATTGTCATTTTCTTTTTTCTGAACGCTGGACTGTTGCTGAGCAGCATGGTTATCGACTACAGCCTGCATCCGAGCCGCCTGTTTTTGCTGTGGACTCTCAGCCGCTATCTTTTGAAGCATTGTTTGTGCCTTGGATTCAGCTCGATTGTCTACAAACTGAAACGCAGACTCACTGCCACTCTGTTTATGCGCAGCTGCGTTTGCATCCGCATGATTTTTATCTTTTTGCTTTTTATCAGCGTGAGCGCTCATCATATTTCCTTTTCCGTTTGGAAGTATTGAATATTCCGCCTTACCTAACTCTTTGATTTGCGGCGCTGCCTAAAGATCAAGCCGCGAGTCCTAAATAATAAGAGTAAGTGTTTATCTAATATTAGACAAACCTTTGCCCTAAGCCCAGCCTTTCCCTTACTCAGCCTCCAGTTTATTCCTCATAATTTCTCTTGCCGGTTTGCAGCAGTGTTGCTTTAGTCCAGTTACTGCTAGAGTCATTACATAGCCTTAGCCGAAGGTGATCACTGCTATGCCAAGATTTATAGAGTCAGGTGCCGTAGCCAGTCTTTTACTGTTGTTGATAGCCGGTTATGCGGCAATATTATTGAACCTTTATTTTAATCAGGCAGGCATGCTTTACCTGCCCGACTACCCCGGAGCCGGCAGTGACGCAACGCCAGCTGCAGCAGGGCTCAACTACAATACAGTCAGGCTCACCACTACAGATGGTTTGCAGCTCAGTGCCTGGTATGTGCCTGCCGCCGATGAACGAGGCGTAATCCTGTTTTGTCATGGCAATGCCGGCAATATCAGCAATCGCATTTCAACCCTAGAACTATTAAATGAGCTGGGCTTTTCAACTTTTATCTTCGACTATCGCGGTTATGGCCGCAGCGAGGGCAAACCGACAGAAGATGGCACCTATCGTGATGCCGAGGCCGCCTGGCAATATTTGCACAGCCAGGGCTATAACGAGTCTGAGATCATAATCATGGGCCGCTCACTGGGCGCCTCGGTGGCGGCAGAACTGGCACATCGACACAAGCCAAAGGCCGTGGTGTTGGAGTCAAGCTTTACCTCAGTGCCTGATGTCGCTGCCGAGTTGTACCCCCTGTTACCGGTACGATGGCTGAGCCGCTTTGAGTACAACACAATCGACTACCTGCAATCGATTACGGCGCCCGTTTTGATTGTCCACAGCCGTGATGATGAAATCATCCCTTTCAGCCATGGCCAGCGCCTATTTGCCGCGGCCAAGCCACCGAAACAGTTTCTTGAACTCAAGGGTGGCCACAATGAAAGCATCTACGTCAGCGGCATTGATTATTACCGTCACGGTTTAAACAGCTTTTTTGAGTCTTATCTTAATCAGCCCTGAATCAGCCATGGCGGCGTAACTTGATCAGCCGGGCATACAAGGCAAGATTGATCAACAGCACGCCCAGGCCGAGCATGATCTTAACACTGCTGGTAATCTCGCCGGGATAGATAATGGCGGCGATATAATGCTCGATGAAACTCTCGTCATAACCAGCCAAGCCCGCCTTGAAACGCAGCCAGTTTTCCAGTGGCGTCAACGGGCAAACCCCACCATAAAACTCAATCGCCATCGCCCAGATTGCCGTTGGCAGATGCAGCCACACCAAGCGCGGCCAACGCACTAGCAATAGCGCGCCGAGCACGGCAAAGATGATAAAACCGAAGTGAAGCAATACGACAATGTTGGCAAGAAGATCGTAGATCATCAGTAGTTTCTACCGTCTTTAAACAGCAATAACACAAGTCAGGTTTTAGTCTTTTTGTCTTGCAGCCGGCCCAACCGATAGGCATCAATAATAGCAACCAACCAGAGCATCACAATCACTGCCATTGGTGTCTCAGCGGCCGCGGCTTGTTTTGACACTAACTCGGCAATCGCCGCAGTATCGAGCTGCACTTCACCACTTTGAATTTGTTCAATTATTCTCTGCGTTCTCTCTTCCACCGCGGAAACCAACCAATAGAGCGAGACAAATGCACAACCCGCCAACACAGCAGCGGTTGTAGGTTTTTTTAAGAAAAAATGGCCCAGGCCAGGAAATACAAGCGCAGATAACAGGACCGCTTTTATTGACTTACTCATTAGATACCCCAATACAAAACAATGCTAAATGAACAAAGTGTAGCGACAATGCAGTTCCAACACATCATCGACATCTGATAACTCGGCAATCTTCAGATTTATCCGATACATCCCGGCAGCCAACAATCGTCTAGTTACAACATCTACAGCTTATGAAAAATCAATGGCGTCAGACTCTTGATCACGATTAAATAACCACGCACCTGGGTTTTCCATTATATACAGCCAAACTATGCTCTACCGTCCATATCACCTTCGAGGCCCTTAATTTGATAACTGTATATAAAGACAGTATATTTAACAACTGAGTTAACCAACACATACACACAACCCAATGCAGCAACAGAGAAAAATCATCCATATCGATATGGACTGCTTTTACGCAGCCATCGAGGTTCGAGATAAACCTGAGCTCAGAGGCAGGCCGGTGGCTGTTGGCGGCCAACCTAACAGCCGTGGTGTTTTATGTACCTGCAACTACGAAGCGCGAAAATATGGCATTCACTCCGCAATGCCGTCTGCACGCGCTGCCCGTCAGTGCCCAGAACTCATCATCTTGCCCGTTAACTTTGATAAATACCGGCAGGCATCCCGTGCCATCCATAAGATATTTCACAAATACACTGAGCTGGTAGAACCACTCTCACTTGATGAAGCCTATTTAGACGTCAGTCACTCCCCCCTATATTCCGGCAGCGCCACCCTCATTGCACAGCAGATCCGGCGCGATATATTCAAGTCACAGAAGATCACCGCATCCGCCGGCATCGCCCCTAATAAAATGCTTGCCAAAATTGCCAGTGACTGGCAAAAACCTAACGGACAATATGTCATCACACCAGACAAAGTCTCCGAGTTCATCGTCGACCTTCCCGTCAAAAAGCTCTCTGGCGTGGGTAAAGTCACTGCAGAAAAACTCCACAAGCACAACATCAGCACCTGTGGTGATATTCAAAAATATTCGTTAACCGAATTAATGGCCCTGTTCGGGCGCTGGGGCGAACACCTGCACAAAATGGCTCAAGGCATTGATGACCGAGATGTGGTGACTGAATGGGAACGTAAGTCGCTGAGTGTCGAGAGCACCTTTCCTCAGGACTACCTGAGCAACGATATTTCAGAGACTATCCTTAATGATTTATTTGATGAACTAAAAACCAGGCTAGAAAAATCCGATAAACAAGCAGCAGACATCAAGACCCTATTTATCAAAATAAAGTTCAGCGACTTTAGCAGCACTACATCACAAACACCGATTCAACAGTTTTCCATCAGCGCCTTCAAAGCACTACTGCATACCAAGATCCAGAACGAACAAAGGCCAGTAAGACTGCTGGGATTTGGTGTATATTTCAAAAACGATGAGATTAAACAGATTGAACGCCAGCTGACATTGGGCTTCTAATTTATCCATAGTCGCGTAAATTTCATACTGACTAAAATCAAACGAAACTACATGTCGTCACTTTCTTCAGCAGGAAAATCATCTTCAAAATAGTCGTCTTCTTCGTACTCGGGTAAAGGCGGTGAGCCATCGTAGACGAGATAATTACGTCGCTGAAGGTAGGCATCACGTACAAATATGTAGGGATCAAATGCTGCTTCATCCAATATCCGGCTAGCCTTTAGCAAACCTGCACGCTTATCAACAGCTTTTAGCGAAAATACTCCGTAGCGAGCACTGTCGTCTTCAATAGTCGTAATCGGGTCAGCACGAAAGTCCACAGCCAGACCAACACCATCTCGCAGGTTACTTGGACCAAACAAAGGCAATACAAGATAATATCCAGGACCAATGCCCCAATAGCCCAGTGACTGGCCAAAGTCCTCATTATGTTTTTCTAAACCGATGGGCGTCGCCACATCAATAAAACCTAGCAACCCGACAGTTGAATTTAGCACAACTCGTCCGGTATCAGAGGCGGCCTGAATCAACTTGAATTGCAATAGATCATTAAGAATGACGATTACATCGCCTAGGTTACTAAAAAAATTGCTAATGCCTTTATTAACTGGCTTAGGTACTACTTTTTGATAAGTTTTTGCAACAGGCTTAATGATGGCACGATCCAATCCGTCATTAAATGAGTACATAGCGCGGTTAAAACCCTCTAAAGGGTCGTGAGATTCCGCAGGCCCATGCATGGTGGAGCAGCCACCGCTTAGTACGACTAGCAGCCCTGCTGATATTATTTTTATTATTAATCTCACAATCGTTCAATAACTTGTTTGTAATATATTTCTACTGCAAAAAATCAATGGCGCCACGAAAATAAAGCCAGCCAGCCCAATTGCTCCTTCTGTTAACGACGCGGCAAAGGAGTGGCAGAAATAACAAAGAAGCAATGCCTCTAACTTATTTCGTCAGCCTCGATAACTTCCGTTTCAAGCTTGCCTGCCTCAACCCACTCTACTATCCCGGGATGTTTCAACACACTCTTAACATAAGCGTCCTCAACACCGGATAGAGGAATACTATAACCATCAAACCTAAGCGCAATTGGGGCAAACATGGCATCAGCAATTGAATACTCGCCAAACAGCCATTCACCTGCATTGCCGTGCTCGCCTCTGCATTTTCGCCATAGCGCTTTGATCCGCTCAATTTCTCGCTCTGCACTCTTCGATAATTCAATATTCTCAAACTTCTTGCGGCAGTTCATTGGCAGTTCATTTCTGACATTAAAATAGCTGGAATGCATTTCAGCGCTGATCGATCTGGCAAGCGAGCGTGCCTTTGTCTCAGCAGGCCATCCCCGGTTTTCCAGATACTGTTCGGAGATATACTCAAGAATCGATAAAGAATCCCACACCAGCAATTCATCATCTTTCAAAACTGGCACTTTAAAATCTGAATTGTATTCAGCCAACTCAGCAGCAGTCGTTTCTGTGAAAAGCGCCACCCGCCTTTCTTCAAAAGAAATCTGAAAATTCTTCATAAATATCCAGGGCCTTAGCGACCAGGATGAGTAATTTTTATTGCCTATAATTAACGTCAACTTTGACATCTATTCAGCACCTTAATGAATTTCTTAGCACCATTTAATTCGTCAGATAGAATATTAGAGAAACGCTTACTCTGATCTTAGACTTTGTCAGGCAAACGATTATTGCCATAAACCTGGCTAGATCTTCCGCCTTACCTTGATGGCGATTGTACCCACACCCAGGAAAGCCACACCCATAAGGACGAGCGTGATGGGCCAGCCCAAAGAATCTGCGAAATACTTTGCGGTGTAAAAACCAATAAAGCCAAGCATGGCAATAACCGTGGTAAACAACAGCGCCCGGCTTTGTAGCACCACGCAGGCATAGAGCATAGCCGCTGTTACTGCGAGATAGAGGAGTTCGACGGCCGTGTTATGCACGAGATCGAACAAGCCACTATAGACCATGATCGATCCGATGAAATAGCCAAGACCTGTCAAGCGCGAATACCGTCCCGCCTTCTGCAGACCGTAAGCCGTGAACATCACGCACACGCCAATGATCAGACTCGCCCAGTTAGCAGAGGTGGAAACCGCAATACGCTCGAATAGACCAGCGTTCAGCCAGCAGGTTCCGATCAACAAGGCAGGTTCTGCAAGTATACGCTGAGGCGTTTTTTCAAGTGCGGTGCCAACCAGGAACAACGAGGCACCAAGGACAATGGCGATGTAAGCGATCGGAACACCAAGCAGTTCAAGGCCTACTTGCATAAATCCGTAAACAAAAAACAGAGCCGTAAATGCCAGCACCGTGAGCCGGTATTTGCCGAACAGCGCGCCCTGGTGCACGGCCATCACGCCGAAAACAAAGAGCACTGCGGCACGCCAGTTGTCGCCATGCGGGTAGACCTCATGAATAAGCACAAACCAGCCGCCGGTCATCATGAACACGGTTGCAAGCGTAAGTGGCAGGACGAGCCGCGGATATTTTTTTTCATGCAGCGCAGAAACCAGCACAATGAGCAGAGTGTAGCCAACGCCCAGCGTCACAAAAATCCGCATCGCGCTGCCCATGCTTTCCCAAAACATTCCGATATAGGCGCTGATGCCCGCGAGAATGAAAATCGCGCCAAGGTAGATAAAGAGCGTCTTGGCAATATCGCCTCTGCTGCGCCGTGTCGGCACAGCCTGGGAAGCGGCAGGCGCATGAAAGGCGGCGTCGACCTCGGCGGGCGTGATATCGTAGCTGCGCATCAGCTCTGCGATATTTGCCAGCGCACTAGGTTTATCCTTTACGCTTGATAAGCCAAGCATTCCAGCTAGCAGCGGCCAGCCCCACATGCCGCCGCCAATCAACACGAGTACGACGATGAGGAGCAGCAACCAAATCATGGCGACACTACCCAGCCGATGAAGCGAGTGTAATTACTGTAATAATATCGACCGTCGGCATTCGGCAGGCGGATGCTGCGCCCATCTTTCGTCAATACCGCTTCGTTGCGATAGCGCGAAGAATTAAACAGGCCGGTGAAAACATCCCCCGAATAGCCACTCCTTCCTACCTTGAATTCATATCCATCCGGCGCAATGCTGGACGAATCAATGCTCAACCCTGCAACATCTGCAACATCAATCGGGGTGATTTTAGAAACGGCCTCAGCAGTAGCTGCACCCTGACCGGGCGGAAAAAGGCCGGCAGGCAGCATGATGGCGATCTCCTTCACCGCTCCGGTTTTTGGGCTGTAACGCCACAGACGCGGTTTTTGGTTGCCCTGTGAACTGCCTTGGTAGATAACCTGAACCTTTTGGTTTACGACGGATATCTGCACACCGTTCGTGTGATTGTAGTATTCAGTTGCGTAAAGCACATCGTGTTGAGGCGGTGCTACCAGCAGGC
>CAMYNQ010000043.1 GCA_947259785.1 uncultured Chromatiaceae bacterium | reverse complement strand
TTCACCGCGAAGCACTCAGCGCCGGCATGCGCACCCTGAAACAGGACGGTATCGAGAAAATCTTGCAAGGCTATCTCGACCTGCCGAATGTCAGGGCTGTTTGCATCAAATAACAATCAATAGCCAGTCTGTCATTGGCGGGCTGGCCAGCAAAACCTATGAAAACTCTCTGCAAAAAACCATTCACCGCCGCACTTTTTGCCTGCATGCTAGCGCTGGTCAACACCGCCCTGGCAGAACCCCTGACAAAACAAAGCTCTGCTGTGGCGCTGATGTATCACCACTTTGGTGAATCACGCCACCCCAGTACCAATATCCGCCTTGAACAATTTGAACAGCACCTACAGCTTCTCGAACAAAATAATTTCCAGGTACTGCCACTTGCCACGGTAATCAAGGCCATACAAAACAACGAGGCCTTACCCGACAAAAGCGTAGTCATTACTATGGATGATGCCTATCGCAGCGTCTACAGCGAGGCTTATCCACGGCTAAAACAACGTGGCTGGCCGTTTACCGTATTTGTCTCCAGCGATTACATCGACAAAAATTATTCCAATTACATGTCCTGGCAACAAATGCGAAAGATGGAGCAGCATGGCGCCAGCTTTGGCAATCATTCCCGCAGCCATAACCATTTAATCCGTCGCCTTGAAAATGAAACAGAAATTGCATGGCAACAACGCATCAGTAATGACATCACTTACGCCCAGCAGCGCCTACGTGATGAGCTAAAAACCCCCATCGACGTTATCGCCTACCCCTATGGCGAATACAACCTAACCATCGCCAACATCATCCAAGAGTTAGGCATGATCGGCATGGGCCAACACTCCGGCGCCATTGGCCCGGCATCTAATTTTCGTTTCCTGCCCCGCTTTCCGATGAACGAGAGTTTTGGCGAGATGAATGGTTTCAAAAGCAAGGTAATGAGCCTGGCCATGCCCTTACTTGAAACACCCCAGGTCAATCCAGTGATTACAGAAAAACAACCTATACTCAAAATAAACCTCAAACAACCACTAAAACAATTGGCATGTTATGCCAGCGGCCAGGGGAAAATCCAGGTACTGTGGCAGGATGAAAAAACCTTCACTGTTCAGGCCAACAGTGATCTACCAGCTGGGCGCAGCCGTTATAACTGCACCGCCCTATCACCAGAGCCAGGACGCTATTACTGGTTTAGCCAACTTTGGATCAGGCCAGGCGGAATAGAAACCGAAGACTAACTATCCACATCTGCCACACAGAGCGCATCAAGTCGGCTGCGAATTTAAAATCCATAGCAACAGGCCAAATCGTGAAAAAAATATCTATTTTTGTTGACGTACAAAACATTTATTACACCACTCGCCAAATCTATGGCCGCCAATTTAATTACCAAAAACTATGGCGACGAATAAGCTCGAAAGGTAAAATAGTTTCGGCAACCGCGTATGCAATTGATCGTGGCGATGAGCAACAACTAAAATTCCAAAATGCCCTCAAACAAATTGGCTTCACAGTAAAGCTAAAACCCTATATTCAGCGTAGCGACGGAACAGCCAAAGGCGACTGGGATGTAGGCATTACCATTGACATTATGGAAGCAGCTACAAGTGTTGACACCATCATACTGCTATCAGGCGATGGTGACTTTGACCTATTGCTGAAAAAAATCAGAACGGATTATTCTGTCAGCACCGAAGTCTATGGTGTGCCAGCACTCACAGCAAACTCTCTTATTGATTCCGCCAGCATCTACCATCGTATTGAAAACGATTTATTACTATAGAAATCTAAAACTAAAATCAAAGGTTTCTGCCACATGCGTAGCGTGTACTCAGGGGCATCAGCAATGGCCGTCGCATTGAAATAGTTTCCGTTAGTCTTGGTATGTTTTCTTAGCACGACTAGACACCTACATTTAGTTAACTGGAAACCCATGTATTATCTGGTTAGCCCCCTCCCTCACCGAACTATGAACGAGGCCACATATCTCGCCACCCTTTTTAACGACCTCGTTCAATTCGCTCGTTTTTTTGGCAAGTAAAATAACGATATGAACTACAACTATTGCAACAGCTAACCATTTCACTACTGCGAAAACAGAATAAAGAAAAAACAATGCGATCGAAAAACTAGAAGGATCCTTTATATAAAATAATTCCACAGCATTCTCAACCCAATCAAGTAGCCCTGCAAAAAAAGAAAGACAAACAACCCCTTTATAGAGCAATGAAGTTTCCTTTCATTTTTTTAATGCAATAAATAAAACCAAGGAAGCTAGAAAGACTGAGTAGGTTAATGCGTAAACATAATCCGCAATCATCCACTGCTTAAAGTACTCTATCCCAGATACGCTCCAGCCATTGATAATTTCTATCCCAGCTTCTTTGTCAAAGGATAATTGTAATCTCAAAACACCAGAACCATCACCACCATCGATCGAAGGATTTACATGAAACATGACAATAACAAACATGATCGACATCAAAATAAGGAAACTGATTAATACTGTCTTTTTACTTAAAGCTTGCAACATTATGTCTTCTTATGCGGTTTGGCAGCTGCTAACAGTGAGGCAAACAACCCCACATCTCGTTATTATTTTTTTAACTGCTGATTATTAACTTCATGGAAATAGTTACTATTCCATTTCGTTCTTGCGGCCCTGACTGAGAAACAAATCCTAGATTTTCGGATATTCATACCAATCTATGGCTAACATTTACACTGTGCGACGACTAGCGTTGAATATAGCGTAGAAAAACGCCGCCACACCAAACAATCATTTACATGCCCACTACCTACATATACACATAGAAAGCAGTACTCCCTATGAATTTTAACTTGATTTTATTTAGGCCTTATTCATCGAGCCTGACCCTGGCGAGCTCATTAAAACATGAACAATGAATGCATAACCACGAGCTAATAAAATTAAGAACGCAAAGTTTGGCCATGAAAAATGCTTTGAAAGCGCCCGTTAACTAGCAGTAAAAACATAAATTTTTGTCCTATACTGAATTTAAGTCAGTGTATTAAATATAGCGTTTGATAAACCCAAGGAAGGGGTATCAAAATGAAATGGAAGTTAATCTTTACCTCAATAGTCTGTTTTTCACTCTCATTAAGCCAAGCCTATGGTGAGAAATTTATTCAAGAAGAACCCGTCATCCAATTAAAATCCAGGACTATTCAACCGCCTGCTGATCGAACAACAACACTTAAAGCAATTTCCGGACGTGTGACAGACGAACGAGCTCATGTGCTAATCCAGTTCACAACCATTCCCGATGCCAAGACGAAACACAGTTTGAATCAAGCGGGCATCAGTCTGCTTAACTATGTTCCGAAAAACTCATGGTTTGCCTCTATTCCGGTGGGACTATCTGCGGACCATCCGGCCTTGAATTCGGTGCGCTGGATCGGGCCGATTCTGCCCGAGGATAAACTGCCACCTCGCATGCGCGAAAAAGGTGTCGGCGCATGGGCGCGAACTGACGATGGTCGAGTTAGGTTGGTGGTGAAATATTTCTCCGATGTCAGCGGGGAAGAGGTTAAGGCTGAGCTGGAGAGATTGGGTGCTGAAGTTCTAGTTGAAGTACCAATGGTGAAGAGTATTACCATTGCGATTGCCGAAGCACAGCTGCTTGAATTGGCAAAGCTGGATGCAGTGCGCTGGATCGAGCCTGTCTCTCCTCCAGGCAGTGGTGAGTCCGACCGGGTGCGCGGCTTTGTGCAAGCAGATCTGGCCCAGGGTCTTGGGCTGTCTGGCAGCGGTGTGACGGTCGGTGTGTTTGAGCCTGTCCATGTGGATGCGGGGCACCCGGATTTTGGCGGGCGAGTTACACGCGGTGATACTGATCCCAACACACCATCAGGGCATACCACCATGGTCGGAGGCTTGATCGCCGGTGATGGCTCCAAGTGCAATGATGTGACGGCTCGTGCCGAGGACCGTTGTGCCGTGGCGAATCAGTGGCAGGGGATTTCGCCTGCGGTTGATCTGTACACATACGGCTTTGATGTTACTGGCGCAACCGATTGGTATAACGATCCGAACTTGATTGCTGATCTGCAGACGGCAGTGAATGATCATCATATCGATGTCGCCAATAACTCCTGGGGCCGGATAGGGTGTCATGGCTATGATTTCGAATACGGCATCTACCGCGGCTTGGCGCCGACCCTGGATGCGGCGGTGCGCGGCGATGCAGATTCAGGTTTCGAGCGTCCAGTAAGCATCGTATTTTCCACCGGCAACGAGCGGGCCGGTTACGGCTGGGATGACACTGCTGTTCCGCCCGGGCCTTTTAAAGACTGCATCGCCGATGACGCTGCGCCTTATGAAAACTACGGCTCAGTCAATGCGCCTAAGGCGGCCAAAAACATCATCACCGTCGGCGCTATCGATTCCTTTAATAATATGATTGCGAATTACAGTAGCTGGGGGCCGGTAGAAGACGGCAGGCTCAAACCAGACATCGTTGCCGCGGGGCATCATAACGGTATTAACGAAGACGGACAAAACGTTAGCGAGATAGTCAGTTTTTTCGATGTCGATCTCAATAACCCCCCCATTGAACCCAACTGTGTTGGCGAGCCTATCGGTGCAGCCAACCAGCAGTGTTATCGCACACCTAATTATGATGCACGTGGTCCGGCTCACCCCGCCTATTATTACTATGCCTGGTTTTCTCAGACCTCTGCTGCCGCCGCCACCACGACAGGTTCGATTGCCTTGTTGTTGGAGGATTTTCGCAACCAGCTTCCCGGCATGGGTGATCCATTGCCGTCCACCATCAAGGCGTTGTTGATACATACGGCGCAGGATCTGGACGATGGCACCCGCTGGTTTAACCCCGGTCCTGATTACGCCTCGGGTTATGGTTTGCTACGCATCAAAGACGCTATCGATCTGATGCGCGAAGCTTCGTTTGTGGAAGGTGTGGTGGTCGACCACGGAGATGAGGTCTCCTATAGTTTCACTGCACCGCCCGGTGCCGGGCCGGTGAAAGTGACCTTGGTGTGGGACGATTTCCCGGCCATCGAGAATGCCGATCCGGCCTTGGTCAATGACCTTGACCTGGTGGTGGAGGCTGACGATGGCACACGCTATTTCCCATGGACTCTGGACCCAGACAACCCTGACAATAACGCGGTGAGAGCGCAGGAAGATCACACCAACAACGTTGAGCAGGTGTTTATCCCCGCGGGTGCAGGGGCTACCTATACTGTCACCGTGGCCGGGCATCTGCTTCCCGAAGGGCCGCAGCCCTTTTCTCTAGTGTTTTCGCCAGCAGGTGAGGTTACCGACTTCAATCCTGTCGATGTGATGCTGGTGCTCGATCTATCGGGTAGCATGTTGTCGCCTGCCTGTTCAGACTGCGATTCAAAACTTAATGTGCTGAAGGACGCGGTTGAAATCTTTGTCCAACTCTGGAGTCGCATGGCGCTGCCGGATCACCGCATCGGTGTTACCTACTTCAAGAATCTTGAGATTGATGAACTGGAAATCGCCACCGAGGTGCTGTTGGCGGTGCGTGACCACGCCGATGACGTGATCACTGATGTACGTGCGCAGACAACCCTGTCTTCGAATCTAACACCCATGGGTGGCGGCCTGCAGTCCGCCATTAACCGACTGATCGATGTCACGCGGCCTCGAAACATTGTTCTCTTTACCGACGGCATGCAAAACGTCAACCCGATGGTGCTGAGGGTGGGGGATAGTCTGGTGATCGACAATGAAGCGGGCAGGGATAATTCCAATGTTGATCCTACTCCAGATCCGACTGTGCTAGACATGGCGCTGGGGCGCAAGGTCAATACCATAGGCGTGGGTGCGACCGACAGTTTCGTGGTGCTGCTCAGTGATATCGCCGGAGATACTGGTGGTGTCGCCAAGATTACCACTGCACCTGACCATGACCTGCGTCAGTTCTTCATCGAGGATCTCGTTCATGCCTTGCGTGACGCGAGCCCGCAATTGATTGCCTACCGGCATCGCCAGCTGCCTTCGAGCAGTTATATAGAAACATTTAATGTGAATCGCACTGCACGCCAATTGCTGTTTAAGGTGAGTTGGCGCCAGGGTGATTCGCCGATTGAGATAACCCAGGTTGAGAAGGATGGCGTAGACCTGATTCAACAGGGGCAGATCATCCATGGTGATTACTACCGGATTTATTCAATCGACTTGCCTGTGGTGCAAACGCGCGGAATACATGTCATCCCCGAAGGTAATTGGCAGGTATCGCTCTCGGGCAGCAGGGACACAGCCTATGAAATCGCTGCAATTGCCGATGAGGCAGGGCTCAACTACACATTCTCGCTGGGCGAAGGCGGGCATAGAGTGGGACAGCCATTGCCACTGCAGGCCCATCTTACCGTCAATGGGCAAGCTCTGACCGATGTGGAAAACGTGATCGCCGAAGTGCTTAAGCCCGGGGCTGGCATGGGCAGTCTGCTGTCAACATATCCAATGCCTGATGAGACCTACGTGGGTGAGGCTAAAGCCACCATCGGCCAACGTAAGCTGGACCTGCTACTGCGACACGATGATTTTTATGCGGAGTTACTACCCATGCCAAATGAGATTCGACTCCATCATCAAGGTGATGGCTTCTATTCGGCTCAATTCAGCGGCACGGATATTCCCGGTCCCTATACAGTGGTTTTCCATGTCAACGGGCAACATCCCCAGCTTGGCCGTTACGTCCGTACCGAAAGCCTGTCGACCGTGGTTGAGTTTGCCAGGCCGGATGTGGATGAATCCGATATCCGGGTGGTGGATCGCGTGGTTGGCCCCGATATCAACAGGTTGCGGATCTGGATAAGACCCCGGGATATGTTCGGCAACTATCTTGGTCCCGATTATGGTCATGTCATCGATGTATCGGTAGCCGATGGAAGCGTCGAAGATATTGTTGATCTTGGCGATGGTTGGTACGAGGCCCTGATGACAGTACCGACAGGCAGCGATCCGAATCTCGATCTTACGGTGATGAATGAGTCTCTTTATTCGGGGCCGATGTCCGGCATGGCTGCACGCGGTGGCTTTGCTGTCGGGATTCATCTTGGCCAGGGCTACCCGTCAGGCAGTTTTAATAACCTCTATGATGCGGACTTTCTGCTGGAGTTGGCCTTGGAATACAGATATTCCCCTCAGTTGGCTTTAAACGGGGTTTTGGGGCATTACACGTTCGACCCTGGCTACGATGTCAGTGGTGGCACTCTCTATCTTAGAGGCTATCGTCCATTCAACAGTAACTATCTTTTTGCAGAAGTAGGTGCGGGGATCTACAAGCCTGACAACCTTGATACGGCCGGAGGCTTAAGTGCGGGTATCGGTGCTGACCTGTCATTATCACCCCGCTTGCGTGGCGAGTTCGGGGCCAACTATTTCCATCTTTTCAACCAAGGAGACGATATTAAATTCATCGCAGTGAAGGCCGGGCTGCGTTACAATTTTTAGTTGCTGGTATCTGGGCTACCTTGGTTAAGAGCATAATGTCAGTGAACTAATCACTCAGGCAAGTTGTTAAGGGCTTAACCAAGATTCGGTTGCCCTGCTTTGCGGACAGACCATGCTTACATGCACAGACACTGCAGTGGACTGAGTTATTTGAACAACAGCTATCACTACCCTCGATTGAGGTCTGAGAGATTTGCGAGACAAGCTATATATGTTTCAAACTTAGCGACTCCAACACCGTTAATAAACGATTGCTGCGCATCATTGCCTGTAGTTCACTGATGTATTCTTCACCGCGAGCAGAATAAGCCATCAAACCAGTGGCCAACACATGGCTGTCAAGCGCCTCGCCATTGTCACGCATTTGCTGTCGCAACTGCCGCAATTCAGCATAGGCAGCATTGCTATTGATATTCTGCATATAGGCCCGCACCGAGGCATCAATACTAGCAAAGACACGGACGGCATAGGTTGCTCCTTCTGGCCGCTGCAGAGGCACAATGCCTTCCGACTGACGATAGGTCCACTGGCCGAACAGGTTATTGCCCTGACGGGCAAAGCGCGACGTGCCCCAGGCACTTTCATTGGCGGCTTGCGCCAACACTAAAGCAGGCGGCACGACATCAATGCGACGCAACAATTTACGCTGAATACGCACATCGTCGATACTGCCTTTAACTTTGTATTGCCGGGCCATCGCTTCCAACCAACGCCTTTCGGACTCGCTGAGTTGCTTGAGGCCCTTTTCCAGAAAAACAGCAACATGACTGCGCAGCTCGGTAAGCTTTTCATTTTCTGCCAGCACTATCGGTAACAAACTACGGAAAAACAAGGCCTTCTTTTTTTTCACACCCTCAACCTGGGACAGGTCAGGCGGCAAGGTAGTCAACTCAATGGCAGGAATAGTGCCGCCGGGTTGCGGCGGCCAGACATAAGCGAGCTCGCTAAAGACCTGCTCCAGCTCAGCGGCGGTCACAACATTCAGAGGTTTAAGGTGCAGACGCACATCAATAGTCTGCTGTTGCACTGGAATAAAACCCGTCAACAACAGCGCAACCAATAAAGGGAAAACAACAGCCAACGTTTTTTGCATAGCACTACTCAACACAACCTACCTATAGCCACATCGGCCCTGCAACGTGATTATTTACCCCAACCAAACCCGGGCATTGCGAAACATGCGCATCCAAGGGCCATCTTCAGCCCAGTCACTGGGGCGAGACGAATATTGCACAGCGCGGAAAACGCGCTCCGGATGCGGCATCATAATGCTAAAGCGACCATCGCTGTTGGTTAGCCCGGTTACACCCAACGGCGAACCGTTTGGATTGGCTGGATAAGCCTCGGTAGCATTGCCGTAGTTATCGACATAACGCAGACCAACCACCCCGGCATCCAAGGCCTGTTGTGCGCCATCAGCTGATGCAAACTCAGCCCGGCCTTCACCATGGGCCACCGCAATTGGCAGACGTGAACCTTCCATGCCCTGGAGAAAGATCGACGCCGACTTCATGATTTCCACCTGTGAGAAACGTGCTTCAAACTGCTCTGAGACGTTACGGACAAAATGTGGCCACAGTTCGCTGCCTGGAATCAGCTCGCGCAGGTTAGACATCATCTGACAACCATTACAGATACCAAGACTGAAACTATCATCACGCTGGAAGAAGGCCTCGAACTCATCACGGGCACGTGAATTAAACAGAATAGACTTGGCCCAGCCCTCACCGGCACCCAAGACGTCACCATATGAAAAGCCACCACAGGCCACCAGGCCATTGAAGTCTTTCAACGACACTCGACCACTGATGACATCACTCATATGCACATCGATGCTGTCGAAACCGGCGCGGTCAAAGGCGGCGGCCATTTCAACCTGGCCATTGACGCCTTGCTCACGCAACACTGCCATGCGTGGACGCACGCCGGTGGCAATCATCGGCGCGGCGACATCTTCATTTTGATCAAATTTCAACACAGGCTGGATGCCAGGATCGGTTTCTTCCAACAGACGATCAAACTCCTGCTGAGCGCAATCGGAATTATCGCGCATCGACTGCATCTGATACGAGGTCTCAGACCAGGCCCGTTGCAGCTCGATGCGCGATTCGCTCAGGATTAGTTCACCAGCGGCTAACACCTCGACCACATCGTCACCGTTAAGGCTACCAATCACATGGCTGTAGTGGCCTAGACCGGCATCGTGCAGCGTCTTCTGTACGCTTTCAGTATCAGACTGACGTACCTGAATGACCGCCCCCAGCTCTTCATTAAAAAGCGCAGCTGCATTGTCCGCACCGAGATCATCCAACTTGATGGTAACACCAGTGTGAGCGGCAAAGGCCATTTCGGTGATGGTCGCAAATAGACCGCCATCAGAACGATCGTGATAGGCCGTAATCAACCCTTGCTGATTGAGCGACTGAATCACGTTAAAGAAAGACTCCAGCGCCTGGGCATCATCGACGTCCGGGGCATGGTGGCCGATCTGTTTGTAGACCTGAGCCAGACAGGAGCCAGCCATGCGATTCGAGCCTTTACCCAGATCAATCAATATCAAATCAGTCTCGCCTTGATCGGTCTTCAACTCAGGTGTCAGGGTCTCGCGGATATCAGCCACCGGAGCAAAGGCCGAGATGACCAGCGACAACGGCGCGGTGACCGACTTGTCTTCGCCAGCCTCGTTCCAGACAGTCTTCATGGACATGGAATCCTTACCCACCGGAATACAGATTTCCAGCTCTGGGCAGAGCTCCTCACCAACCGCCTTAACAGCCTCATACAAACCGGCGTCTTCACCCGGATGGCCAGCCGGCGCCATCCAGTTAGCCGATAGCACAACACGGCTCAATTCAGTCACACGGGCAGCCGCCAAATTAGTCAGCGCCTCACCCACGGCCATGCGCGCCGAGGCAGCATGATTCACCAGCGCAATCGGGGTGCGTTCCCCCATCGCCATCGCCTCACCCGTATTGACATCAAAACTTGTCGCTGTGACAGCGACATCGGCCACCGGCACCTGCCATGGACCTACAAACTGGTCACGCGCCACCAGACCAGTCACCGAACGGTCACCAATCGTAATTAAGAAGCTCTTGTTGGCCACAGTGGGCAGACGCAACACACGATAACTCGCGTCTTTAATGTCTATCTTTGAGGTATCAAATCTTTGTTTTTGAAATGATTTATGCTGCACGTCGCGCAACATTTTCGGTGGCTTGCCCAGTAAGACATCCATCGGCATATCGACTGGATTATTATCAAAATGACCATCACCAACGGTCAAATGCTGCTCTTCGGTGGCTTCACCGATAACGGCAAACGGTGCGCGCTCGCGTTCACACATGGCCGTAAATCGGGCCATATCTTCTGGCATCACCGCCATCACGTAACGCTCTTGCGATTCGTTACACCAGATCTCTACCGGTGACATACCCGGCTCATCATTGGGCACGGCACGCAGTTCAAACTTGGCACCACGACCGGCGTCGTTGACCAATTCCGGCATGGCATTGGAAATACCACCGGCACCGACGTCATGGATAGAGACGATCGGGTTGTCTTTGCCCAGCTGCCAGCAGCGATCAATCACCTCCTGGCAGCGACGTTCCATTTCAGGATTGCCGCGTTGCACCGAGGCAAAATCCAGATTTTCTGCTGAAGAACCGCTCGCCATGGATGAGGCCGCGCCACCGCCCAGGCCAATCAACATGGCCGGGCCACCCAATACCACCAGCTGCGCACCGGGCGGGATTATGTGTTTCTCAACATGTTCCGTGCTGATACTGCCCAGACCACCGGCGAGCATGATGGGCTTATGATAACCACGCACTTCATCACCATCAGGGCCTGGCACAGATTCTTCATAGGTACGGAAATAACCGTTGATGTTGGGACGACCAAATTCATTATTAAATGCCGCCGAGCCGATCGGCCCCTCAAGCATAATATCCAGCGCAGAGACAATGCGATCTGGTTTTCCAAAATCCGTCTCCCAAGGCATCTCGGCACCGGGAATGCGCAGATTGGAAACACTAAAACCCGACAGACCAGCCTTAGGTTTGGAACCCCGACCGGTGGCGCCCTCGTCGCGGATCTCACCACCAGAACCGGTGGCCGCCCCCGAAAAAGGTGAGATGGCGGTGGGATGGTTATGAGTCTCCACCTTCATCAGGATGGCGATATCTTGCTGATTGTAGGCGTACTGTTTGGTTTCTGGGTCAGGGTAAAAGCGACCTGCCTTGGCACCCTCAATCACCGATGAGTTGTCAGAATAAGCGGTCAACACCCCTTCCGAATGCAGCTCATGGGTATTGCGTATCATTTTGAACAAAGACTTTTTTTGCTCTTTAGCGTCGATAACCCAGTCGGCATTAAATATCTTGTGACGACAATGCTCCGAGTTGGCCTGAGCAAACATCATCAGTTCAATGTCGTTGGGATTGCGACCCAGGGCGGTGAAATTTTCCACCAGGTAGTCGATTTCATCTTCGGCCAAAGCCAAGCCTAGCTCACGATTGGCAACGGCCAGGGCATCACGGCCGCCACCAAGAATATCGACGCTACGCATGGGGCGGGGATCTTCAACCCTGAACAGACCCTCGGCCTCATCCAAACTAAAAAATACAGCCTCAGTCATTCGGTCATGCAGCAACGGCAAAATAAGATTCAATTCATCATCATTTAGCGCCGCGCCATCCCTCTTGGCCAGATAATAGACCACACCGCGCTCCAGGCGGTGAATACCCGTCAAACCACAGTTATGGGCGATATCAGTAGCTTTCGAGGCCCAGGGGGAAATTGTGCCCGGACGCGGCAGCACCAACAGCAAATCACCCTCAGGTGCTTCGACTTCCAATTTGGGGCCATACTCCAACAGGCGTCCCAACAGAGCCTCTTCTTCAGCGCTAAGCCTTTGTTCCAAATCGGCAAAATGGACAAACTCGGCATAGACATGGGCCACCCCAGGCACCTGGGCCTGAATGGTTTCAGTCAGCTTTTGCAGACGAAATGGGGATAAAGCTGGATTACCGCGCAGTTGAAGCATTGCCAATTCCTGAATCAGTGACTGAGAAAGGCGGCCATTTTACTTGATTCAGGGGGTTAGGGCGAATGGTTGCATTGCTTCAACCTGCCAACGACAAAGCATGGATAAATATTCAGACCATTCGGCCCTGCATAAAAAAGGGGCGGAAAAATCCGCCCCTACATGATTCAATATTTAAAGAAACAGCCTATGGGACAAACTCATAGGCACCGATGTCGTAATCCGAACCATCACCCGTGCCGCCGGCCCCCAGACCATCACCGTCCTGCGGACGCGCGATAACCTCAAAGTCTGCAACCACTCCAAGGCTTGAAACATCCATTCCGGTGTCAATCGCAGCTGACCCAGCTTGCAGTCGGTAATCACCATTGGCTTCATTCACAAACAGCGGATCAACACCCACCAGTGAGTTCTGCACACTCCAGTACCACCCCCAGCCATACAGGTTGACCTCGTTATTCCAGAGAATGCTGTTTCGCATATCTATGCTGCCATAGTCCGATTTGCCTGCGCCATAACCGGTACTACCAACGATGGTGTTGTTCACAACCTTGCTGTACGCATAACTGCCAAAATAGAGCGTATTGTGGTTGTTGCTAAACAGATTGTTTTTAATCATGCCGCCACCGTACCCACCAGCAGAAATTGCACCGCCATTTGCCGCTGAGTTATTCCTGAAAACATTACGCTGAATTACTTTATCGCCATATGAACCCCAGGCAACCGCCCCGCCACCTGCAACAGCTGTATTGGACTCAAAAATATTGTCTTCAATTGTCAATGACACGTAAGTGCCTCCCATAACTCCACCACCATAATGACTTGCTGCGTTATCCCTAACAATGCTGTTTCTGAGCGTGAGGCCCCCGCTGTTTACAGCCACTCCCGCCCCCCAAGCTGCTTGACCACCCATGATGGTGAAACCATCGATAGTCGTAGACTGGTTAATAATAAAAACGCTTTGCGCTAGACCGGTCGCATCAACAATCGTATTACTCGCACCAGTGACACTTTGCAACGTGAGCTGTTTATTGATGACTATACTTTCTTGATAAACCCCAGGGCCCACAATAATCGTGCCCCTGTAAGAGGCAGCATCCACCGCCGCCTGGATTGTGGGAAAGGCACAACCGACCGGACAAACATCAGCCTGAACCAGAACCATAGACTCATAAGCGCCAATATCACAATCTGCGATGCCATTGCCATCACCATCCACAGGCCGTGCCGTACCGATCTGATCAGAGGCCGGACAAGCTGTATTATTTGCTGCATCAATCGCCGGACTCGTTGCTGCCAGAGGCAAATAACTCTGACCTGTGGCACCGTCGATAATCAGGGCTTCTAATTGGGGATCGCCGACAAAATCCGTTTGCTGCAAAACAATTCCGCAATCAGCAACATTTCCGATAATATTATTACCATTCGATACAGGGTCATTATCGCCAGCAATACTAAAACAATCCGGCCCTGATGGCGCAGAGTTATTCGCTACAATAGTATTAACTAAATCAACACGACCATATATACCGCCGCCAGTCTGACTGGCTACATTATTAGCAATCGTGCTGTTTTCAACCGTCACGATAAGCCCCCACTCTGGGAAACTAGAACTGTAGCCTTGGTTTTCTATGCCACCAGCCCCTTGTGAATACAACCCTCCCACCCCTTGGTTGTTCGCAATGGTGGTATTTCGGATCGTCAAGGTACCCAAAAAACCAGAAATTGCACCTACGTGACCGATGTTGTTGATGAAGGCGCTGTTATCAATAGTGGCGTTACTGCCATCCTGCACGTGTATGGCTGCGCCATCACCATTGGGGCAGTCAATGCCGGCTTTCACCATCGGCACGTTGCCATCAAAGACACTGTTGACGATAGTCAACCCACCGGAGCTGTCCAACGCGCCGCCGGAGAATGAACAGTTATTGGTGAAATAACTGGAATCGATAGTTAGATTGCTGGTTGCGGAACGGCTTTGAATCGCACCACCATATAAATCCGTCACATTACCTGCAAAGTGGACACTGGTAACAGTCGTGTTTCCCTGGTTTAACAGCCCAGCCCCGGAGGAAGATAGTGAAACACCGTTCACTATCGCCAAATCATTTATCCCTACATTTGTTCCCTCGCTGACCTGAATAACCCGATCCAACTCAAAACCATCAATGAAGCTCTGATCCGGCCCGGCACCATTAATCACCAGATCATCGCTAATATCCAGATCACCCGTAGCACTAAAATCTTCATTGGCCCCGCTCAGCGTTAGTTGATAGTTGCCTGCCGGGAGGAAAATGGTATCAGCACCTGTTTGTGTGTTTGCGGCAACAACCGCTTCACGCAATGAGCAATCCGCATCGCAAGTGCCGTCATTGCTATCAGCCTGTTTGGTAACACTAAACGTCGTTGCCTCGGCAACGCCGACCCCCATAGCGCTTATCAACACTGCACCATACAGCACCTTCATATATCGATACCTCATAAAGCCTACCCCCCCAATATTAAAGTTAATATTAACAATGGAAGCCCCAACGCCCGCCATGAACCAACAACCACCTGCCTGAGCCCCCTCAAGCGTTACCGACAAGCCCGGCAACCGCGACCACAAACCTAGGCAAGCAATATCAAACTGTCAAGGTTCAACCAAACTCAACAAAATGCTTAATTACTTATTAAGCCATTCCGCACTCTATTCCTGAGTCAACAGCCTCGACAACACTTACACCACCGTCCAATAAAATGAGCGAAGAACCAACCGTGCAACGTCAATACAAGCAAATAAAAAACCTGCTTCACAACAGCGAAAAAATCTACCAATATGTACTGAACTGCCTACAATCACTCATCATGAATATTCCAAAATCCAACAAAGATGCCAGCACTTCATCTCCATTGCCATTTACTCGTTACCATAAACTAGCCCTTGCAATACTGATCAGCCTGGCAGTACTGCTGGGCTTATTGCCGTTGGCAATCCAACACCTGAGCATAAGCCTGCTCAAAGACCAGGGCATCAGCCAAGTCGAGATTAAGGACGTCGACCTCAACCTTTTCAGCGGTGAATTCGGCCTTAGCGGTGTTCGACTCAGCGGCAATGGCCAGGGGCGCGCTAGCCTGTCGCGGCTCTACATCAACCTATCCATGCTGGGCCTACTCAGCAAACGCATTGAGCTGCAACAGTTTGAATTATCGGGACTGGAACTCGACCTAGACAACACAGTCACTGGAGACTGGATTATTGCCGGCATCCTACCGCCCCCCGCCTCGGCCAGCGCTGAACCCGAACCTGAACCGGCATCAGAACCTTGGGGAATAGGCATCAAACAGTCAAAACTAGACACTATCAGCGTCCATCTAACCAGCCCAAAACTGCAAACCGATCTGCATGTCGACTCACTGCAACTGAACCAGCTTGCCAGCTGGCTGCCACAGCAAAGCAGTGACTATCAGGCGCAGTTACGCATCGGCCAGGCACCACTGCAACTGAGCGGAGAGATGCAGCCGTTTAAAGCAAACCCTGAATTTAGTGGCAAGATTCAATTACAGCAACTGCCCCTGTTGCTTGCCGCCAGTTTTGCCCAAGACGCCGGTATAAACAATCTCAGCGGCGAGTTAAACCTGCAAACCGAATTCTCAGCCAAGCTGGATGCAGGACAACCACAAGTGGAAAGCCAAACTCATATCAATCTAAGCAAGCTTGAACTGACACAAGAACAGTACCAATTATCGAACCAGCAACTGGACTGGAATGGCCAACTAAATTATCAATCACCAGACAGCACTGAGGATCTTGGTCTAAGACTAAATGGCACAATGGCAGTCAAACAATTCTCGCTGCACGACACACAAGCAAAGCTTGAATTGGCAGTGTTTGAACAATTACAGCTCAACAACATTAAACTAGTCGCCGCACAACAAGTGACTATCGAACAAATAGACCTAAGCCAACTTACACTGTTGCACAAGCAGCCAGACGAAATGATGAAACTGGGCAAGACTACGCTGACCACATTGGCCTTCGATGGCAAACAAAACCTAAGCATCGCTAGTGTCGACCTCAATGAGCTAGTAGCCAAAATCAAAGTCAAGGCTAACGGCACAATTCAGCTACTGGATCAATTACAGACCAGTACTTCAACACAGCCAGACAGCCCTGCAGAAGAAACAGAAGCAATACCTAGCGAAGAGAGCCCATCAACACCTTTTCAGATCAAACTGGCACAACTAAACATCGCCAATAACAGCCAGATTATTTTTGATGATGAGAGCGTCGCCCCCGCCTATCACGCTGAGATCAAGCCACTGTCTCTAAGCATAACCAACATTGATAGCACGACACCGGAGCAGGACGCCAAAGTCAAACTTCAAGCCACCATCAACCAGCACAGCAAGCTCAATCTGGATGCCAAAATAAGGCCCTTTGGCCCCAAACTAAATATGTCTGCCAAGGCAAATATTAGCGCAGTGGAATTGCCACAGGCCTCCCCTTATGCCCAAAAACATATTGGTTATTACCTTAAACAAGGTCAGCTCAACTCCACAATAAACACAACCGTGAAGGACGATCAGCTCGATACTAAGATTCAGCTCACACTAAAGAAATTCGAAATAGAAGAAGGTGACCCAGGTAAGGCAAAAAAATTCTCCGATGGTCTGTCAATGCCCCTAGATGCCGCACTCGAACTTTTGCGCGACAAAAACGACACCATCAAACTTGACCTCAAGGTCGATGGTGATATTAACGACCCTCAATTTGACATCAGCAAGGTCATCAACAAAGCCCTGGCCAATGCCACCACAATGGCGGTAACAGGTTATTTAAAATTTATGCTACAACCCTGGGGAGCAATGCTAATCATCGCTGAAATGGCCAGCCAGCCTGGCACTGTTAATCTCGAACCCATCGTTTTTTCTACCCCTGACACCCAGCTGAACGATGAGCAACAACAATACCTAAGCAAGATCGCTGCGCTGCTGCAGGAGCGACCCAAGATTGAACTCAATATCTGTGGCCTTGCGTCAGAGACAGACCGATTGGCCTTGATGGCAACACAACAACCAGAAGCAGGAACAGCCAAACAGGACGCACCACCTGAAAAAGAAGTTGTCAGTGTCACAAACGAACAATTGTTGGAGCTGGCCAACCAACGCAGCCATTTGATAAAAGAACTATTGATTGAACAAGGCGTCGATGCCGGACGCCTGTTCAGCTGCCACCCCAACATGGAGGGCGTTGAAAAAAATCCGGCGCAGGTATTGCTGACAATCTAGGCCAGCGTCGACTAACCACAGCTAAAAAATGGGGCTTGATGCTCTGCCTTTCATACTGTTTAAGGCAGCTCTATCAATTCTTGGGTCGAATTGCGGATATTGGCTTCCATGGCCTCGATAATGGCTGCGCCCTCTTCTTTTAGCATTGCACCAGCAACTTCACCAGGCCTGTCTACCTGCACATAGTGCCTGGCACGGTCTATTAATATCAGCTCTGAATTCGGGAAGAGTTGATTAAACTTCTTGGCCACATCCCGATTCAAATAGGGATCATCAGCACCAAAAATGATTTTAACGGGCTTTTGATAGCCGGCCAGTTTATGTTGCTTATGCCTTCTCTGTTCAAGCTCTTGCTGCAGAACATTATTAAGACCAAAAAAAGCGGGCTTGATAGCCATCGCCTGATGCATAAACACAGGCATGAATATTTGACGCTGCTCGTCTGTAGCAAAGAACTTCTCTACTTGGTTGGTAAAACCAAGCGACCAGCCATAATGGCTGATTCGCGCGCCAGTACGCACCACTGACCGTTTCAGACCAGGAGTAGAAAAGAGTGCAATTGCCTCAGGGGCAACGAGTTTTTCCATCGGATGATAATAGGTGTTTAACAGATACAAGGTGTCCATTGCCTGCTCATTGTCTAGCGCCCACTCTATCCCCGGTGGACCTGAAGCGTCATGAACGACAAGAGAAACATCCTCCAGATCAAAATAGTCAACGACAACCTCCAAATCACGGTAAAGGCTATTTGAATCATAACCATGGTTCGCGGGTTTATCTGAGTTTCCCCAGCCCAAAAAGTCAAAACTTAACACCCGGCCATGTTGCCCCAACCTGGGTGCGATGCGGTCATATAAATGCAGACTATCGGGAAAGCCATGCATCATTACCAAGGTTCCACCCTGTTCGGCATGTTCATGACCGAACTCCCTGACATACAGCTTGTGGCCATCCCGCGGGATAAAATGCTCGTTGAACTGATACTTTTCCCGGTATGCCTGGTCATAGGCCTGATATTTTTTTTGGTAGTGCCGCTCAACCAGGACATTTGATCCGACAACGCCCGTTATGGGCACTGCCGCACAGCCTGTAACCAGCAACACACAAACAAGCGCAAACCGGCGCGTACTCACTTGAAAACAATTGCCATGCATCATGACCTCCGCATTAAGTTTGCATTTAATAGTAACTATTAAAATAATAGTCGATACGTTATACAGACTCAATAGGCTAAAATGAGCATATGAATAAAAAATTTTTTGATGATCACTGCCCCGTTGCAAGAACACTCAACGCGATTGGTGATGGTTGGTCGGTGCTGATATTAAGAAATCTGTTTCTGAATGATTCACAACGCTTCCAGGATTTTCTGGAATCAACACCGGGGCTGGTGCCATCCACCTTGTCCGGCAGGCTTAAGGTTTTGGAATCAAAACAAATTATTCAACGTCAGTTCTATTCCGAGCACCCTCCGCGCAGCGCCTATCGCCTGACTGAGAAAGGCCGCTCATTGGGTCCGATCATGTTGGCACTCAAAGAGTGGGGTGAAAAATACGACACAAGCACTTAATTCAAGCAAAAGAAAAGGGGACAAATCGTCCCCTTCATCCTGATACAAATCTCAATGTGATCAGTTGTTTTTCGCCCCCTGTTCTATCCAGACCTTGATCACACGAATTTCATCATCTGACAATGGAGCTGCACCAAAAGGCATTCTCAGATGATCTTTGCGTGTCACCATAATCATAAAACTACTGGTAGTCGGCGAGCCAGGCACAATCAAATTCCCGCCTTGGCTGGTACCCGCCATCAAGGCGTCATAACTGGTCAGATTCAAACCGCTCTTTTGCGTACCTTCACCGCCAGAGGTATGACATGAGACACAACGCCACTGAATGACCGGCTCGATATCTCTAGCATAGCTGGCCTCACCACGAGCCGACTTTTTCAATGATGCAAAATAGGCCGCCAGATCTTTCAGGTCATTATTGCTGAACTTAGCCAACTGCAGCCCCATGATCGAGGATTTTTTCTTTTTAAAAGTCTCAAGTTTAGCTAGCAACTCCGCCGCATCCCGGCCTGCCAACCCCGTTACCGAATTGCTGCCCATGCCGTTGTAGCCATGGCAACCGGTACAGTAAAACGCCTTGGCCGAACCTTTGTGAACCGAACCGTCATCTGCCGACGCAGCATTCATTCCGCTCATGACCATCAGGCTGGCCACCAGTACAAACAGCATTCTCTTCATTTTTTCCGCCTCTCAAATCAATCACAATCCAGACTTAACCTCATGCCAAAACGCACGAATAACTTATTAATATAATAAGAATTTAGTGTTATTCAGCGCAAAATGACTATTTCATTCTAGCGCGTTTATCTGGCCGAAACAGCAGAATAATTGAATTTTTTTAGGGTCTTTTAACCGTTTGATACGAATGGTCTTTAAGGAAGATAAAATACCGACAGCCCAGCATGTACTACATCAATCAGTTGAACCCGCACACGTAAGCTGACATTCCCCCCAGTTAGCGAGTGCCGCAGCGCATTCAGCCAGGTAGGGTGGGCACCGCCCACCAATTCAAACACCTTCAACATACTCACCAAATCCTCCAATATCGCCAGAATCACCATCGCCCCAGTCCCACGTATATACACCTGTACGCACATAACGATGAAATGTTGAATAAGGCCATTCATTTACCCTATCCACCAACCTATGTTTGACGGGATTGAAATGGATATAATCCATGTGTGCTTGGTAATCAGTTTCATCCCTTATTTGATGTTCCCAAAATCGCCGCTGCCATATCGTTGCCTCCCGATGATGCTTTTTTGATTTGTTCATCCATTCGTCCTGTTGAAACAGGTGTTTCGTTTTCTTGGTAAATCCAGCCTTAATCAGGCCCCACCTCTTTGAAAAATCATTGTCACCTGTAGGTAGCCGCCATATGCAATGGAGATGATTTGGTAGCAGTACCCATGCGTCAATATTGAATGGATATTCGCTGCGCACCTGTTCAATTACATTTCTTAAAGCAGCCCTACTTTCGGGCATAGTTAATATTTCTCGCCTGCGATACGTCACCACAGTGAAGAAATAGGTTCCACCTGATGTCAAAGCTCTACGATAATTTGACATGTTTGGTTAATTTATCTGCGTGGGCGGTGCCCACCCTACCTGGCTATTGTCAACGCCATCAAACTCCCCTCAATTTCTTAATATTTTAAAAAAATAAATTTATTGTTTTTCGCCAAGCAAACGCTGGGCTCTTTGCCATATTTCATACCATTGCGGCAGGTAATCCATGCTGTATCTCATTTCTGCAGAAGTACCCTTGGATATGTTCCAATAATGCCTACATGCCGGATAGGGCATATTTTCTAACAGCTTTGAGGCAGGGCATCGGATAAAAACAACTGGTTGTCCATCGTCTAAATAAAGGTAAATATCATCGCCGTAATCATCGCTACGATAATATTCCAGCCCATGACGTAGCTCATCATATTCACCCAAGCGACCACTGATCGCACTATTACTTTCTAAGCCAAGACGCCCCGACACCATTTCAGATACAGGGACACGTCCAGAACGCCGGTAAATCTCAATTCTTACAACACGACCAACACCACGTTTACCAATGAACTCAGCGTGATTCTTTTCCTTGTTATAACCTTCAAATTCTGGCAGCAATCCCCATATCGTCGCTCTGATCAACTCACTACCACCGGTTTCGGTACCACCCTTGAAATTACCTTCTGGAATAACAAACTCTCGATCACCAAGCGTAAACTTGATATTTCCATCTTGTTTAATAACATTGTGTTTTTGTTCTGAGCTGACATTACCTTTATTGTTCGTATTATTATCAGAGCAAGCACTAACCAGTGTAGTAATTGCCACTATGGCAAGTATCACTCTCAGCTTTTCCATAATTGAAAACCACTTATCCATATATCTATCTCTCCCTAATACTCTCATCCACATACTGCATCAGCCAGGCAGGGTGGGCACCGCCCACCAATTCAAACATCTTCAATATATTCACCAAATCCTCCAATATCAGCAGAATCACCACCGCCCCAGTCCCCCGTATATACGTAAGCGCAGCGTAATCCCCACCTAGCAAGCCGCTTCGAGATCTGCAAGTCTTGTCTCTTTGTTAAAACAAGGAGACATCGCATGGATCGCAATGAACTGACAGAGAAGCAACGTCACTG
>CAMYNQ010000042.1 GCA_947259785.1 uncultured Chromatiaceae bacterium | reverse complement strand
GCATCGAGGAAAACGCCATCCCCGGTGGCGCCGGTAGTCTGGTGGCTCAACTACTCAACCAACAAGATCGACCAAGCCGTCTGATCCAAATGGGGCTACCAGATCACTTTATCGAGCACGGCGACAGACAAGACCTACTAAATGAGTCAGGTTTAAACATTCAGGGTATAATAGACCGCGTTAACCGCTACCTGGATGGCAATGCCAACCCCCAAACGGTCGCCAAAGCACACACATTTTAGTTTTTTCATCAAGTAAGAATCACTATGCCAGCACGTTACACCCTTAAAATCCTGACCGATTTCGCCGCCGCACATACGCTGCGTGGCTACCCCGGCGATTGTTCAAAATTGCATGGCCACAACTGGAAGGTTGAAGCCGAAGTCACTGCCACCGCCCTAAACGAGGTTGGCATTGGCATCGATTTCAAACAGATCCGCAGAGACACCAATGCCATCTGCGACCGGTTGGATCACACCTACCTGAATGAGCTCAGCCCCTTTGACAAGATAAACCCAACGGCAGAAAACATTGCCGCCTATATCTACAGCGAACTGGCCAACAAACTGAATGGCGAGCATATCAACGTTAGCGCCATCACTATCTGGGAAACCGAGCGGGCCTGTGTCCGTTACACGGAGGAGTAATAGACATGAGCACTATCGAAGACGTACAAAATAGCGAAGATACCCGCCGCATTCCGATCAACAAGGTTGGCATCAAGGACATCCGTCACCCGGTGCGGGTCAAGGATCGCAGCCAAGGTGAGCAGCACACCATCGCCAACTTCAACATGTATGTGAACCTGCCACACAACTTTAAGGGCACCCACATGTCGCGTTTTGTTGAGATCCTCAACCACTACGAACGCGAGCTATCGGTCGAGTCGTTTGAACATATGTTAGAAGAGATGATAGAACGTCTCGACGCCGAGGCCGGTCACATCGAAATGTCCTTCCCTTACTTCGTTGAAAAGCCAGCCCCCGTCTCGGGCGTTAAAAGCCTAATGGATTACGAAGTCACCCTGCTGGGCGAGATCAAGGACGGCAAAGCCAGCGTCGATATCAAGGTTGTAGTCCCCGTGACCAGCCTCTGTCCCTGCTCGAAAAAGATTTCGGCATACGGCGCGCACAACCAGCGCTCACATGTCACCGTCTCGGTGCATACCTGTGATTTTGTCTGGATCGAAGACATCATCAATCTGGTGGAGGCCCAGGCCTCATGTGAATTATTCGGCCTACTCAAACGTCCGGATGAAAAATTCGTCACCGAACGTGCTTACGACAATCCTAAATTTGTCGAAGATATGGTCCGCGATGTCGCCGCCAGCCTGAATGCCGATGCGCGCATCGTTGCCTATACAATTGAATCAGAAAACTTCGAATCAATTCACAATCACTCGGCCTATGCCCTGATCGAACAAGACAAACGCCTAAGCAATACCTAAATGTGACCGAAGTCTCTTGTGGATAAAGCACCAGCTCGGTAGAGTTATCTACCCGGGGGCAAGATCCACAAGAGCAACACCAGCCCTCACATTGATCCTAAAATTCAACAGATACATTCTGGCAAGGGCGGTACATGGGCGGTCTATTCAACAGATTTACAAGCCGAATGGTGCTGGGTGAACTACTCATCCACGGCCTGCTGGCCTCAGTCGTCTTCATCCTGCTGTTACCCTCATTGGAACAGCATCTCCAAAACCAATTCACCAATACCAGCCTAGCCAATGCCAGCCAACTAGCCGGCACACTCGAACACTTCCAGCATCCACCCGCAGAGATTGATAGCATTCTCAACGGCAACCTCAGTCTTATCCACCTCAACATTCAGGATGGCTCTATTACCCACGTCGAAGCTGATAGCCAATTTGGCGACAGAAACGACAATGTTTATCACATTGCGGTGCCACTGCTAATCAACAAAGCCGATTACATCCTCCAGCTTGGTTATGATGAAACAGCCACAGCCGAGCTAATCAGCAACACACGACAATACGGCCTAATTATTCTCGCCAGTTACATCCTGCTGGCCGCAATTATCGCTACCATCGTTGGTCCGCAACTGACCAGGCCGTTAGTCCAGCTTGGCCAAGCTGCACGCAAGATCGCCTCAGGCAATCATGCCCGTCACCTGGAATTCAATAGCAACATCCACGAGATCAAACAACTCAGTACTGACCTTGAATTAATGCGCGGCGAACTGGTCAATCAGCGTGAGGCCCTGGCCACGCGTGAGGCACGCCTTAGCACCATCATGGCTAACATCATTGAAGGCCTGATCACTGTCGACAGCAACGGCAAAATCATCTCTTTCAATCTCGCAGCCGAACAGATCTTCGGCTATAACGCCAGCGAAGTCGTTGGCCAGGATATCCAACTGTTGTTCGATCAGGATTTTTCCGCCTTCTTCAGCAACAAGACGGCGGACAGTTTTGAAACGATTGCGTTTTACGAAACCCAAGGCAAACGCAAACAGGGGGCCAGCTTCCACCTGGAGGCTTCGGTCAATCAGCTCCACCAGCTGGATGATTACATCTACATTGTCATTTGCCGCGACATCAGTGAACGCAAACAGGCTGAGGCCAAGATAAAATCGCTGCAGGCTGACCTGGAAGGTCGCGTCATCAAACGGACTCAGCAATTGGCAGGTGCCAACAAGGAACTCAAACATCAAGCCCTGCATGACGCCCTCACCTCACTGCCCAATCGAGTTTTACTGCAGGATCGCCTGGCACAGGCAATACGCACTGCCAAACGCAATGAGCACTCGGCGGCTCTGCTGCTCAGCGACCTCGACCGTTTCAAAGAGGTTAATGACACCCTTGGCCACCATTATGGCGACCTGTTACTGCAACAGGTTGCAGTCCGACTACGCGGTGTTTTGCGTGATTCAGATACAGTCGCCCGTCTTGGTGGTGATGAATTTGCCATCTTGCTACCCGATGTCAGCGACCAGGATCAAATCATTCTCACAGCTAACAAGATTGTTGCCGCCATTGAGGCGCCATTTATTTTTGAAGATCAAAACATCCACATTGGCATTAGCATCGGTGTCGCCATCTGCCCAAGTAACAGTGACAACCCAAGCACACTGATGCGCCAGGCGGACATCGCCATGTATGTCGCCAAACGCTCAAATACAGATATTGCCTTCTACAAGCCAGAGCTGGATGAACACAGTATCAAGCGCCTTTCTATGGCTGGCGAATTGCGTCGTGGGCTGCAACAAAAACAACTCGTCGTCCATTACCAGCCCAATGTCGATCTGCATCAAAACAAAGTGACCGGTGTCGAAGCCCTGGTTCGTTGGCAACACACGGAAAAGGGCCTGATACCCCCAAACGATTTCATTCCGCTGGCCGAACACAGCGGCCATATCCGTGAACTGACTACGTTTGTACTGGAAGAGTCATTGCAGCAACTACACCTCTGGAATAGCACGGGACTTTCGCTACTGATGTCGGTAAACCTTTCCGGCCGCAGCCTGCATGATTCGGGTCTATGCGATCAGATCACCAGTCTGCTCGAACGATGGCAAATAAAACCACAACACTTGCAGCTGGAAATCACCGAGCGGGCCTTGATGTATGACCCAATACAAGCCAACGAAACCCTTGCGCAACTTGATGCAATTGGAGTCAAGCTTTCCATCGATGATTTCGGCACCGGTTATTCATCACTGGCCTATCTAAAACATCTACCGATTCACGAAATCAAGATCGACAAATCCTTTGTCCACGCCATGCTGGAACAGGATGCTGACAAGATCATTGTTCGCTCCACTATCGACCTAGCACACAACATGGGCCATCAGGTGATTGCTGAAGGGGTAGATAGTGAGGAGGCACTAAAACTACTCAAGGAAATGGGCTGTGACCTGGCCCAGGGTTACCACATCACGCACCCGGTAGCCGCCGAAGAATTACGCAAATGGCTCTATAACAGCATTTGGTGGCCCAAGCCCTGATTAGACGAAGAAATAGGCCAGCAACTGCAAACAGGCCAATGCAATAAACCCGGCCAACACATCATCAAGCATGATACCCAAGCCACCATCAATGCCTTTATCGATGGCGCGGATTGGCCAGGGTTTGAGAATATCGAATAACCGGAACAGTACAAAACCGATCACCCACCAGAGCCAACCACTCGGCGCGGCAATCATGGTAATCAGATAGCCGGCAATCTCATCCCAAACAATACCGGGGTGATCGTGCACTCCCAGGTCTTTGGCCGTGACATCACAGAGCCAAATACCAAGCGCGGTTATAACAACAACCAAGCCCAGATAAACGGACAGCGACAAATCTTGCATCAATAGAAAGATCGGCACAGCCACCAGCGTGCCCCAGGTACCGGGGGCCTTAGGGACAACACCGGAACCAAAACCAAAGGCCAACAGGTGTATCGGATTGGCCAGATTCAGGCCAGGAATTCGTTTAATCAAAATGCAGATACCCTTTTAAATTCTCGCTATCGATTCTGCGACCATCTAACAGCAGATTCAAACCTGGCTCGGCATCTATTCGACCGATGCAGCGACAGGGGCACTCCATGGCCCGAATAGTTTTTTCAAACTGAGCCTGCTTTTCAGGCGGCAGAGTAAAACAAAGTTCGTAATCATCCCCAGCCGTTAGCGGCATACACCACCACTGCTCAGTCAAGCCGCGCACTTCGTCGGCCAACGGCAACTGCTCAATATTGATAGATGCCCCCATCCTGCTGGCCTGGAGAATATGCCCCAGGTCGGCCAACAGACCATCCGAAACATCAATCGCCGCTGTCGCCAGACCACGTAAAGCCAAACCCAATTCAAGCCGTGGCGTGGGGTGATTCAAGCGCTGCAGAAAATATTGACGCCGCTGCGATGACAACTCGATGTCCAGCTCAGCAAGCGCCAACTTCAGACCCAGACCGGCATCACCCAGCTGACCACTGACATAGATCAAATCACCGGGCTGGGCACCACTGCGCCTCAAGGCCTGCCCCTGTGGTACCAGACCATTGACTTGAACAGAGACAGTCAAGGGCCCATGAGTGGTGTCGCCACCAATCAAGGCCAGTCCATGCTGATTTGCCAACTGGGCCAGACCACGGCTAAAACCTTCCAACCAGTCGGCATCGGCCTGCGGCAGGGTCAACCCCAACAGCAGCCAGCTAGGTTCGGCCGCCATGGCCGCCATATCACTCAGATTTACCGCTAGGGCTTTGTAGGCAATATCTTCGGCTGATGTATTGTCCGGAAAGTGGACACCCGAGACCAGGGTATCGAGGCTCATCACCAGTGACTGGCCAGCCGGTATATTGACGATGGCGGCATCATCGCCAATGCCAAGCTCAACATCAGAACGGCACTGATCTAGCGCGCCGTCCTGACCGAAATATCGTGTTATGAGATCAAATTCTGATAGACCCATGGATGTCCACCATGGTTATGAAAAGGTAAATAATTAACGCGCGTTGCGTTTAACTTCCAACTCGCGAATTTCCTGGGCAAGCTTGTCCAACACGCCATTAACAAAACGATGCCCCTGCTCGGCGCCAAAGGTCTTGACCGCCTCCAGCGACTCGTTGATAACAACGCGGTAAGGCACTTCAGGTTTGTACATCAATTCATAGGCACCCAGGCGCAGCACAGCACGCTCGACAGGATCCACCTCGGCAATATCTCTATCGAGATGAGGTTGGATCTTTTCATCCAGCTTTTCCAACTCTTTGGTGATACCTGTAAGCAACTCTTTGAACATCTCTGTATCAATCTTGGCCATATTGCGTTCGACCAGGAACTGCTGATAAATCTCGTCTACATTCTGGCCAGTAAGCTGCCATTGATAGAGCGCTTGGATGGCACAACGACGTGCCATGGTGCGAGCGTGACTCAAATAGTGTTCTCCTTAAAAACGACTAACGACGGGCTTAAAGCTGGTCGACACTTTTCAGCAGATTGATCATCTCAATCGCCGACATGGCCGCTTCCACGCCTTTATTACCCGCCTTGGTGCCGGAACGTTCAATGGCCTGCTCGATACTATCTACAGTCAGCACCCCAAATGTGACCGGCAGATCGAACTGCATCGAAACAGTCGCTAGGCCCTTGGTACATTCACCGGCAACATAATCAAAATGTGGCGTACCACCACGAATAACAGCACCGAGAGCGATGATGGCATCGTATTTTTTCTTGCCGGCAACGCGCTGTGCCAGCAGCGGCAACTCATAGGCACCAGGGGCATGGAACAAATCAATATCTGTGGCGCTGGCGCCATGACGTTGCAGGCAATCGATCGCACCGCTGATCAGATGATCCACCACAAAGCTGTTAAAGCGTCCGGCCACGATTGCGACACGGGCACCAGCGGCGTTGAAATCACCTTCAATTCGAGTTACATCTTTCATCTAAAATCCTTAATCTAAATTCGATCTGGGGCTATTGTAGCCTTACTAGACATATTCCACTACTTCGAGGCCAAACCCTGACAGGCCATGCAACTTGCGCGGCGCACCCAAAACCCGCATCTTTCTCACTCCCAGGTCAGACAGAATCTGAGCACCGACGCCGTACTGGCGCAGGTCACTGGAATCAGCTGGTTTGGGTAGGTTCACACCACGATCCTGCAACTGATAGTCACGAATCCGCTTAACCAGACTCGCAGCACTATCGCTATGCTGTAGTAAAACGATGATTCCGGCCGCCTCATCCTGCAGGCGCTGCATCGCCACCTTCAGCGGCAGGCTGGTTTCACCACGTTGCACCGCCAGAATATCGGTGAAGGTATCAGCCAGATGTACACGCACCAAAGGCACCTGATCGGCGCTGATCTCACCCTTTTGCAGCACCAAGTGCAACCCCTGGCCGACATAGTCCTGATAGGCCATTAGACGAAAGTCACCATACTCGCTCGGCAACTGACACTCGGCAACCCGCTCGACGGTCTGCTCGTTCTGCATGCGATAACTGATCAGGTCGGCTACTGTGCCGATTTTGAGACCATGTTCACGGGCAAACACTTCCAACTCAGGTCGACGCGCCATGGAGCCATCCTCGTTGAGGATTTCGACAATCGCCGCCGCCGCCTCAAAACCGGCTAGACGAGCCAGATCGCAGCCGGCCTCGGTGTGACCGGCACGGCTCAGTACACCGCCAGGCTGGGCCATCAAGGGGAAAATATGGCCTGGCTGATGGATATCTTCCGGCCTGGCATCAGCCTTCACCGCAGCCAGCACCGTAGTGGCGCGATCGGCGGCAGAGATGCCGGTGGTGACACCTTCAGCGGCTTCGATCGAGACAGTAAAATTGGTGGCATGTTTGGCGTTGTTGTCACTCACCATCAAGGGCAGATTGAGCTGCTGGCAACGCTCCTGCGTCAGCGGCAGGCAAATCAAGCCGCGGGCATAACGGGCCATGAAGTTGATGTTCTCGGCGGTAACGCACTCGGCAGCGATGATTAGATCACCTTCGTTTTCCCTATCCTCATCATCCATCAACACCACCATCTTGCCCTGGCGGATGTCTGTTATGATCTCTTCAATACTGTTTAAGGACATGACTTGGTTATCCGTTCAGATAGCCGTTTTCGGCCAATAGATCCATGGAAAGAGCAGGCGTTTCGACATCTGCGGCCTTATCACCAAGCAACAGGCGTTCCAAATAACGGGCAATGATATCAACCTCGATATTGACCCTGCGGCCGGCCTGGTACTCACCAATCGTTGTCATATCCGCGGTATGAGGAATGATGTTGATCTCGAACACCGCGCCCTCGACATTATTTACCGTCAGACTGACACCATCGATGCAAACCGAACCCTTAATCGCGATATATTTGGCCAGGGCATCAGGCACACGGACATGAAAACGCAGCGACTCACCCACCAGCTGACGCGATTCGATGGTGCCAACACCATCGACATGACCACTGACGATGTGGCCACCCAGACGCGCCGAAGGCTGCATGGCCTTTTCCAGATTAACCTTACGACCAGCTTTAAAATCACCCAGGCTGGTCTTGGCCAGAGTCTCAGCCGAGACATCCATCTCAAAGCTTCTGCTATCGAATTTCACTACCGTGAGACAAACACCATCGGTGGCAATGCTGTCGCCCAGCTTTACATCTGACATATCCAGGCCACCGGCATTGATGCGCAGACGACAATCGCCGCCCTGGCTTTTCACCGCCGCAATCTCACCGCAAGCTTCTATGATTCCAGTAAACATTTTTTATCCAGTTTCCGTGACGCGCTTGTAACTCAAGCGCAGATCATCACCAATCTGTTTCGATTCTGTCATCTGCAAAGCAATCCTCTCCTGCATGGATTCAATGCCAGGCAAATGCAGCAAGGCATTACCACCATGGCCCATTAGATGCGGTGCCATATAGACAATCAATTCATCGGTCAGGCCTGCCTGCATAAAGGCACCGCTCAGGCTTGGCCCGGCTTCGAGCAAGACCTCATTGTACTCAAGATCCAGCAAGCTATTTAACAAGCCTGGAAGATCAATATGGCCATTAGGCGCGGCCACATCCAACAGTCGCGCCCCGGCCTGTTCCAGCTCTGAGCGTAACGATTGATCCTGACTATCATTGGCCAACCAGGTTACGCCTGGCTGCGACAGCATGGCCGCATCAACAGGCAAACGCAGATTTGTATCCAGCACCACCCGATCCGGTTGTTTTGCATTAACCCCTACCCGTGCGTTCATGCGCGGATTATCCGCCAGTACCGTACCTATCCCTGTAACGATCACTGAGCTACGCGCACGCAATTTTTGCACATCAAGACGTGAGGCCTCAGAAGTAATCCATTTGCTCTCACCGCTGGCCATGGCGGTACGTCCATCCAGGCTCATGGCCAGCTTGCAACGCACGTAAGGACGACCACGTCTGAAGCGGGAGATGAAACCGGGATTCAGTTGCTCAGCCTGCTGCTGCATCAAACCAACAGCCACCTCGATACCGGCAGTCTTGAGCTGTCCCAAACCCTGCCCGGCCACCTTGGGATTGGGGTCCTGCATTGCCACGACCACCCGCACCACACCGGCAACGATCAGCGCATCGGCACAAGGCGGAGTGCGACCGTGGTGGCTACAGGGTTCAAGCGTCACATAGACTGTCGCACCTTTAGCTTTTTCGCCCGCTTGTTGCAGGGCATGAACTTCTGCATGGGCTTCACCAGCGGCACGATGCCAACCCTGACCAACGACTACACCATCAACAACGATGACACAGCCAACCCGCGGATTGGGGTCAGTGGTATACAAACCCCGCTCTGCTAAACGCAGAGCCAAGCTCATATAACGATAATCGTCAGCTGAAAACATGGGGAAAGATTACACGGCTAGTTGTATGACAGGAAGCGTGATCAAACTCAGTCGTCTTTCTTCTTATTGCTGCTAGGCAACAGTGAAATCTGCTGTGCCTTCAACTCAGCCGAAGGCTCGTTTTCCAGCCGTTCGATCGCTTCACGAAAGGCACTGACATCTTCAAAACTGCGATACACCGAGGCAAAACGGATATAGGCGACATGGTCAAGATCGGCCAGCGCATCCATCACCCACTCACCCAGACGCTGGGACGAGACCTCCCGGTCACCGGTAGAACGCAACAAAGATTTGATGCGACTAATAGCGGCCTCGACCTTTTCTGTATTAACGGGCCGCTTTTCCAGCGCCCGCAACATGCCTCGACGCATCTTTTCCTCATCAAAAGGCTCGCGAATACCATCGGTTTTGACAATCCGTGGCAGGGCCAACTCGGCCGTTTCAAAGGTGGTGAAACGCTCAGAACAGGTCAGGCACTCGCGCCGACGACGGACGCTATCGCCCTCATTCGCCAGACGCGAGTCGATGACCTTAGTTTCATCAGCAGCGCAAAAGGGACAACGCATAAGCGAGTCTTAAGCGGCGTAGACTGGCAGGCGACGACACACCTCAGCCACTTTCGCCGTAACCGCATCAATGGTCGCTTGCTCGCCCTTGGCGTCGATGATGTCACAGATCCAATGCGCCAGATCACGACTGTCGGCCTCATCAAAACCACGTGTGGTAATGGCCGGCGTACCGATACGAATACCGGAAGTCACAAACGGCGACTGCGGATCATTCGGCACAGCATTCTTATTGACGGTAATGTGGGCATTTCCCAACCAGGCATCAACATCCTTACCCGTTAGCTCCTGCTTGATGAAGCTGACCAGAAACAGGTGATTGTCAGTACCACCGGAAATAACATCATAATCACGTTTGATAAACACCTTAGCCATGGCCCGGGCGTTTTTCACCACCTGCTGTTGATAAGTTTTGAAACCTGGCTCCAACGCCTCTTTGAAAGCCACTGCCTTACCAGCAATCACATGCATTAGCGGACCGCCCTGGATGCCAGGAAAGATAGCTGAATTCAGTTTTTTCTCGATCTCAGGATTGGCCTTGGCCAGGATAATACCGCCACGTGGACCGCGCAGGGTCTTATGGGTGGTCGAGGTAGTGACATCGGCAATCTGTACCGGGCTAGGGTATTCACCCGCCGCAATCAAACCGGCAACATGGGCCATATCAACCAGCAGATAGGCACCCACAGCATCGGCAATATCACGAAAACGCTGCCAGTCCACCACACGGGAATAGGCAGAAAAGCCGGCCACAATCATCTTCGGTTTATGCTCTTTGGCCAACGCTTCGACCTGATCGTAATCGATCTCGCCAGTGGCTTCATTCAGACCATATTGAACCGCATTGTAAGTCTTGCCGGAAAAATTGACGTGTGAACCATGGGTCAGGTGACCGCCATGGGCCAGACTCATACCCAACACAGTGTCACCGGGTTGCAACAAGGCCATGTAAACGGCACCATTGGCCTGAGAACCGGAGTGCGGCTGAACATTGGCATAATCAGCGCCAAATAGTTCTTTAAGGCGATCAATCGCCAGTTGCTCAGCAATATCGACAAACTCACAGCCACCGTAATAACGCTTGTTTGGATAGCCTTCAGCGTATTTATTGGTCAGCACAGACCCCTGTGCCTGCATCACCCGCGGGCTGGTATAGTTTTCAGAGGCGATCAATTCAATGTGTACTTCCTGGCGCTCACGCTCATGCTCCATCGCCGTCCACAGTTCATCGTCATATCCAGCAATCGTCATATCCTTGGTAAACATGGCGTTATAAATCTCCAGCTAGCTAAAAATCATCGTCAGAAAGGGGCGTAAGGATACCTGATTACGACCATTTATGCATTGAGTACAACCCCATACAAACAAGCCATAAAACATTCAAATGAAAAACACCTTTATAATACAAAAGATTAAATACTCATTAAGTAGCAAATAATGATATAGTCGAAATCGTAGGCAGTATGGGCTTTTCTGCGCGACCGCAGTAAGCCAACTAAATAATCAACCTGAATTCGCCAAGGCAACAATGATAAAATCCTGACCGGCAAATCTGGCATTATGGGGCAATAGAAGTTGGAAATTACCACATATCAAGCACACACAAGAACATTCGCGAGAATACTCTCGCTACTCGACAACCTGAAAGGTAGCGGTGCAGGCTCGACCCTATATAACCACATAGCACAGTCGTTTCTCGAGCTTGAGAGCGCCCAACTCAATTCTGAAAAACTTTACCTAAACCTGCTCAGCAGCCTGCTTCGCAGTCTGACCGAACACTTCCCTGGCGGTGCTGAGCAAAGCATGCAAATTCAAATCATGCAAAAGAGCCTACAGGACTCTATGACTGAATCGGAACTACATGACATTCAGAGTCAAGTTCAACAATTGCTCGATCAGGTACAAAAAGACAGCACACTGGGCCAAAAGAGCATGCAGGAAACCATTAATTCGCTACTCGGCGATGACATTGGAATCAGCCAGCTCAGCCAGGAACATATCGACCAGCCTGTTGCGCCAAAACCTATATCACCTGAGATAACCGAACAGTCTGTCAATACCGATCACAGTGACGCAACAATTGATTCAGACGCGCCCTTTTGCAACATCGACCAGACACGCGACAGTTTCGGCACCATTCAATCCAGCCTGGCTGACCAGATCGACAATGCCAAGCAGTTCAACTCTGCATTGTCGAAACTGCTACACAACTCGTTTGCGGTAATACGCAATCTGGATGAAAGCGATGATGTAAGCCAGGTTAAGAATACTTTTCTCAGACGTTATGCCAAGCTGATCAAGATGCAGCAGGATCTGGCAAGCAAATTTCAAAGTATTGACGATGGCCTTAACGACATAGCTTCTAATAACAACAACCTCAACGAAGAGCTTTCGCGCGTACATCGCCTCAGCCTGACCGATGAGCTGACCCAACTACCCAATCGACGTGCATTCCTGGCACGTCTTGATGATGAAATTTCCAGGGCAATGCGTTTTGACTATCCCATGGCGGTGGCCCTGATCGATATCGATAACTTCAAGCCGATCAACGATACCTATGGACACGCTGCCGGCGACGTTATTCTGCAACACTTCGCCCAGAACATGAACGTTGTGTTCCGCTATCACGACATGGCAACACGCTATGGTGGTGAAGAGTTTGCAGTATTATTCCCTAATACCGATATCGATGGCGCACTCAGCGCGCTGCATAAGCTGCAATACAAGCTCAAGGCTGAACCCTGCATGCTCGTCAAGGATGTAGAAATACCAGTACCAACCTTCTCGGCTGGCATCACTCTCTACAACCAGGGCGAAGACGCTGATGAACTGATTAGACGCTCAGACGTGGCCATGTATAAAGCCAAGACAACAGGCCGAGATCGTATCGAAGTGGATCCGCTTGGCACCAAGCAGCAGGAACTCGACAAAACAGATGATATGCCAGCCTAATAAAAAAGCCCGCTTTATGCGGGCTTTTTTATCGAAACCAATATCTAATAATTAGGGCGTACTATCCAAATCCGCACCCTCTCGCTCAACCGGCATCAAATCCGCTTTACTCACACCCAACATCAGAATTGCGCTGCTGGCAACGTAGACTGAAGAGTAAGTACCTACCAGCACACCGATAATCAAGGCTAAAGCAAAGCCATGAATAATCTCGCCACCCACCAAAAATAATGCAGCCAATACCAACAAAGTAGTTAATGAAGTCACCAAGGTACGGGCAAGTGTCTGGGTAATGGAACGGTTAATCACCTCCATCGATGTACCCTTACGCATCTTGCGAAAGTTTTCGCGGATGCGATCATAGACGACAATGGTATCGTTCAACGAGTAACCAATTACCGCTAGAATTGCTGCAAGCACCGTCAGATCAAACTCAAACTGGAAGACAGAAAAGATGCCCATCGTAATCAGCACATCATGCACCAGCGCGATAACAGCACCCACTGAGAAGCGAATCTCAAAACGGAAATAGACATAAATCAAAATACCAAACAACGCGGCCAACATGGCCAGACCACCATCCTCGGTCAATTCATCACCAATCTGTGGCCCGACAAACTCAACTCGACGTAGATCAACATCCTGACCATTACCTTCCAAAGCCTGCAAAACACGACTGCTCACGTCCGCCGTTGCTTCACCGGCCTGCGGTGACAAGCGGATCAAGACATCCTTCGAGGTACCAAAATGCTGTACCACTGCGCCATCAAAACCACCTGCACCCAAAGCCGAACGTAGCTGCGACAAATCTGCTGACTCAGTGTAACCAACCTCAACCAGGGTACCACCAGTAAAGTCGATACCGAGGTTCAGGCCGCGGGTTGCCAGCGAAGCAATTGACACCAATATCATCAGCACAGATGCAATCAGAGCCAGATTGCTCTTGCTCATGAAGTCGATGCTATGAGTTGTATCCAGTATCTTCATCTTTGATTTCCTAATTCTTTTACTTATTCGCCACTGGGCCAGCCATCAAATAGAAAGCTTCTTTACCCGTTTACCACCGTAAACCAGGTTGATCACGGCACGGGTACCAACGATGGCGGTAAACATGGAAGTCAGAATGCCTATCGCCAGTGTGATGGCAAAACCCTTAATCGGGCCAGTGCCCAAACCCAGCAGCACAAAAGCGGCAATCAAGGTAGTAATATTGGCATCGGCAATGGTCGACACGGCCTTTTCATAGCCGGCGTGAATAGCTGCCTGCGGCGTGACACCGTTACGCAATTCCTCACGGATACGTTCAAAGATCAGCACATTGGCATCTACCGCCATACCGACGGTCAAAACAATACCAGCGATACCGGGCAAGGTTAGGGTGGCTTGAAACATGGACAGCACCGCCACAACCATTACTAAGTTAAAGGCCAGCGCCAGATTGGCCACCATGCCGAACACCTTGTAATAAATCGCCATGAAGATCAGCACCAGCACAAAACCAATAACAACAGATTTAAAACCCATGTCGATATTGTCCTGCCCCAGGCTTGGACCGACAGTACGCTCTTCCATAATCTCGATTGGCGCCGACAAAGCACCGGCACGCAACAACAGCGAAAGTGTGCGAGCCTCTTCAGTACTATTCATACCGGTGATTTGAAAACCGCTGCCAAATTGCTCGCGGATATTGGCGACGTTAATCACCTCTTCCACCTTGGTGCGCACCTTGACCAACTCACCATCCACCATCTTCGACTTGCTCTTCAACTCGATAAATACCACTGCCATGCCCTTGCCGACATTATCCTTGGTGGTATTGAGCATCTTCTTACCACCCTTCTGATCCAGGGAGATACGCACATTGGGACTGCCATTTTGTGGATCGATACCGGAACGGGCATCGGTGATCGAATCACCGGTCACGATGACCCGTTTCTTCAGCAGTACATGACCACCTTCACGGGTCTTGTAGAGGCGCGAACCAGCGGGCACACGACCTGTCAGGGCATCCTGAAGATTACCGGTCTCATCCGCCATGCGAAATTCCAGGGTTGCCGTGGCACCCAGGATTTCCTTGGCGCGAGCCGTATCCTGTACGCCCGGTAACTGCACCACGATGCGGTCTTCACCTTGGCGCTGAATCAACGGCTCAGCTACACCTAACTCATTGACACGATTACGCAGGGTGGTGACATTCTGCTGCACAGCGAACTTACGCGTTTCACGTATTTCATCTTCAGACAGCCTGGCCATGACATAAAAGGCCTCTCCGCGCTGTTCATCATCAAGCAACAGGTTGCGATATTCCTTGCGAATCACGCTAACTGCTTTTTGCTGGGCCTCAGTATTGCGAAATTTGATATCCACCCCACCCTTGGCAACACGACTCACTGTCAGGTAACGCACCTTGTTTTCGCGTAGCAACGCGCGCAAGTCGCCAACATACCGATCTTCCGCCATCTGCACCGCCGCATCGGTATCAACTTGCATTAAGAAATGCACACCACCCCGCAGGTCAAGGCCAAGATACATCGGCAAGGCATTGAAGGAACGTAACCAGTCTGGGGTTGCCGGGGCCAAGTTGAGAGCAATGACATAATCATCCTGCATGAACAAAGCCAGTTGATCTCGGGCCTTGAGCTGTTCCTCGGTATTGGAAAAACGCACCACCAAACCTTGTGGTTCAATATCCATAGCCAGCGGCTTAATACCCTGGCGCTGCAACTCGCTACGGACATCCCCCAGGGTGACATCGGTAATGTCAGCACCACGGGTTGAAGAGATCTGCAAAGCAGGATCTTCACCATAAAGGTTAGGCAAGGCATAGAGTGCGCCAATCGCCACTACAACAACGACTAGCAGGTTTTTCCACCACGGGTACTGATTAATCATATTTTTGTCCCGAACTTCCTGTCTGACACGGTCTTAGAATTTAACACTGCCTTTTGGCAGCAGAGAACCAATCGAACTTCTCTGTACTTGAACTTCAACGCCCTCGGCAATCTTTACCGTGGCAAAGCTTTCATCAATCTTGATGACCTTGCCAGCTATTCCGCCGGTGGTAATCACTTCGTCATTTTTAGACAGTGCTTCGGTCATTTTTTTATGTTCTTTTGCACGTTTGATCTGCGGACGCAGCAGTAGAAAATAGAAAATCAGGAACAGAACAATCAGGAATGCAAAATTGATCATGCCAGGCTCGCCGCCTGCAGCCGCTGCTTCCTGGGCCATGGCATCAGAAATGAAAAAACTCATCTTTTAACTCTCCAAAAACTTACATATAAATTTTTCCAACCCGCATCAGAGCTGGAAAACAAAGTCGCGTATTATGACACAGCTTTAGTGCGTTTGGCATAGAACTCACTGACAAAGGACTCCAGCTCACCGGCCTCAATCGCTGCTCGCAAGCCCGCCAGCAACTCCTGGTAATAATAGAGATTGTGGATGGTATTCAGATGTGAGCCGAGGATCTCGCCACACTTATCCAGATGATGCAGATAAGAGCGACTATAGTGCTGACAGGTATAACAACCACAGCTATCATCCAGTGGCCGGGTATCCTGCTTGTTTTTCGAATTACGGATGCGAACATCGCCAAAATGGGTAAATAGGTGGCCATTGCGGGCATTTCGGGTCGGCATGACACAATCGAACATATCTATACCACGACGCACCGCCTCGACAATATCCTCAGGCTTGCCCACTCCCATCAGATAACGGGGCTTATCTTCCGGCAGCTGCGGTTGTAGATGATCAAGGATCATAATCCGTTCCGCTTCGGTCTCACCCACCGACAGACCGCCAATGGCATAGCCATCAAAACCAATCTGTTTCAGACCATCGAGCGATGTGGTACGCAGCTCTGGATACATACCTCCCTGGACAATGGCAAACAGAGCATTGGGGTTACCCTCATGGGCGGCCTTGCTGCGCTGAGCCCAACGCAATGACAGTTGCATCGACTCACTGGCCTGCTCTTCAGTGGCCGGGTATGGGGTGCATTCATCAAAGATCATGACGATATCCGAGCCCAGCTCGCGCTGTACTTGCATCGAACGCTCGGGATCAAGAAAGACCTTATCGCCATTCACCGGCGAACGGAAGGCCACACCCTCTTCGGTGATCTTACGCATCTCACCCAGACTGAAAACCTGAAAGCCACCGGAATCAGTCAAAATAGGCCCATCCCAATGCATAAAGTCATGCAGATCGCCGTGTTTCTGAATGATTTCAGTACCGGGACGCAACATCAGATGAAAGGTGTTACCAAGAATGATCTCAGCACCCAAGCCTTTTAGTTCTTCCGGCGTCATCGCCTTGACCGTGCCATAGGTACCCACCGGCATAAAGGCCGGGGTCTGCACCGTGCCGCGCTCAAAGCTCAGTTGGCCACGGCGGGCATTACCGTCAGTGTTTTTTAAATCAAACTTCATGATACTCTCTCTGCCAACGCGCCAGGCTCGGGTATTACCAGCATGGCGTCGCCGTAACTAAAAAATCGATACCGCTTGTCTACTGCATGCCGATAGGCTGCCATTACCCGTTCGTAACCGGCAAAAGCGCTGACCAACATCAATAAGGTAGACTCGGGCAGGTGAAAGTTGGTAATCAACAGGTCCACCACCTGAAACTTGTAGCCTGGGGTAATAAAGATAGACGTCTCGCCTGAGAATGGCGCCAAACCATTATTGGCTACCGCCGCCCCCTCCAAACTCCGCAGGGCTGTGGTACCCACGGCCACCACTCGTCCACCACGGGCACGGGTAGCAGCTATCTGGTCACAGACCTGCTGACTAACCTCAACATATTCGGCATGCATCTTATGGTCGGCAACATCATCCACCCGTACCGGTTGAAAGGTACCCGCCCCCACATGCAAAGTGACAAAAGCCTGCTCAACTCCCTTCTCTGCCAACCGACCCAACATAGCCTGATCAAAATGCAAACCGGCAGTTGGCGCAGCCACAGCGCCCGGCTTGTTGGCAAAAACCGTCTGATAACGCTCACGATCAGCCAGCTCATCTTCACGACTTATATAAGGTGGCAACGGCATGTGACCAACCTGATCCAAAATTTCAAACAGTGGCCGCTGATCGAGAAAGCGCAATTCAAACAGATCCTCTTGCCGCCCTGTCACCTCAACCTCAACCCCGCCATCCAGTAGCAGTCGGCTACCTGGTTTGGGTGATTTGCTGGCGCGCACATGGGCCAGGGCATTATGCTGATCCACCACCCGTTCAATCATCACTTCAACCTTGCCACCACTGGCCTTAGCGCCAAACAGACGCGCGGGAATCACACGGGTATCATTAAACACCAGCAGATCACCGGACTGCAATTGGTCTAACAAATCATGAAATACGCAATCCTCAAGCCGGTCAGTTGCCGCATCCAGCAGCAATAAACGACTAGCCCCACGCTCAGACAACGGCTGTTGAGCGATTAGCTCAGGCGGCAGATGATAATCAAAATCGGTACGTAACATGGCGCCGGATGGTACCAGTTTCTGGAAAGCTAATCGACAGTTCTTGCCGAACAGACAACTTGCACTTATACTACGCGACTTCCTGTGGTCAGCATCTAAACCTCCTGCCCACAGCACCTGCCGAAGTGGTGGAATGGTAGACACGTCGGATTCAAAATCCGATGCTGGTGACAGCGTGCCGGTTCAAGTCCGGCCTTCGGTACCATACTCAAAAAAGCCCCGCTGCTAGCAGCGGGGCTTTTTATTGTCCAAACAAAACTGAATTGCCCAATTAAGCCAGCCCCGGCTGGCGATTGCCAAAAAGGTGAAACTGAAGATTATTGCCAAGGGGTTGAGAATATTGAACAACAAGATTTTCTCAATCAAAACGGTTGCTCTGTTATTCAGGGCTTTTATTACAGCCCGGCCATATCAACAGAAAAATTCACCGCGCTACTGGACGGTCAGACCGCGCTATTCAGACAACGGGATAGATCAACACTAAAACAGATCTGTTAACGCCCGTATTGATGTACCAGCTTGCGTACCCGTGGCGCCAAACCTTCATCTACCTGCGACCAGTCAAAACGCCAACGCCAGTTACCTTCTGTTGTTCCTGGGGTGTTCATTCTGTGCTGACCATCCAGAGACAATAAGTCCTGCATTGGAATAATTGCCAAACAGGCGACGGAGGCTAGTGCTGAACGGACCAAGGGCCAAGGCATGGTTTCAGTAGGGTAGCCAAGGTATTCAGCCAGATGCCCTTGCACCTCAGCCGACAAAGACTCATACCAACCAATACTAGTGTCATTATCGTGTGTACCTGTGTAGACGACGCTATCGAATGCTTGATTATGAGGCAGGTATGGATTGGAGGAATCACCACCAAAGGCAAATTGCAGAATTTTCATGCCCGGCAAGTTATGGTTTTTACGTAGCGCATCCACGTCGGCAGTAATAATACCCAGGTCTTCTGCAACCAACGGTAAAGGATCAAACTCTTTATGTAACGACTCAAATAGTTCATCGCCCGGCGCCTTGACCCAACGGCCATTAATAGCGGTTTCCTCGTGAGCAGGGATTTCCCAATAGGCCTCGAAACCACGAAAATGATCGATGCGAACCCATTCAAACATTTCCAGCTGGGTGGCCATACGCGCCTTCCACCATTTGAAATCATCAGCTTGTATTTTATCCCAGCGGTAATGGGGATTACCCCAGCGCTGGCCTGTCTCAGAAAAATAGTCTGGCGGCACGCCGGCCACCACCTCAGCCTTACCATGCTCATCAAGACTGAAATATTCACGATGAGCCCAAACCTCGGCACTATCGTGAGCAACAAAGATAGGCATATCGCCAAACAGGGTCACACCACGTTGGCGGGCATATTCATGCAGAAGCCCCCATTGACGAAAAAAGACAAACTGCTCAAAGCGAACATATTCAATCGCCTCAACCAGAATCGGTTCAGCCTCAGCCAAGGCATTCTCTTCATGATCCCTAAACGCATCTGGCCAATTCAACCAATGAGCATTGCCATGCGCCTGTCGAATCGCCTGAAACAACGCATAGTCCTGCAGCCAGTGCTTGTTGCTCTCGATAAAATCATCGTACTCTGCTCGTATGCCATCATCGGCCAGCAGCTTGAACCCCTGGTAGGCATGCCTAAGCATGGCCAGTCGATATTCAACAAAGTTATTCGGTTCAATCTCCAAAGATTCTGCCAGCAAGCCCCACTCCTGCAACAGCTCAAGATTGATTAACAGTGGATTACCCGCATGTACCGACAACCCCTGATAGGGAGAAAAGTCGCCATGCGTCGGCACCAGAGGCAGCATCTGCCAGACACTAATACCTGCTGCAGCGAGAAAGTCGATAAATTTATATGCATCAACGCCCAAGTCTCCACAACCTGCACCACCAGGAAGAGAGGTTGGATGCAACAACACTCCGGCACGGCGACGACCGAGAGGCGTTTCGACTGGGACCATCTAGCCTTCCTGACCCTGCCGCATCACACCACCTGCAGCGGGATCACCGCCACCATGAGTAAAGGCATGAGAAAGATGCTCAGGCGGTTCCTCAGCCAACATTTGGTACAGCGTTGCCAGCTGCATACGATAGAGACGCTCAAAATCACGCACGGCATCCGAAGGATTATAATCACCAAACCACCAAAACCAGTCCGAGCCTTCACAAATACCAAGTTGACGCTCTGCATTTTCAAGCTGCTCGGTGGTTAGTCGACCACTAGCCACCACATGATCAAAACTACGCTTGGCTTCAACCAGCATATCCCAACCGCGGTTTTTATCCTGCTCACCGATCCATGTCGAAAAAGTCCCATAAACCCAGCTGCCAGGCACAATATGCGGCAACTCATCTGAGACAGAACCCTGATCCAGGCACTCTGAAAAAGTTGTTAGTTGCAATTTGGGGTTGGACGACAGTTGACTGTATAAAGCACTGAGAAAGTGGTAACCATTCTCAGGGAAATATTCCCAGGCATTTTCACCATCAAGAATAATCGATACCACCGCCTCTGGCTTGTCGGTACTAACGTCGGCAATGTTTTCCAGATGGTGCATAAAATCAGCAACGGCATCATCAGCATGCCAGTTTGAATATTTAAATCCGATAGAGTCTGATAGACCATCATCACGAAAAAAACAGCCTATCTTCTGCCCCTCGGGCAAATAAGGCTTATGAATATCCTGGTGTTCGCGCAGATTCGGGGGAGTCTGTTCAAGATTCAAACTATTACGCAACACACTCTCACCACTAGCAGCCCAACGCAAACCATACTTATCCAAGAGCTTTAAGGTGTGCATACTCATGGCGCCTTCTGAAGGCCAACAGCCCGGCGGACGAAAACCAAAATAATGTTCAAAGGTTTGCAGACCCTTTTCAATATGCCACTCAGTCCTTGCCTCTCCGCCTGGGTATGTCTCCGCTAGGGGCAGAGGTGCTTCGGGCATGGCCTCATGAGTACTCTTGATATCTAGCAACAACGGCATAATTGGATGTGCGTAAGGCGTGAAGGAGAGCTCTACCTGACCATTCTCTGCCAAACGTCGATAACGTTCGATTACGCCACTCAGCAATTCGCTGATCACCGTCATTAACTCATGCCGGTCATGCAAACTGAAACCGCTAGCCTTTTCCATCAACGCCTTGATACGAGGATCACGACGACGCACTGTTTCGCCCATCCAGCCGAGGTGATACCAAGTGACAATATCAGCCATATATTGATCACTAACATAGCCCCAGTCATCCGGCACATCCATCAAACGATTGGCCATCTCAGCCAACCGCTGAAAACAGGGAAAGCGTTTGATGATCGTACCTTCATTGGCACGCAAACAGGCTTTGACCAGGATAATTCTATGTTCAGGTTCTTCGGGTAGAGTTGAACTCACTAGGGCCGACAGCAAGTCGTCCTGTATTGCCTTACCCTCACGCAAAAATGCGGCTACCTGTTTAGCATAATCATCCAACTGTTCAAGCAGGATAGGCGCAAAATTGATCACGGCCTTAGCAGCTGGCACATCCTCAAGATGTGCTGCCATATCGACATAATCTTTAATGGCATGGAGATAAGTCCAAGGCAGAATGTATTCGTTGGCCGATGGATCAAAATAATTAGGTTGGTGCATGTGCCAACACAGCACCACCTTTAGACGGGAATCAACGGACATAATGTAATTCTTGCCCCAGCATTTCAGGCACGACCAGCACCACACCCGCCTCACTGACATGAAAACGCTCAGCATCAGCTACCGG
>CAMYNQ010000041.1 GCA_947259785.1 uncultured Chromatiaceae bacterium | reverse complement strand
CCTGGCGCCAACACCAGTTTTATGCTGATGAGCAATGACGGTAATACCCAACTGTCTCTCACCGCCATGATGCTGCCCACCAATGATGGTTTTGTCGGTGCTGACAGCATTGAGATTCCTACCGTCAAAGGCACTTACACCTATTACCTCAACGGCTATGATGCCGGTACCGAAGCCAATGACGAACTGATCACCGGTGGCGGTGCGCCAGGCGCGGCGGGCATTCCATTTGATCCGGGCGCACATGACGGCACCGGCGGCACAGGGGTGGCAACGGCCGACAACAACAGCATGGTCCACATTCACCGCGGCAACCTGGGTGACAGCGATGCCAATGGTGGCGCCAGCGACCTGGACAGCAGTGTCCACCGCTGGCTCAATCCGGTAGCTGAATTAGTCATTACCGTCAACTAAGGAGGTCATGATGAAACATTCAATCAAATTTGGTGCCATTGCCGCAGCCCTGGGCTCTGCCTTGCTGCTGCAAGGCTGTAACGACAATAATCCGCATCGCAGTTTCAACGTTGAGGTGACCAATCTCAGCAACCATCAGCCCTTTGCCCCGGTAGCAGCGGTGCTGCACAAGTCCGGTTATGACGGCTTCAGCCTCGGCGCCATGGCCAGCGACGGCCTTGAGCAACTGGCTGAAGGCGGTGACCCTAGCGCTTTTATCGCTGAGGCCGATAGCGATAATAAGGTGCTTAACAGCGCCAGCGGCACGGGTGTTATCGCCCCCGGCAGCAATGAAACCATAAAAGTGCAAGGTATTAGCCCCAAACCACGACTAAGTCTGGCTGGCATGCTGGTGAACACCAATGACGGCTTTATTGGCCTGGATGATGTTGATATCAGCGAACTGGCGATTGGCGAGTCGGTGGTGCTACATGCCCGGGTCTATGACGCTGGCACAGAGGCCAACAGCGAAGCGGCAACTGATTTGCCGGGCCAGGGTGGCGAGGGTATGAATGCGGCGCGCGATGACCGAGATTTTATTGTGGTTCATCCGGGCATAGTGAGTCAGGACGATGGTCTGACGACCTCAGGCCTGAATGCCTCGCATCGGTTTGACAATCCCGGTGCGCGGATCGTCATTACCCGAACACAACAATAACAGCAGCCCAAATGGGCGCTGCCCATGCTCCCCCTCCTTTATGCCCTTCGGGTGCATGACTAGGAGGGGGACTTAAACAGCAGGAATACAAACCATGACCCACAACGTGCTGATCATTGAAGACAATCCCGAGATAGCCAGTCTGGTGCAGCTGCACTTGAAAGACATCCACTGTCAGGCCGACATTGCATGCGACGGTGCCGAGGGACTGCAACGCTTCAAGGATAAAGCCTACGAGCTGGTGATCCTCGACCTGATGCTGCCGGTGATGGACGGCCTTGAGGTGTGCAAACAATTGCGTGCCAGCAACGCCGTGGTGCCGGTGATGATGTTGACCTCCAAATCATCGGAACTCGATAGAGTGCTAGGACTGGAGATCGGTGCCGACGATTACATCACCAAACCCTTTAGCATCCCCGAGCTGCTGGCGCGGGTAAAAGGACAGTTTCGCCGCCTCGACGCCCTGCAGGCACCCGCACAACAAACACCACAACTACAGTTCGGCGAACTGCTTATCGAACCAGACAAACACCGCGTCAGCCTAGCTGGCAAAAACATCGATCTGACCGCCAAGGAGTTTGACCTGCTGATGTACTTTGCCGCACACCCCGGCCGTGTTTACAGTCGCACCGAGCTATTGGATCAGGTCTGGGGATACAGCTACGAAGGTTATGAACATACGGTCAATTCGCACATCAATCGCCTGCGCACCAAAATCGAAGTCGACCCGGCCAAACCGCAATACATTATGACGGTCTGGGGCGTGGGATATAAATTCAATGAGGCCCAGGTCTAATGTTTCGCAGCCTTTATGGAAAGCTATCTCTATCGCTGGTGGTACTGCTGATTTGCGTCGGTGTGCTCTACACCCTGATCAGCCTGTCAGCGGCGCAATACTATCTGCAAAAGACCGATCAAAAACTCAATCTCAATCTAGCCAAAAACCTGGTGGCCGATCGCAACCTGGTTGAATCCGGCACACTAAATGAAAAGGCACTCAGTTCGACCTTTATGGAATACATGGTCATCAACCCCAGCATCGAGATCTATCTACTCGATCTTGAAGGCAAGATTCTTTCCTATTCCGCCGACCCGGGCCAGGTTAAGCGCCGCGCCGTTTCCCTGGCACCGATCCAGGCATTTCTGAATGGTGAAAAGTTGCCGCTGCTGGGTGATGATCCACGCAGCCATGATAGACAAAAAATATTTTCTGTTACGCCTGTCCCCAGCGCAGCCAAACCGGAAGGCTATCTCTATGTTGTCTTGCTCGGCAAGCAATACGACAACGCCGAACAATTCATCAAAGAAAACATTATCTGGAAACAGACTGGCGGCGCCCTGATCGGTAGTTTATTAATTGGCCTGCTGGTTGGGCTGTTGCTGTTTCGCAAACTAACCCAGCGACTCAATCGACTCAGCAGTGACATGGATGGTTTTCGCCAAAGTGATTTCAGTCATTACCTGATCACCACCACACAACAAAAAACCAATGACGAGATTGATCAGCTCGGCAATACCTTTAATCAAATGGCGCAGCGCATCATGGAACAAATGGACGCACTTAAGCAGCAAGACAGCCTGCGCCGTGAACTGGTGGCCAATGTCTCGCACGACCTGCGCACGCCAATGGCGATCCTGCACGGTTATCTCGAAACCCTGCAATTAAAAGGTGAGCAGCTTAACCAAGATGAACAAAACCATTACGTGGCACTGGCCTTAAAAAGCAGTGAGCGTCTCAATCAACTCATCACTGAGTTATTTGAACTGGCCAAGCTGGAGGCACAAGATAGCCTGCTGACACATGAAAGATTCAACATGGCCGAACTGGCTCATGACGTTGTACAAAAATTTCAACTCACGGCTCAGCAAAAAGAGATCACATTAACACTGGCTGTCGATACGGAATCCCTGTTCGTCGATGCCGACATCGGCATGGTGGCACGAGTGTTTGAAAACCTGCTCGGCAACGCCATCAAATTCACACCTGAAAACGGCGATATAAAAGTCTGCATCACGGCAACAGATGAAAAACCCGTAGTCACGATTCAAGACAGCGGCCCAGGCATTGCCGCCGCCGATCTGAATAAGGTCTTTGATCGATTTTATCAGGGCAAGGACAACAGCAATCGTGCCGAGCCCGGCGGTCTTGGTCTGGCCATCGCTAAGCGCATTATTGATCTACACAACGGCAGCATTAAAGTAGAAAGCAAAAATGGGCAAGGCGCAAGTTTCAGTTTTTCTCTGCCTGCCGCATAACCTGGAAGTGATCTATTGTTTTTAAAAAATTCCATTGCATTGTTAGTTCTTGCCACCAGCCCTATCAACACAGCCCTGGCAGTAGAGTTCAGCAGCGCCTCACAACAGGCCACCCTGCTTGAACTCTATACCTCGGAAGGCTGTAGTAGCTGCCCAGCTGCGGATCACTGGTTAAGCCAACTGAAACAAGACAAACACCTATGGCAACAAATCGTGCCGGTGGCATTTCATGTTGATTACTGGAATTTTCTTGGCTGGAAAGACAGATTTTCACAACCCGGCTATTCGCAACGGCAACGCAACTACAAACAACACGGCCATCTAAATGTGGTCTACACACCGGGTTTCGTCAAAAACGGCCGCGAATGGCGCGGCTGGTTTGACAAACAGCCACTACACCACAACAGCAATGACGTCGGTATATTGCGCGCCAGCATCGACAGCAAATCCAAACATGTGAGCTTTACACCAACAACGCCCGTACAAGGCCCGCTGTTGCTCAATGTCGCCTTACTTGGCTTTGATCTGTCGTCAAATATAATCAACGGTGAAAACCGCGGCAAACGGCTTGAACATGATTTTGTCGTACTTGAATTCAGGCAATACCAACAAAACGAAAACCAACAGAGCTATCAGTGGCAACTTGAAAATGATCTGCTCACGACATCAACCGAAGCAAGTGGCATTGCACTTTGGCTGACCAGACCGAATGACCCCACCTCCATCCAGGCAACAGGTGGCTTATTAAATGTTAACGATTTGTGATTTTTATAGGATAGGCCTGTGACCTCCACCACCTATAGTTAAGACAGGTTTCCAAACACCAACAGTAGGTGCTTTAAGCGAGGTAATACAGCCATGAAAAGACGTAATTTTATTTTTGCCATGTTCGCACTGGCCACTACACCACTGATTCCATTACGCAGCAATGGCAGCGAAAAGACAGCGCCTGATTTCAAGATCAAAAAACTGGTGCTATCCGAAACGAAGTGGCAACAGCGGTTGTCGCCCGAGCGCTTCCACGTCCTGCGCGAAGAAGGCACCGAGCCACCGCGCAGCAGCCCACTGAATGAAGAAAAACGCCCGGGCACTTATGTCTGCGCCGGCTGCGAGCTACCCCTGTTTGACTCAGCAATGAAATTCGACAGCGGCACCGGCTGGCCCAGCTTTTTCGACAGTCTGCCTAAGGCAATAGAAACCAAGCTTGATTTCTACCTACTCATCCCACGCACTGAGTACCACTGCGCCCGTTGCGGTGGCCATCAGGGTCATGTTTTCAAGGATGGCCCTAAACCGACCGGACTGCGTTTTTGCAACAACGGCCTGGCACTGAAATTCATAACCACTAAAGTTTGAATAAAAGTCTCAGGCAAAATTTGTAGACAGGATCAGATTTTTTAACCGATAATCACGACGCCAGGATTTGCTGGCGTCGCGCATTCATCAATATGGAAAACTCTGAACTTACCAGGCAGTCGAAACAACAAAAATTGATTGATGAATTGATTGATCAGCGTCTCAGCATTAACCCAAATTTCTTCGATGCTGAACTGATAACCGCCCTGCATCAAGAGCTGGTTAATCTAATGGAAGAAGACCAACTACGCGCCGCACACATCGGCAAAGAACAACAACGCAGCCATATTCGCGCCATTCGTGGCGATGCCATTCACTGGATCAATGGTGACACCGAAGCGCAACGCCGCTTTCTTACAGAAATGAGACAACTGCAGGAGGCCTTGAATCAGCAACTGTTTCTGGGGCTGACTGAACTTGAAGTGCATTTCGCCCACTATCCAGCCGGCATGGGTTATCAAAAACACCTGGACAGCTTTCAGAACAATAATTTGCGCCGCATCACTATCGTTGTCTATCTCAATCCTGACTGGCAGGAAGACGATGGCGGTGAACTGGAAATTTATAATGGTGATGAAGTGATTGCCACTGTCTTGCCTTTGGCTGGGACGCTAGTTTGTTTTGTCAGTGAAGAATTTCCGCACCAGGTAGCCATCACCAAACGCGAACGTTTCAGCATCGCCGGTTGGTTTAGGGTTAGAGATACAGCGGGCTTACCTGCGGGTTAACGCGGCTTGGGGATAATGATTCGTTTTTCATATTTCCAGCTAGTGGAATAAAATGACTCGATTGAATCTTTGACAATTTGACCATAAAAAGCAGAGTCAATCTTGAGCCAACGCTCCGCCAGCTCATCCGCCACACCGCCTTCTTTTATTGACTCGCGCAATAGCTGACGGCGTATTTCAAACAACTCGGGAGTGATATACATAGCCCGATGAGCCATTTTCATCCCCTTGCCCAGATACGGTTTGTCACTGCCCATTTTTTCGGCCATGAACTGGGTTTGGCGTGTTTCTATTGCTTCTTGATTATGGTCGGCGAAAAATTTTCCCAGCCACGGGTGGAGGTAAACCTTGTCATAAAAAATCTTGTGCACTTGCTGCAGGGTCGGCAGGCCGCCAATTGCCTCAAACAGGGTTTCTTTTTTTGCCATGACGATTATTCTCGATATAGTTAATGCCACTATATCTTATGCCCATGCCCCCTGGCATTCATCATTACCGAACGCCTATGCCAGGCTCTAAAAGCCAACAGCACAATCAATATTGCACCATAGATGCTTGGCTCAAGAATATCGGCCTTCACCAGCCATAAGAAATGCAGCACTCCCAACACCGCACAGACAAATACCAGCTGATGTAGTTTTAACCAGCGCGGTTTACCCATCATTTCCACCAGCTTATCGACCGAGGTTATGGCCAAGGGAATCAACAACACAAAGGCGGTAAAACCAACCGTGATATAAGGCCGCTTGATGATGTCTTTGTAGATTTCTGGCCAATCAAAATACTGATCCAGCACCACATAGGTCAACAGGTGCAGGCAGACATAAAAGAAGCAATACAAACCCAACATCCGCCGAAAACGATTCAACCATCTAGCGTGAAACAAAATGGCCAGCGGTGAGACCGTCAAGGTAATCAACAAAAATCGCAGTGACCAGCCACCGGTGATATGAGTAATCTCTTCGATAGGATTGGCGCCCAGCGCATCAGTATAGGCACCGTAGCCCAGCAACACCGCCGGCAATAGGCAGGCCATGAATAATAGCGGTTTAAACAGCCACGACAGATACCAGGAGAATGACATAACAAGGTCAGAAATTACGTTTCAAATCCATGCCGCTATACAGATGAGCTACTTCTTCGGCATAACCATTAAACATTTCGGTCTTGCGCTTTCTGAATTCACCGATACGACGTTCACGTGATTGACTCCAACGCGGGTGATCCACTTCCGGATTTACATTGGCATAGAAACCATATTCTTTTGGCCCACTGAGATTCCAGGTGGTTTGCGGTTGACTCTCTGAAAAACGAATCTTGACGATGGACTTAATGCTTTTGAAGCCATACTTCCATGGCAGCACCAAGCGCAACGGCGCACCATTTTGATTTGGCAATACTTCACCATATAAACCAACAGCCATCAGGCTTAGCGGGTTCATTGCTTCATCCATGCGCAGGGCTTCAACATAAGGCCAGTCCAGCACGCTGCGTTTCTGACCTGGCATCTGTTCTGGGTCGTTAAGCGTCGTAAACTCAACATACTTCGCCTTTGAATTTGGCTGCATTTGCTTGATTAAATCTGCCAATGGAAAACCAATCCAGGGAATCACCATCGACCAAGCCTCGACGCAGCGCAGTCGATAGATGCGTTCTTCAAATGGATGTGGCTTGACCAGGTCTTCCAACGCATAGACACCAGGTTTGTCACACTCGCCCTCTACCGTCACCGACCATGGATCGGTTTTCAGACTAGCGGCATTTTTAGCTGGATCTTTTTTGTCTGTGCCAAATTCATAAAAATTATTATAGCTGGTGACGTGTTTTTTGGCTGTCAGTTCACCACGCAATGAGACACTGTCTTTTTGAAATGGATTAATTTTCAGTGCCGCCAAGGCCGTTGCCGGAAGGCTGAAACCTGCCGCCGCAACGGAGTACCCCACAGCCTTTTTGATAAACAGCCTGCGCTGTTCAAATAGAGTCTGTGGCGTAACCTCACACTCTTTTATCTCAGACTTTTTCCTTGTCTTTATTAACATCAACTCATCCTTAAAATATCTAACACGCCATCAACCGACAGCTTTGATTTTACTGCTATCAATTTTTCGTAACCAGTAGCCTGTCTTGCCGGTGCGCTGCTCTAACTCCGCCAAACCTTTTTTACCTGCCGACCAATCAGGGTACTTCCCATAAAGTGAAATATAGTATGTTTTGCCCTTAACCACATGGCTGTACAGAGCCACATCATCGCCCAGCCCCATAGAATCCATCGTGTTTTTCAAGCTATCAAGCGTGGATAAGCTCACCATCTGAATGGCATAAAACTTTTCTCCTACAACCGGTTTAGATTCAGCCTGTGGCGTGGCCTGAACCATTGGTACGATAGCCGCAGATGTAGCAACTGATACAGGGGCTGACACATTTGCCATGACAACAGGCTCTGGCACGATCGCTTTAACTGATGCCACATCAGCGACGGCAACAGGCAGCTTAACAACCGTCGCATTTTCTATGCTGGCCCGATGTTTGTTAAATACCGTTGCAGACAGCATCATGGTTGCCCGCTTAGCAGCAACACTATCCGGGTAAGTCAGCTTCAAGCTCATACCCCGTTGCGCCGCAGCATTGATTCTTCCAGCATCGTAATCCCATTCCATATAGCGTAGTTCGTAGAGTGAGATCATGCTTTCCAGGTGATAGATATACTGCTTGGCATTATGGGCATATTCATTATTGCCACAGCATTTCAATAAAGTATAAAAACGCGCCAATGCCATTTTGGCATAAGTAGGATCACTGGTATGAACATCCATCGAGATGTTTTGCCTGCCACGATCATAATCGGCCATGCCGGCATAGTAATGGGCTTGCACCACATTTTTGTGACTGGGAAACATCGTCGTAAAGCGATTAGCCAAATCTATTACCTGATCCGCCTGACCCGCGTCGTAATAGCCCTCAATCAACTTGGAATAAAGCTCACCAGTTTCAATATTGAGCGGATATTTGATCTCCATTTCATCCAGCGTCTCGGCGGCACCACTTATATCCTTGGCCTTTATTTGCCGCAGGCCAAAAAGAAAATACTCCATCGACGATGACAGCGATGCTGAACTAGCCGCAGAGACATCGCCACCACCCTTTTTTACCCCACCACAGCCTGCCAGAGCTGCAGCCAAGACCAGACAAAAGCACAATATTGATACAGCGGAGAATTTCATTTTCATTACAGATCCTTGCCTGGGCTCGTCGACAGCGCATTGAACAATCAATGCAGCCTGTCTCTGAGCTTATCGACAAGAGCTGTGAATTCTTTTAGTTATACTTTTTTTCAGTTAATAAAGAAATATCTGCCAGCCACACGGCCAATATAGTGGTTGGCCGCCTGTGTTTCCGCTCCGTGCCGTGCCAGCAGCGTAATTACCAACTTTTTGACAGGTACCCGATTGGGATGATCAGGCACACGGAATTGCTGCCAATCCTTTGCTGACAGCATGCTTACACGGTAACCGCTGATTTTGAACCGCTGGATCAAGGCCCGCCAGTCACGCCTGGCGGTGATTTGTTGTTCGGCGACAGTGACATTTGGGGATGGGACAAAATGGTGCAAGGCGACTATTGCCGCCGCATCACCGCTACGATAAGCATTTGCCAGCGTCATTGCCAGCGCTTCGGGACTGTTCGCCCCAGCAGCCCAGACAACACCAACGGGGAACAGGAAAAAAGTGACAAGAAGCGGTATGAGTCTGGTTCCAAGCATGATCACTCCTAACTCATATACAAAAGGCCACTCATGAGCGGGTTTTTGTCTCAACTAGCCAGTTTAGGTAGGTCGCCCCGATCGCCCATGGCGTATTCCATCAACAGGCGTTTCACTGGTGTCAGACTATTGGTGGCATTCAGTCCAAAGTTGCGCATCAGTTTGACCGGCTCCAGCTGGGAACCAAACAGCCGTTTAAAGCCATCCATGGATAACATCATGGCGACATTCTGGCCCTTGCGCCAACGCTCGTAGCGGCGCAGATTCTGCAGCGAACCGATATCGCGGCGCACGGCATGGCTGGTCAGTATGGTCTCCGCCAGCGCTGCCGCATCCAACACCCCCAGATTGACCCCCTGCCCGGCCAGTGGGTGGATGGCATGGGCTGCATCCCCCACCAGGGCGATGCGCTGTTTGACGTAATCCAGGGTGTGTTGCAGACGCAGCGGAAACTGGCCTCGTTCACGCACCTCAAGCACCTGACCGAGCTTGTTTTCAAACGCCTCGCCCAGCTGGGCGAGAAACTGGGTCTCATCCATAGCCACCAGTTCAGCGGCCTGATCTGGCGTGGTCGACCAGACCACACAGGAGTAATGATCGTGCATAGGCAGAAATGCCAATGGTCCATTCGGCAGAAACCGCTGCCAACAGGTATGTAGATGCGCTTGTTCGGTCTTGACGATAGCCATCACGGCATGCTGATCGTACCCCCAGCCTTTAGTTTGGATACCGGCCTGCTCGCGCACCGGTGAACGGGCGCCATCCGCCCCCACCAGCAACTTGGTACGCAGCTGGCGACCATCTTCGAGACTGATACAAAGGCGGTTCTGCTCATCATGCCATTGCTGCCACCGCGCCGGCATCATCAACTCAACATTGTCGAACTGTTCGGCCCGTTGCAGCAACGCAGCCTGAATGGTCCGGTTTTCAATGATGGAACCCAGTGACGGTTCACCCGCCTCGGCCGAGTCAAAGTGAATCACCCCTTCGCCACCAGCATCCCAAACATGCATCTCGCCATAAGCGGTGACACGCTGATCCACCATACCCTGCCAGGCACCGACATTATCAAACACCTTGCGACTGGCATGAGTGATCGCCGAAACACGCAGACCGATACTATCCGCCGGCCAATCTGTCGCCAGCGGACTGGCCTCGAGCACGGCAACGCGCAGAGCTGCCCCCCCCAGACTACAGGCCAGGGTCAGGCCAACCATACCACCACCAACGATGACTACATCATATTGTTCTGACATTGGATTTTCTTTTTCATGGGATGTAACCTAAGACCGTGCCCGCAACGGCAGCCCCATCGCCAGCCGCGGCAGTTTACCCGCCAGACCCATGGTCTGACGGCTAAGCATGCGCTTTAACGGCGGCACCACATCAACCGTAAACAAACCAATATTACGCGCCAAGACCACTGGTGCCAGTGGATTGCTAAACAGCCGCGCCAGGCCATCGGTAAAACCGATCACCTTTTTATGGTCCCAGTGACGCCAGTCAGCGTAGCGCTGCATCACCTCCGTCGCGCCGATGTCCTCGCCCCTGGCGATGGCCATTGCCAGCACATCAGCCAGCACGGCGACATCACGCTGCCCCAGGTTAAAGCCCTGCCCGGCGATCGGGTGCAAGGTATGGGCGGCATTACCAATCAGGGCCAAGCGTGGTCGCACCTGCTGTTTGGCCCGCACCAGTTTTAGCGGATAGGCATTTCTGCACCCAACCTTTTCCAACACACCAAGGCGATAACCAAAACGGGTCTGCAGTTCGGCCAGAAAGTCATCATCAGACAGGCCCAGCACTCGCTCTTCGTCACCACTGCGCACGGTCCAGACCAGGCTACAGCGATTGGGGTCACCGGTTTCGGCATAGGAATTGGGCAACATAGCTACCGGGCCGGTATCGGTAAAGCGCTCGTAGGCCACCCCCTGGTGATAACGTTCAGGGCTGACATTGGCGATGACTGCCGCTTGCCCGTAATCCCAGCTGCGGGTAGGAATTTCAAGCAGCTGTCGCACCACTGAGTTGCCGCCATCGGCGGCAATGACTAATTTAGCTGTCAGTTGTGCTTGTTGGCCGTCAGACTCGATGCTCAGGCGAGACTGATATGCATCCACCTCCACATGAGTGACTGTCGCGGGACAGATCAGTTCGACGTTTTCCAGCTTGGGCAGCTCTTTCGCCAGTACCGCACCGACGACGCGATTTTCGATCACATATCCGAGACCATCAACTTTCTCCTCGGCACTATCGATACGGGCAACACCAAAATGGCCACGATCTGAGACATGAATCTTTTTGATTGGACTGACCTTGTCGGCAAATTTATGCCACAGGCCCATCGCTTCAAAGATACGCGCCGAACCATAGGCCAGAGCGATAGCACGATCATCATAGCTGGGCTGGTTGTCGGACTTGAACGGCACTGCTTCGATCACACCGATGCGCAAAGGCAGTGGGCTAAGGGCATAGGCCATGGTGGCCCCGACCATGCCGCCGCCAACAATCAGGATGTCGAAATCACAGTCCATGATTAACTCTTTTTGCCGGCAGTCTTCTTGGCAACAAACTTCTTGCCCGCCATCAGCGCCTCGATCTCAGCCACACCTTTCGGCACCCCCGAACTCAGCACCTCATGACCGCTGCGAGTGACACGGACATCATCCTCGATGCGGATGCCAATGCCCCACCATTTCTTCGCCACACCCTTACTACCCGGGGCAATGTAGAGGCCAGGTTCCACAGTCAGCACCATGCCTGGTTCCAGCAAACGCCATTCGCCATCGAGCTTGTAGTCGCCGACATCATGCACATCCATGCCCAGCCAGTGGCCTGTGCGGTGCATGTAAAAACGACGATAGGCCTCTTCTTTGATCAGTTTGGCCGGGGTGCCCTTGAGTAGGCCGAGCTTGATCAAGCCTTTGGTCAGCACCTTGACCGCCGCCATATGCGGATCATTCCAATGATTACCGGGTCGAACCTTTTCAATCGCCGCATATTGGGCCGCCAGCACCAGCTCATAAAGCGCCTTCTGCGCCGGGCTAAACTTGCCGTTGACCGGAAAAGTGCGGGTAATATCGGCGGCATAGTTGTCATACTCGCCACCGGCATCGATGAGCAATAAATCACCATCCTGCAGCTCTGATTCGTTTTCGGTGTAATGGAGGATGCAGCCATTCTCACCACCACCGACTATCGACGGGTAGGCGGCATGGCGGCAGCCGTGGGTCATAAAGTGATGCAGTATTTCGGCTTCGACCTGGTACTCCATCATACCCGGTTTGCACACCTGCATGGCACGACAGTGGGCCTCGGCCGATACCTTGGCAGCCTTTTTCATGGCACGGATTTCGGTAGTACTCTTGATCAGACGCATCTCATGCAGCAGATGATCGAGGGAGACAAGCTCGCCCGGCACATGGACACCGGCGCGGGCCTTTTTGCGCACCCTATTAAGCCACTCGATCATGCGCTGATCCAGATCTGGATGAGTACCCATGGAATAGAATACCCGTTCGCGGTTCTCCATCAGACCAGGCAGGATGTCGTCGACATCCTCGATAGGAAAGGCGTCATCGGCACCATAGCGCTGCATTGCCCCCTCCAGTCCGATACGACGACCGTGCCAGGTCTCCATCTCGGCATCTCGTTCACGACAAAACAATACAAACTGACCCTGCTTGCGACCGGGGATCAACACCACAATCGCCTCCGGCTCGGGAAAACCGGTCAGGTAATAAAAGTCATTATCGGAACGATAAGGGTGTTCAACATCACGACTGCGGGTGCGCTCTGGCGCCGCCGGCAGGATGGCGATACTGTCATTGCCGAGTATGGTTAACAGGCGCTGACGCCGCTTGGCAAATTCGCTAGCCTGCATTAGTGCAGCACCACATCATCAGGGGCGCCTGCCGTCGAATTAGGCCTGCCGTCCATATGCAACAATTCATCACGAATCATCAACGCACCCATGCGCACATATTCTGATATATCAAAAAAGGCGCTCTCACCGGCTTCGCTGTCATCGCCATCCTCATGGCTGAGCTGGGCAATCTCGGTTAAGTCTTGAGCAAACTCCTGAACTGGCTCGGAAAACATCGTGAATTCCTTAATGCCTCCCAATGCCAAACCATAAAGATAACCCTCACACCAACCCGCCAGCGCCTCAGTACGCGCATCGAGCGATGATTCATCATCCGGCAATAATAGTTTGAAACCCAAATCAGGATCAGCAAGCTGCTTGACCGCATCATCAAACAAGGCCTTAAGCGCCTCTTTGTCGGCCGCATCAACGCCACCGCCGCCAGCGTCCGTGCCGTCTAACACCACCTCCATCTCACCGCTAAGCATGCGCCTGGCCCAGGTCTCACCATCCAGCTCTAACTGGCAACTGGCCATCGCACAAACAATCCCGTGGCACTCTGAGGCGCCAAAGGCATCGCCATAACTGGACAATAGAGACGCCAAATCATCATAGGCAGGGGCCGGCATTATCACGCGAAAATCCTCAATCAAAATACAATCTGTTAATACTAACACCCCTCAGCCGTTGACCATAAGGCCGTCGCACTCTAATATTGGCGAACTATGAGTCAAGAGCAAAAACGCAATCATGAGCATGACCTCAAAGCCCTGGAATACCGGGTCGACGAGCTGATTCAACTCTGCCATCAGCTAAAGGGTGAAAATCAAGCGCTACGCGACCAACAGGGCAACCTGATGTCGGAACGCGCCAACTTGATGGAAAAAAACGAAATGGCCCGTTCACGTATCGAAGCAATGATCATGCGCCTAAAAAATATGGAATCAGAACATGGCTAGTGAGCCAAGCCCAGTTACCGTCAATATTCTCGGCAAGGATTACCGTGTCGCCTGCCCACCAGAAGAGCGCGAAGGCCTGCTGCAAAGCGCTGCCTTTCTCGACGAGAAGATGCGCGAAATCCGCGACCGCGGCCGCACCACTGGCAGTGACAATGTAGCTATTATGGCGGCGCTGAATATCACCCATGAATTAATGCAGAAACAGGGCCAGACCGAACAGCTCGACAGCGGCCTCAGCACCCGGGTCAAAAACCTGCAAAGCAAGATTGAGGCTGCGCTTTCCAGCGCCCGACAAATCGAAATATAAACCGCCCCCTCAATCTGCTAAAATAACAGTTCTGGCATCCTCTGCCGTGTCCGCAAGTGGCTAAGTAACCTTTGAGCCTTAAGCAAAACCCCCGGGGACGGTCTGCTAGGTTTGTGTGCACGTCCGCATGACGGAAAGCCTAATAATCTGCACATGTTCCCACTTGAACCTTTGGTTCAAGGTCTAATGCCACAAACGGCACAAGCGGAGGATGCCTTTATTTATGCAAGCAAACACAAGCCCATCATCGTGATTACACGCGCCGAGATCCGCAAACAAGTTCGCCTCAAGCGCCAACAACTGAGCGCAACCGAGCAACTACATGCCAGCCAGGCCATTGCCGAGAATCTGGCCCATAGCCAATTATTTCGCAACAGCCAACGGATTGCCGGTTTTCTCAGCAACGACAGTGAACCAGATCTGACACCATTAATGCAGCTAGCCTGGCAGCAAAAAAAACAATGGCACTTGCCCATCATCGGTCTGCCCAACATCAACCATCTCTGGTTTGCCCCGTACCAAAAAGGCGATCCACTGATATTCAATCGCTTCGGCATTGGCGAACCCGATACCCCCTTGCATGAAACCACGCGCAGCTATGGCCTGGATCTGGTGCTGATGCCGCTAGTGGCTTTTGATACACAAGGCAATCGCCTCGGCATGGGCAAGGGCTATTACGACCGCACCCTGAAGTTTTTGCGGCTTCGACGTCACTGGCGCAAGCCACGCCTGGTGGGCATTGCCTATGAACTGCAAAACGTTGAACAACTACCTCAGCAACCCTGGGATATTCCGCTCGACGCCATCGTCACCGAAAAATCGGTTTACAATATCCGCCAGTTAAACATTTAAACAAGGAAGCCAGCCTGTGAATTATTGGCTAATGAAATCGGAACCAGACGTATTTGGCATTGATCATCTCATCGCCATGCCCAACAAGACCGAACACTGGGACGGCGTGCGTAACTACCAGGCCCGCAACATGATGCGTGACGACATGAAAAAAGGTGACTTGGTTTTTTTCTATCATTCCAACTGCAAAGTACCCGGCATCGTCGGCATCATGCAGGTAGTCAAAGAGAGCTATCCTGACTTCACTTCATGGAATCCTGAATCTAAATACTACGATCCCAAGAGCACCGAAGAAAACCCACGCTGGTTCATGGTCGACGTCAAATTCAAACGCAAGCTAAAACGCACCATCAGCCTGAATGAGCTGAAAGAGATGCCTGGACTGGAACAGATGGCATTGATCCGACGCGGCAACCGCTTATCCATCATGCCGGTAAAAAAACAAGAATGGGACACCATTCTTGAATTTGAATAGACAAAGGAATAACCGTGAACGACAAGCACGACCTGGAGCTGATTCTGCGCTCACACGCCCCCATCATCGTGATCGAAACCCATGAAGAACGTCGTGCAACTGAACTACTAGCTCGGGCGGCCAGCAATCTCGGCAAGAGCTTTCACCTCTGGACCATTACTGACGGTTTAAGACCACACAAATACAGCAGCGAAACACTCGAACTGATCGATGCCGATTCTGACAATTTCAGCAACGAACCTGAAACTGATCCGATCAAGGCCTTGCGTAAAATCAAGTCCAGCAACAGCCCTGGCATCTATGCCCTGCTCGATTTTCACAGCCATTTTGATGACCCGGTGATCGTGCGCCTGATTAAGGAGGTCGCCCAGGATCATAGCATTGAGGACAAGACCCTGGTGCTAATCAGTCATGAGAACAATCTGCCGCCAGAGCTATCCCACTTCAGCGCCCGCTTTGACCTCTCCCTGCCCGACAAAAAGAAGATCAAGCAACTTTTGCATGATGAAGCAAAAGTGTGGGCTCTTAAAAACGGCAATAACGTCAAGGCTGATGCCGAAGCGATAGAGTTACTAATCACCAACCTGGTGGGCCTGACTGTCAGTGATACCAAGCGTTTTTTGCGTTCTGCGATTTATGATGACGGTGCCATCACCCATGCTGACCTACCCGATATTCAGAAGGCCAAATACGACCTGATCGGCCAGGACGGCTTGGTCTCGTTTGAATATGACACGGCAAAATTTTCCGACGTTGGCGGCATGAAACAACTCAAGCTGTGGCTGGAAAAACGCAAGGCACTTTTCACCAATCCCGAAACAAACAACAGCCTTGGCGCCCCCAAGGGCATTCTGCTGGTGGGTGTGCAGGGTGGCGGCAAAAGCCTCACCGCTAAGGCAGTGGCTGGGGTCTGGGGGGTGCCACTGCTGCGGCTCGACTTCGGCGTACTCTACAACAAATTTTTTGGTGAAACAGAAAAGAACATCCGCAAGGCACTCAAACTGGCCGAGGTGATGTCGCCCTGCGTATTGTGGATTGACGAGATCGAAAAGGGCATCGCCAGCGGCGATCACGATAGTGGCACCTCACGCCGCGTGCTCGGCACATTGCTGACCTGGATGTCCGAGAACGATAAACATGTCTTCATCGTCGCCACGGCCAACGACATTCAATCGCTACCGCCCGAGCTTATCCGCAAGGGCCGACTGGATGAAATCTTTTTTGTTGACCTGCCCAGCCAAATAACGCGCCAGGAGATATTCAAGATCCACCTAAATAAACGCGAGCAAGATGCCAGCTTGTTTGACCTGAGCAAACTAGCCGATCATTGCGATGGGTTTTCCGGTGCCGAGATCGAACAAGCTGTTGTGGGGGCCTGTTATAGCGCTTTATCTGAGGCAACAAACGTTGACATGCAACATCTGCTTGATGAACTGAAGCGGACAAAACCCTTGTCCGTGGTGATGAGTGAAAAGATTAATAACCTACGTAACTGGGCCAGGGACAGAACCGTAGCAACTGACTAGATTAGATCTATTTAGCCAGATTGGTGCTGGCATGCTGCAGCAGGTTGGCCTTGATCTTTAATATCTCGATCTGCCCCAACTCAACAGACTGACCTGCTTCAACAAAGCCCGTCAACATCACCACCAAGGCATCGCCTTCAATGCGAAACACTTCGCCCATCAGCGAGACATATTCTGATTGCCCCGGCAAATTGAACGCCACCATCAGCTTATTGCCCTCCTTGGGCATCGCCTCAGCGGCATATTCAGCATCCATCTGTAGCCGCAAAGAATGGTCTGAGAAATCAATCATGGTGCAGTTAAGCAAGGCGTATTCACCCCGTTTGCTAACCTGAACTGTAGCTGGAATATTTGTTTTAAGCCGTAGATGGGTACGCTGGTCGGACAACATTAATGTTTCAGCATTAACCTCAAGCAAGGCCACCGTCTGATTGGCGTAGAAGCCCTCTTTCAGCATAGTCCGTTTCTCGACTATGGTTTCAAGCACAGGCACCTGACCTCCTGACTGCTCTGCCATCAAAGTAATGACATTATTCTTAACCAGACCACCCACTTTAAGCAATTCTTCACGGCGGATGTAATCCAGCTTTGTCTCGCTCTGGCTAAAAACTGGCAAGACAATTCTGAAACTAGTGATTTTTTTAAACACCCATTTCTGTTCCTGATCAGAGAACTCCAAAACACCATTACTCTCATCCCACACCAGATCCGTAGTGGAATATACAAACGTGTCATTGATGACATAAGCAATCACCACCGAGTCGAGCACGATGTTTTTCTGGTATTCGGGATAATATTGAAGCTTGGCGCCAACAGGAAAGTGGCGCATTAAACGGAAAATGGTACACCCATCAAGCCCGCCTTTATCCTGACTGAGGGTGGCAGAGCCCTGCTTATTTTTGAAAAAATTCAGCATTTATGGAGCCCATTCTCAATATTTTGAATATAACCATTAATAAAAACAATCGGCTAACTTACAAATAACTGTAGCAAATTCAAACTTGAACCAACTTTGGGGCATCAACAAAGTTGCTCGTTTCGGCTTTAACTCAAAAATAATTGATAAGCCGGATTATCACTCTCTTCCTGATAGGTATAGCCCAGCTCTTCGAGAAATGCCTGAAACTGTTTCTTACCACCCCGAAGCACCTGCACGCCAACCAGCACCCGACCATAGGCGGCACCGTGGTTACGGTAATGAAACAGACTGATATTCCAGTCCTGCCCCATCTTGGTCAGGAATTCCAGTAAGGCGCCGGGGCGTTCAGGAAATTCAAATCGATACAATAGTTCATTCTCAACCCCTGCGTGACCACCCACCATGTGGCGAATATGCAACTTGGCCATCTCGTTGTCGGACATGTCGACGACCGGATAGCCTTTATCTGTCAGCCGGGTGATCAGTTCATCCTTACCATCTTCACTACCTGCCAGCTGCACACCGACAAAGACTTGGGCATCCTTGTCGTCGGCATAACGATAATTGAATTCAGTCACGCCACGCTTGCCGATGGTATTGCAAAACTTTCTAAAGCTACCCGGCTTTTCCGGGATAGTCACCGCCATGATCGCTTCATTGCGCTCACCCAACTCGGCCCGCTCGGAGACATGGCGCAGCCGATCGAAATTCATATTGGCGCCGCTATCGATAGCGACGAAGGTGGCATCAGAACAACCCGCACGCTCGATATATTTTTTGACTCCAGCCACCGCCAGGGCTCCTGCCGGCTCGGCTATGGAACGGGTGTCATCAAAGACATCCTTGATCGCGGCACAAATTTCGTCAGTATTCACCAGAATCACCTCGTCAACACACTGGCGGGCGATTCGATAAGGCTCTTTACCGGCCTGACGCACGGCAACACCATCAGCAAAAATCCCCACCTGATCCAATTTAACCCGGCGCTTATTTTTCAGCGCTTGATACATGCAAGGCGCATCTTCCGGCTCAACACCAATCACTTTCACTTGTGGATGCAGGTATTTAATAAAAGCCGCCACCCCAGCAATGAGACCGCCACCGCCAACAGGTACAAATATGGCTTCCAGCTCACCGGTATACTGGCGCAAAATCTCCAACGCCACCGTACCCTGACCAGCAATAACATCAGGATCGTCATAGGGATGAACAAAAGTCAGCCCCTCTTCTTCAGCCAGCTTGACCGCATGCTGATAGGCCTCGTCATAGGCATCTCCATGCAGCACGGCCTTGGCACCATACGAGCGCACCGAGGCAACCTTGATCGCCGGCGTGGTCTTGGGCATCACAATCACCGCCTTGATTCCCAATCTTTGCGCCGATAACGCCACACCCTGGGCATGATTACCGGCCGAGGCAGCAATCACACCTTTGGCCCTGGCTTCAGCCGACAGGCTGGCGATTTTGTTATAGGCACCGCGCAGCTTGAAGGAAAATACTGGTTGCAGGTCTTCGCGCTTCAACAACACGGTGTTGCCCAGCCGTTTCGACAGGCTGCGCATCTCGTCCAGAGGCGTCTCAATGGCAACATCATAAACACGCGCTTTGAGGATTTTTTCAATATATTTCTGTGGCATAGAGCTAGGACTCGCTAACAATAAGCCCTAAATTATCAGGTTCTGATAGGTAAGCATAGCGGTGACTTATTAATAGAGTGGCGGTATGATGTGTCCAACTAAAATAAACTGAACCAGGGGTAGAACATGGCCTTATCACAAGACGAAATGAAACAGCAGGTCGCCGAGGCGGCACTGGAATACGTAGAGTCCGGCATGATCGTCGGCATCGGCACCGGCTCAACCGCCAATCACTTCATCGATGGCCTGGCCAAGATGAAGGGCAAGATCGACGGCACCGTAGCTAGCTCCGAAGCCAGCGCCGAACGCCTGCGCGGTCATGGCATCGAGGTCATGGAACTGAATGCAGTTGGCAACATCCCTCTGTATGTCGATGGCGCTGACGAGTCCAACAAATACCTGCACTTAATCAAAGGTGGTGGTGGCGCCCTGACCCGCGAAAAAATCGTTGCCGCAGCGGCAGAAAAATTCGTCTGTATTGCTGACGAATCAAAGCTGGTCGACATGCTTGGCGCGTTTCCGCTGCCGATTGAAGTCATCCCCATGGCGCGTAGCTATGTTGCCCGCCAGCTGGTCAAACTTGGCGGCGAACCGGTCTACCGCGAAGGTTTTGTCACCGACAATGGCAATATCATTCTCGACATCCACAACATGGAAATCCTCAACCCGGTTGAACTGGAAGTAACCCTTAATAGCATCGTTGGCGTCGTTACCAACGGTCTGTTCGCCCAGCGCCCCGCTGACGTGTTGCTACTTGGCACCCAGGACGGCGTCCGTAGCATCACTTAAAAGCCTCACAAGGGCAGGCTCTAGCCTGCCCCAAATACCGCTAAAAACGTGCAAAAAACACTCATCAGCATCGGTATCATTCTGGTTGTTCTCGGCCTGCTCTGGCCATTATTGCAGAAATCTGGCCTCGGTCGCCTGCCTGGCGACATCGCGGTAGAACGGGAAAACTTCAAATTCTTTTTCCCCATCACCACCTCAATTATCATCAGTATCGTCCTCAGCCTGGTCTTTTGGCTATTCATGCGCAAATAAGATTATTATCAATGGCGCCGATAGTTGTAATAGAGACAACAACCAACCCATGGCGATGGCAAACGAACCCAATATCAACTTTAATAAACCAGGATTTATTCCCGACGCGGCCCAACAAAAAGTCATTGAGCAGCTTCAGAACCTGTTTAATATACTTAGTGTAGAAAAGCCCCGCCCTGGCCTGCTACAACGTCTGATAAAGAAAAAACAGGCCCACGTTAATGGCCTCTATATTTGGGGTGGCGTTGGCCGCGGCAAGACCTATCTGATGGATCATTTTTTTGAAGCCCTCCCCTTTACTGAAAAGCGGCGCATTCACTTCCATCGCTTCATGCAAGAAATCCATGACGAGCTTAAAAACCTACCCAAGAGTCCTGACCCATTAGCGATTATTGCCAAGCGCCAAGCCGAAAAAACTCGCCTGCTATGCCTGGATGAATTTCACGTACAGGATATTGGCGACGCCATGCTGCTGGCCGGATTTCTAAAAACATTTTTCGAAAACGGTGTCACCCTCGTCACCACCTCAAACATCCCTGCTAGCGAACTTTACAAGAACGGCTTACAACGCGAGCGTTTTATACCCGCCATCAAACTCATTAAACAACATACCGTTGAAACTCATCTGAATGGTGACAAGGACTATCGCACCGAGCTACTGGAACGTACCGGCACCTATCATCTGGTTAACATCGACACAGAGAGTTTAATGAAGCAACAATTTCAATCACTGGCACCAGACAGCATCACCATGGCCGCCACAATCCACATTAATAAGCGCGACATCAATACTATTGCCATGAGTGACGATGTTGTCTGGTTCAATTTTCCAGCAATCTGCGAAACACCACGGTCGGCCAGCGATTATCTTGAAATTGCCCGCGACTACCATACGGTCATGATCAGCAACACACCATTACTCAGTGAAGCCAAGGACGATGTAGCGCAACGATTCATCCATCTAGTTGACGCACTCTATGATCACAGCGTCAAAACAATCATCAGCGCCGACGGCAGACCCACTGAACTTTATTCAGGAAAACGCCATAGCTTCGCCTTTCAGCGCACCATCAGCCGTTTGCAGGAAATGGCCAGTGAGGTATATTTGTCCAAAGCACACCGGGCATAATCGATTCCCACCCCTTACAAATTTACCAACAACGATATTTATAGAATTGTGATCCCTACAAACACAACCCCGCCGGCCAGCACACTGTTAAAACAAGCCTTCAACCTACATCAACAGGGCAAATTGCAAAAAGCCTTGAAAGCATATCAACGCGCCTTAAAGGCCGAGCCAAAAAACTTTCTCGCCCTGGATAGCCTTGGCACACTGTATGGACAAATAGGAAAATTCGATGCTGCTCTAAACTGCTTTACGCAAGCCACAGCAATTCAGCCCAACGACTTTGCCATCCACTTTAACCGTGGCATCGCACTTAAAGAACTCAATCGTCTCAACGAAGCTCTGGACGGCTTTGCCAAAGCCACCGCGTTAAACCCAAACTTTGCCGAAGCCTACAACAGTCAGGGCGCCGTACTTAGGCAACTAAACCACCCTAAAGAAGCCTTAGCCAGTTTCGACAAGGCCATTGCGTTAAAACCAAATTTTGCCAACGCCTATAACAATCGAGGCGTAAACCTACTTGAAATGCAGCAACAATTTGAACAAGCCCTTGCCGACTTCAATCAG
>CAMYNQ010000040.1 GCA_947259785.1 uncultured Chromatiaceae bacterium | reverse complement strand
AGATAAAACCAGGCTAACGCCAGCATCACTATAGATAAAGGCATGGCAAACAGCATCCACTCAGCAAAACCAATGCTATAGCCATACTGCTTTTCCACCACACCGGCGAGGATGGCGTTAGGTGGGGTGCCAATCAAGGTCGCCACACCGCCAATTGAGGCGGAATAGGCGATCCCCAACATCAGGGCGACACCGAAATTGGTCTGCGCCAACTCACGCCCATCTTCACTGGCCGCCAATTGATGCAACACCGCCATGCCAATCGTAACCATCAGCATCGCCGTGGCAGTGTTGCTAATCCAGCAGGAGAGGAATGCGGTTGTAATCATAAAACCGAGAATGACGCGATTAGGTGTTACACCCACCAGGCTCACCGTATGTAAAGCAATACGCCTATGCAGTTGCCAACGCTCGATAGCCATGGCAATCAAAAAGCCGCCCATAAAGAGAAAGATTAGATGATTGCCATATGACAACGTTACCTTGGCAGTGGGCATGACCCCCAGCAACGGAAACAAGGCAATAGGAAACAGCGCCGTGGCCGGAATAGGGATGGCTTCACTAATCCAGAATACCGCCATCAGCAGGGTTACCGCTACCACCGCCATGGCCTGTGGCTGCATGCCAGCCGGTGTCGGCAATAACAATGACAACATGAACAGAACCGGCCCCAACAACAAGCCCACTTTCTGGCGTTGACTCAAGCCCAATTCAGTCGCACTCATGCTTCCTTACCCTTCTCGGCTGACGAAATAATCCGGCCAGCATAAACGCCAGATCAAATTTACGATATACGCTTGGGTTACGACTGTAAATCAGCCGGGCCAACACCCAGGCCAGGAATGTTTAGAGAGTAGTATTCCATAAAATTTGTTTCAAAAGCGCATCCGTACCTTGCAAACGCTGCGAAAGTGTTAGAGCAATATGACGCATGATGATAAAACCCACATCTGGATGACTGTGTAAATATTTCGACAGAGCCTGACCATCAACACGAATGGCTTGGACACTGCCATGGCAACGGACCGAAGCAGTGCGCGGCGCATTGGTCAACCAACCCATCTCACCAAACAAGTCCTTGTCCTGTTTGGAAATCACCACCTCACCGCTGGTAATAGTTGTCGCACTGGAGACTATCTCAACCGAGCCTGCGCATAACAGATAGAGATCACTAACATTTTTGTCCGACTCATGAATTAGCATCTCACCATCCGTCAGGCTCAACAACTGGCAAAACTGGCTGATCGCCTCCAGCTGCAGATACGACAACGCTTTGAACAGACTTACCTTTTCCAGTTCTTCGATCATTCTCATCTCCCCTGCCCCATCCAGGCCTAAATAAGCTGCTCGCTCAATTCAAACTTCAGAATACCCATGATTTTTAGTCGACCAAAAAGTAGATCACATGAACCCCTACTACAACTCAGTGACTTAACAGAACTATTTGCCTTTAATGCAGGCGCCTAACTGTTGTTTGGCTTCATCCAGCCCCAGCTGTTGCAGCAGGCGCATATTATTTTCAGGAATCTGATCAACATCAGGATAGGTGGCACGGGCCTGTTCTATACTGTCTTCCAGGATCAGGTGAAACATGGGATACGGGCTGCGATTGGTGTAATTGCGGACATCATCTTTGTCGAGGTCGGCAAACTGATAATCAGGATGAAAGCTGGCCACCTGGATAACGCCTTGTAGATTAAACTGTTTGATCAGCACATCAACCAAGTCTAGAAACTGGTTATAATCATCAAAATTTTGCAGACAGCTGGAAGCCACCAGCACCGTGGTTTCGAGTTTGGCATGGTCGGCGTCGCTCAACAAAGTCAATTCATTAATCAAATCTTCTACCAGCGCATCAACATCCTGTGCCTGGCTGACAACATAACGAATAGTGTTATTGCGGGCGGGCTTATGAGCAAAGGGGCAGAAGTTATGCTTGATCACCACCTGCTCGACCCAACAACGGGACGCAGCGATGGCCTGTTCATCACTGACCACTGATCAGCTCCACCTTATCGCCAACGGCGATCTGCCCTGCTTCAAGTACCTGACAACAAACACCACCGCGCCAGTGTTTGGCCATGCCCTCATATAGCCCGGGATGCGCCTCTTCCATGCGTTGACAGGGATCAGTCTCACGGGTAATCAATAACTTCACAGCACCAATTCTAATAACAGCCCCGCCACATGCTTCCAAGTCCAGTCCTGCGATCAACAAATTAGCGCGACGCTCACTCCAAGGCAACTCAACACCCGCCTCGGTGCAGGCCGTCTGCCAGCCTTCTTGCGTCAGAATCGTGACCTGACGTTTGCCGGGTTTACCGCGAAAATCGTTAGCAACGCCATTTTCCAGGCTCACCTGGGCCGATTGCAACAGTTGCATCTCAGCCCGTTTTTTTGCCCGTGTCGCGATACCTAATAATTGCGCCATGATTACCTCAAACCTGGGTGAAAATCGCCCTATTCGGCACCCTGACTGCGCAGGTATTCATCGTACGTGCCGGCATAATCAACAATGCCGGTAGGTGTCAGCTCAATAATGCGGGTCGCCAGCGATGAAACAAACTCACGGTCATGTGAAACAAAAATCAAGGTCCCAGGAAACTGTTCCAACGCCATATTCAGGGACTCAATCGACTCCATGTCCAGGTGATTGGTCGGCTCATCCATCACCAGGATATTCGGTTTTTGCAACATCAACTTGCCAAACAACATCCGCCCCTGCTCACCACCGGAGATGACCTTAACGGTTTTATTAAGGTCATCACGCGAAAACAACAGCCGCCCCAAGGTTCCAAGGATCGTCTGCTCGTCATCACCGGGTTTGCCCCATTGCGACATCCAGTCAACCAGGTTTAGCGGTTCGGCAAAGTCTTCAGCATGATCCTGAGCGTAGTAACCGACACTGGAATTCTCGGACCATTTCACCAGCCCCTTATCCGCACTCAAATCACCTACCAGGGTCTTGAGCAGCGTCGTTTTACCAATGCCATTGGGACCAATGATTGCCAATCGTTCACCTACCTCCAGCATCAGATTCAAATCACTGAACAAGAGGCCTTCATCAAAGCCCTTGCTGACACCCTCTATCTCTAACGCCAGGCGATGTAATTTTTTATCCTGCTCAAAGCGAATAAAGGGATTCACACGACTAGAAGGTTTGATCTCGTCCAACTGGATCTTATCAAGCTGTTTGGCACGCGAGGTGGCCTGCTTGGCCTTAGAGGCATTGGCAGAAAACCTAGCCACAAACTGCTGTAACTCAGAGATCTGAGCCTTTTTCTTGGCGTTATCAGCATACTGGCGTTCGCGCGCCTGGGTCGAGGCCAGCATGTAGTCATCATAATTACCCGGATAAACACGTAACTCACGATAATCAAGATCGGCCATATGAGTACAAACACTATTCAAAAAATGACGGTCATGAGAGATGATGATCATAGTGGAGTTACGCTCGTTCAGCACCTTCTCCAACCAGCGAATGGTATTGATATCCAGGTTATTGGTCGGCTCATCCAACAGCATAATTTCAGGATCGGCAAATAGTGCCTGGGCCAACAGTACCCGCAATTTCCAGCCCGGTGCCACTTCACTCATTGGGCCAAAATGTTGTTCAATGGGAATTTCCAGGCCCAGCAATAGCTCACCAGCGCGAGCCTCGGCAGTATAACCATCCATCTCGGCAAACTCGCCTTCAAGCTCGCCCACTTTAATGCCATCCGCCTCAGTCATCTCCGGCAGACCATAGATACGATCACGCTCCTTTTTCACCTCCCACAGCTCGGCATGGCCCATGATCACCGTGTCGATGACCGAAAATTCCTCAAAGGCAAACTGATCCTGGCGCAGCTTACCAATCCGCTCGTCCACGTCTTTGCTGACGTTGCCCTGGGTCGGCTCAAGATCGCCACCAAGGATCTTCATAAAAGTCGATTTGCCGCAGCCATTGGCACCAATCAGGCCGTAACGGTTACCCTGACCAAATTTGACCGAGACATTTTCGAACAAGGGCTTGGCCCCAAACTGCATGGTGATATTGGCGGTGGTCAACATAATCTGGAAAATCCTGAACTTTACTACTGGAAAAAAGGTGCTACATTATACAGCATCTCCCCCCTTACCGCAGGATCTCGCCGCTGACAACAGAAATCAGCTCAAATCATTTACAAACCTCCCAATATCAGGCAGAATTTGGCCCGACCTGTGGGGAGGGGCATCGCTTATTTATCTTCTAGATATGAGTAATTGCTCTTTAGACATCATTCCTATTAATAGTTAGTTTGATGTTAGGTTGAATTAGATAACGATTTTTTTAGAGGAAGTTACAATGAAATTATTTACTGGCGTAGTGGGTGCAGCTCTTGTTGCAGCTCCAATGATGTTCTCTCAAGCTGCTGTTGCTGCTGATGGCGCAGCTCTGTACAAAGCCAAAGGCTGTGCTGGCTGTCACAAGGCTGATGCTATGGGCCAAGTTGGTCCTCGTCTGGCAGGCCAAATGGAAGCGTACACTCTGGAACAGTTCAAACTGATCCGTGACGGCAAGCGTACTTCTGGCAAGTCTGGCATGATGGCTGGCGCTGTTAAGAGCGTTACTGATGAAGAAGCAGCAGCAATCGCCAAGTACGTTGCTGGCCTGTAAGCAGCTGATGAAAAGTTAAGCGTTCAACGCCTTAACTTGAAGTCCAAAAAAACCCGGCTCTTGTAGCCGGGTTTTTTATGGCTGAATATTCACTATTCACCCTGCCCTAGCCAAAATGGATTGACTGAAACTGGCTTTACGGAAAAGAACAGCCCGTCGCGCGTAATACTTGCGCTACAGTCCTAGCACGCATGAATGATAAAACTAACGTTAATTGCCAGACTTAAGCTGCTCAGGAATAGCATCGATTAACTCATTAAGCTGCGGAGCAGCCGTCTCCATCAACACCGTCGCTTTATCATGTAAGTCTATACCCATGTAATAGGCTGCGCCGATGCCGGCAACGAGCAACAGGAGAACAAACGATAGCAATATCACCATCACGCCACTGCGTTTATTCTCACCCTTCACTATGGATAACTCTTTGCTGAGGACATCATTACGCAACGCCTGTTTCGACGCCTGCTCAGTTATCTGTTTGACCTCCGTCGCTGTTTGATTCAACTCTGTCCCAAGCCGGTCTATCCGTTGCTTATAATTGGATTCAGCCTGCAAAAATTGTGACTTTCTCTCTGCCAGGATTACTTCCATTGATTCAAGTTGATGCTGCAGGGAATCATGCTGTTGTTGTGCGGCCTGAGTTTGGATATACAAATCATCCGTCAACAGAGAAATCTTTTTCTCCTGTTCTTTATGTAACTCCTCCTGCTGCACCAGACTCTGTTTCGATTGTTGAGCAGCCTCTCGACTCAACTCAAGACTGGCTTCCACTTCCGCCAATCGCCCCTGCGACACTTGCAAGGACTGTTCGGCCTGATCCGCACGGCTACTGGCAGTGTATAACTCAGCAGCTTGTTGCTCAGCTTTCTGAGTGACTTCGTTGAGCTGCTCATCTAATGATAGTTTTTCTTCCCGCTCCCGTGCCAGCCTGGATTCCAGCTCTGATTGCTGGGCGTGTAAGACCTGTATCTCTTGCCCAGCCTGTTCCGCGCTATCATTAATACTATTCAGCTGCGCTTGCAACTCGCTCAATTCATCTGCCTGTTGCTCAGCAGTCTGGATGGCTTCGTTGAGCAGATTATTCAGCGACTGTTTCTCAGCCAGACTCTGCTTATAATTTGTTTCAAGCTCAGCATGTCGTGCCTGCAATGCCTGTAATTCACGCTCAAGATTATCCGCGCTATCAGAAACAGCCTGTAATTTTTCTTGAGCAATCGTCAATTCACTGCTCTTATGTTCAGATTTTTGGCTGACATCCCCGAGCTGGCGACTCAGCTGTTGCTTCTCTGCCAACACCTGCTCATGAGTTTTCTGCAGCCCTTCCAAGTTCTGTTGAAGCTGTTTAATCTGCTCACTAAGCTCGACTTCTCGATTTTGAGATTCGCTTACTTCAATTGACTTGAACTCGGCCTGGCCTTGCATCTGCTTTATCTTGCCTTGCACAGACGCCAGCTCGCTTATGAGCTGTTCGTTACCAACACCCAGACACTGATTGCTCTGTTTCTCTTTTTCTAATGCACTAGTAAGCGCCTTAACCCGACCACGCAAAAGAGACTCTGATCTGTTTTTTAGGCTACTGGCCTCCAAGATTGCTTGTTTTGCACTTTCCTTAGTCTCTTTCATCCCAGACTTTAAGGACTGAATATGCGCCTTGCTAACAACATGATCTTTTTCCTCTTTTTGAAACCTAGCGTTTACCTCACTTAACTGCTGCTGCAATCGGAAAACCGTAGCCTCAAGCTGTTTGGCCCGCACACTTATTTCGGTAGCGCTTTCCGCGTTTCCCTCTATTGCCGCCGTTTTTAATAAATACACCTTGAAACGCTTCTTGCTTAACAAAAACGCCCCCACCGCACTCAAATTATTATCATCCGAGACAACAATATATTTTCCATCCTTGTCCAGACTACTAATTCGGCTGCGCAGTTCTGGAAACGGTATATTTATCCCGCTGCCATCCCTTGAAAACGCCGCCGCAGAGCGCAAATCCAGAACAACAGCACCTTTATCCTTCAATCTTTTGGCTCGCTCATTACTAACAATGTTAACCAGTGACTGCTCTAACAATTCCTTAAAGTTCCGCTGATCCAGGCGCAACAACAAACCATCTTCAAGCATGCGTACAGTTGCCCCACGCACAGTATTGGCAATCAGCGCCTCCTCGCCGAAGGCATCACCTGGCCCCAGCCTTGCCAGCGCCGTAGGAGCCCCCTGTCCCTCCGCACGGCGCGTCACAACACAACAACCCCGCGAGATCATGTAGTAATAATCAGGCTCATCATTTTGATTAAAAACTATCTCGTTAGCATTGACTTCAATCGGCGCCACGACACTCATCAGCGTCTGTATGCTCTGTGGTGACAGACGTAGAATTGCCTCGCTCTGCAACAAACCATCGACCCACTCGTTTGTTCCATCCGTATTTATTTCATCTACTACGACGCCCTCACCACCCCCCCAGTTAAGCAGAAAGTCCAACAGCTCGGCGTCTACGGACAACACCGTCACGCTGTTTTCCGCCACCATACGGGGGCGTTTACCAGGCGTCATAATTGCCTGACGCGCTTGGCTGCTACTCGCCGTTATCAGCGTTGCATGGTCAGAATTGGGGGCTCGTACCACATTGCCAGACAGCAAATAGACATTGTGGTTCTTTTCTATCCCGGAAAAGATGGGTTGCGCCTTTTTAAAATGAAGCACTGATGAGTTTTCTATCAGCTCTGAAAGCTTGTCATGCTCCAGTTCGTTCAAGGGAATAAACCTTTTTAACGATCGAATATCATTAATTTTTTCAATTGCACTCATAGTTGTCCTAACACCGGTTGGCCCCAATCACTTTTTTATCGGGAGACAAGGCAGGAGCAATTAGCAACAAAATCAATTTCTGCCGGCCATTTCACATTTGTTATTTGAATATGAGAACGAGGACACAAAAAAGCCCGGCTATGCCGGGCTTTTTTGTGTTTCTATAGCAAACGGAATCTATTTCTTCTTCGGTGCATAGAGATCGGTACAGGTTCCCTCCGCCATTTCGGCGGCGAAATTGAAGGTCTCTGATAGGGTTGGATGTGGATGGATAGTCAAGGCGATATCTTCGATATCTGCGCCCATCTCCAACGCCAGTACCGCCTCGGCAATCAAATCACCGGCATTCGGGCCGGTCATGGCGGCGCCGATGATTTTATGGTCTTCACCAAACAGCACCTTGGTCAGGCCTTCATCGCGACCCAGCGACAGCGAACGTCCGGATGCCGCCCAAGGGAAGACACCTTTTTCATACTTGATGCCTTCGGCCTTACACTCTTCTTCAGTCTTACCCATCCATGCCACTTCCGGATCGGTGTAGGCCACCGAAGGAATCGTCAGGGCATCGAAGAAAGATTTCTCGCCGGCGATGTTTTGTGCCGCCACCTTACCTTCGTGAGTCGCTTTATGCGCCAACATCGGCTGACCAACCACATCACCAATAGCATAGATATGATCGACATTAGTACGCTGCTGCTTGTCGACTTCGATAAAACCCCAGTCGTTAACCGCCACACCAGCCTTTTCGGCATCGATCAGCTTGCCGTTAGGCGAACGACCAATAGCGACCAAAACACGATCAAAGGTATCGGTCTCAGGCGCTTTCTTGCCTTCAAAAGAACACACCAGCCCTTTATCAGTCGGCTCAATTGCCGTGACTTTGGTATTGAGAAAGATATTTTCATATTTTTTCTTGATACGACGCTCTAGCGGACGAACCACGTCACGATCGGCACCGGGGATCAGTCCGGGCGACAGCTCAACCACGCTAACATCTGCACCCAGGGCGTCATATACCGTCGCCATTTCCAGACCGATGATGCCACCACCGACAACCAATAGACGCTTTGGTACTTCTCCGACTTCCAGTGCATCGGTGGAATCCATCACCCGCGGGTCATCCCAGGGAATGAACGGCAACTTGGTCACACGTGAACCTGCGGCGATGATGCAGCTTTCAAAACCAACCACTGTCTTGCTGCCGTCTTCGGCTTCAACTTCGATGCTATGTGGTGAGGTAAACTTGCCATAGCCATGCACAACCTTAACCTTGCGTTGCTTGGCCAGCATTTTTAGGCCGCCGGTGAGTTTGCCGATGACTTTATCCTTGTGACCGCGCAACTTGTCGAGGTCGATTTCAGGTTTGTTAAAGGCGACACCAATCTCATGAAACTCAGCCGCTTCATTGATCACTTGAGCCGTATGCAGCAAGGCTTTTGATGGGATGCAGCCAACATTCAAACAGACACCGCCAATGGATTCATAGCGCTCGATCAGGATAACCTTTTTACCCAGATCAGCAGCGCGGAAGGCGGCGGTATAACCACCAGGACCTGAACCCAGCACCACGACTTCGGCACTAACATCCACATCACCACTATAACTGGCCGCTTTAGGTGCAGGCTTAGAGGCTTTAGCTGGCACAGCTGGCTTCTCTTGCGCCCGTGGTGCATCCTGAGCTGGCGCAGATGTTTCAGCACCCACCTCCAGCATCAAAATCGCAGAGCCTTCAGCGACATTATCACCCAGCGAAACCAAAACCTCTTTCACCACACCGGCCTGTGGTGCCGGAATCTCCATCGAGGCCTTGTCAGACTCAACCGAGATCAGCGAGTCTTCAGCATTAATACTGTCGCCGACATTGACCAGAATTTCGATCACTTCAACTGCATCGAAATCACCAATGTTAGGCACTTTTATTTCAACAATTTCACTCATCTGTCATTCCTCCGATCACAACAACAAACGACGTGTATCAGACAACACACGACTAAGGAATGAAGTAAAGCGAGCACCATCAGCACCATCGATAACACGGTGATCATAAGACAGCGACAGCGGCAACATCAGACGCGGTTCAAACTCTTCGCCATTCCAGACTGGCTGCATCTTGGAGCGTGACACACCAAGGATCGCCACTTCGGGCGCATTCACAATCGGTGTGAATTTAGTGCCACCAATACCACCAAGACTAGAGATGGTGATACTGCCACCCTGCATGTCTGACGGTTTGAGTTTCTTCTCGCGCGCCTTGATACTGATCTCACCCAACTCGACAGCCAAATCCACCAGACTCTTGCGATCGACATCCTGAACCACGGGAACGACCAGACCATCTGGCGTATCAATGGCAATGCCGACATTGAAGTAGCTCTTCATAATCAGGTTTTCGCCGCTGCTATCCAGCGATGAGTTAAAGCGCGGAAATTCTTTCAGCGCCGAAACAACCGCCTTCATTAAAAATACCAACGGTGTAATCTTGATACCCTTTTCCTTGTATTCAGCCGCCATGCCCTTGCGGAAAGTTTCCATGTCGGTGATATCGGCTTCATCAAACTGAGTCACGTGAGGAATGGTGACCCAGTTGCGGTGCAGGAATTGACCGGTGAGTTTATTGATCTTCGACAATGACTTGGTTTCAATCTCACCCCATTGACTAAAATCAATCTCAGGCATTGGCGCAACACCCAGGCCGCCAGCAGCCGGTTGTGACAGAGCACGCTTGACAAAACCCTGTACATCTTCTTTGCTGATGCGACCCTTGCGACCGGTGCCATCCACCTGACCCAGGTCGACACCCAACTCACGGGCAAACTTGCGCACTGCAGGAGTAGCGTAGGCCTTGGAAAAAGACGCCTCGTCAATCTTGGCTGTTGGCGAGACCTTTTGAGGTGCTTGTGTCTTAGGTGCAGGCGCCGGCTTGGGCACAGCTGGTGTGGGTGTTAATACAGCCTCTACCTTTGGTGCGGCCTCTTCTTTTACAGGAGCAACTGCAGCAGCCTCACCAGCAGGATCCAACATCAAGATCAAACTACCTTCGGAAACCATATCCCCGATATTGACCTTAATCTCTTTCACCACACCAGCCTCTGGTGCAGGAATTTCCATTGAGGCCTTATCCGATTCAACCGAGATTAGCGAGTCCTCGACAGCGATGGTGTCACCCACAGCAACCAAAATTTCAATAACCTCAACCTTGTCGAAGTCACCAATATTTGGAACCAGTATTTCTTTACTCATATCCTATATTCCCTCTGTTAAGCGTGCAGGGGGTTAAGCTTTTCAGCATCGATACCGTACTTGCTTATCGCTTCAGCAACCTTGGCAGCATCGATCTGACCTTCATCAGCCAATGCCTTCAGCGCGGCAACAACTACATTCACAGCATTCACTTCGAAATGCTTACGCAGTTGCGCACGAGTATCTGAACGACCAAAACCATCCGTACCTAGCACCTCGTAACGACCTGGTACCCACTGACGAATCTGATCGGCGTAGTTACGAATATAATCAGTCGCAGCAATGAATGGGCCTTTACGACCTTCCAAGGTTTGAACGACATAAGGCACACGTGCAGCTTCGGTCGGATGCAAACGATTCCAACGCTCACAATCCTGCGCCTCGCGGGTCAGCTCATTAAAGCTGGTAGCACTGAGAATGTCAGCATCCACACCCCAATCTTCTTTCAATAGGTCTGCCGCGGCAATCACTTCGCGTAGGATAGTGCCAGAGCCCAGCAACTGTACGTTAAGCTTGCTCTTACCACCTTTACGAAACTCATACAGACCCTTGATGATGCCCTGTTCGACACCTTCAGGCATGGCTGGATGGGTGTAGTTTTCGTTCATGGTGGTGATGTAGTAAAAGACACTCTCCTGCTCGGCATACATGCGACGCAGACCATCTTGAATAATCACGGCCAGCTCATAGCTAAAGGTTGGATCATAACTAACGCAGTTCGGAATCGTGCCAGCCATGATCAGACCGTGGCCGTCTTGATGCTGCAGGCCTTCACCGGCCAAAGTAGTCCGACCGGCTGTGGCACCGATCAGGAAACCACGCGCCTGCATGTCACCGGCAGCCCAGGCCAGATCGCCAATACGCTGAAAACCAAACATGGAGTAATAAATGTAAAACGGCACGGTGTTGACGCCATGCGAGCTGTAAGAGGTAGCAGCCGCAATCCATGACGACATGGCACCGGCTTCGTTAATGCCCTCCTCCAGAATCTGACCTGACTTGTCCTCTTTGTAGAACATGATCTCTTCCTTATCCTGTGGCGTGTAAAGCTGACCAACAGAAGAGTAAATACCCAACTGGCGGAACATGCCTTCCATACCAAAGGTGCGTGCCTCGTCGGGCACGATAGGCACGACGTTCTTGCCCATTTTTTTGTCACGACAAAGGATGGTCAACATGCGCACATAGGCCATAGTCGTCGACATTGCTTTATCGCCTGAACCTTTCAACAAGGCATCAAAGGCCGACAATGCAGGCACTTCCAGCGGTGCAGCGGAATGCAAACGAGCCGGCAGATAGCCACCCAGCTCTTTACGACGGGCATGCATGTACTGCATCTCGGGGCTATCGTCAGCTGGTTTAAAATATTTGCCGGCAGCAGCGTCTTCATCGCTAAGCGGGATATTGAAACGATCACGGACATAGATCATCTCGTCTTCACCCAGTTTCTTCTGCGAGTGAGTACGCATCTGCCCTTCACCTGCTGCACCCATGCCGTAACCCTTAACCGTGTGCGCCAAGATGACGGTTGCATCGCCACTCTCTTCTGCCGCTTTATAGGCTGCGTAAACTTTATGTGGATCATGACCGCCGCGGTTAAGGCGCCAGACATCTTCATCCGACATCTTGGAGACCATTTCCAGCAGCTCAGGATATTTACCAAAAAAATGCTCACGCACAAACGCGCCGTCTTTGGCCTTGTAGTTCTGAAAATCACCATCGACACATTCCAGCATACGTTTTTGCAACAGGCCGTTTTTGTCCTTGGCCAACAACGGATCCCAGTAAGAACCCCACAACACCTTGATCACATTCCAGCCAGCACCGCGGAAGCTAGCTTCTAATTCCTGAACGATCTTGCCGTTGCCACGTACCGGGCCATCAAGGCGCTGTAGGTTACAGTTGACTACCCAAACCAGGTTGTCGAGCTTTTCGCGACCAGCCAGAGAGATAGCCCCCAATGATTCGGGTTCATCAGTCTCACCATCACCAAGAAAGGCCCATACCTTTCGTGTCTTGGTATCGGCCAGGCCACGGTCTTGCAGATACTTCATGAAACGAGCCTGGTAGATCGACATGATTGGGCCTAAGCCCATGGATACAGTTGGGAACTGCCAGAAATCAGGCATCAGCCAGGGGTGAGGATAAGACGACAGGCCGTCACCATCAACTTCCTGACGAAACTTGTCCAGCTGATCTTCTGTCAATCGACCTTCAAGAAAAGCACGCGCATAGGTGCCTGGTGAGGCATGACCCTGGGAATAAATCAGGTCACCACCGTGCTCATGCGAAGGCGCACGCCAAAAATGATTAAAGCCGATGTCATACAACACTGCTGCCGAAGCGAAAGTGGCGATGTGACCACCCAGTTCAGAGGCCTTGCGATTAGCCTTGACCACCATTGCCACCGCATTCCAACGGATATAAGAACGAATGCGATCCTCCATCGTCGGATCACCCGGCAAGGCGGGTTCAAGATGGGCCGGAATAGTATTCACATAGGCGGTATTAGCCGAATAAGGCAGATTGGCGCCGGTACGGCGGGCCTTGTCTATCATCTGTTCCAGCAGGAAGTGGGCACGCTCAACGCCTTCGTTTTCAATAACGGCTTCAAGGGCTTCCAGCCATTCCTGGGTTTCAACGGCATCAATGTCGGGGATCTGCGATTGCTGAGTCATATAGGCTCCAAGCTCTTCAATAAATTCTTTTGCCCACGCGTGGGCGGCATGTGTGAGCGGCGCTTTTGAAGACTTGGCCGCAAAGATCTGCGACCCATCAAACCGGAACACGTTTTCCAGTTTTTTCAGTCGCTTAGAACAAGCAGACGATTATACCTTTTTTTTGGAAATCAGGAAATTAGAGGCCTAGCCCCCGCATCCGACTAAGGTCTTAGATGATGTTTATTATAATAATTGATCAGACCGTTGGTGGATGAGTCGTGTGAGGTGATTTCAGTTTCACCACTAAGTTCAGCCTGAATGGTGCTGGCCAGCTGCTTACCCAACTCAACCCCCATCTGATCAAAGGAGTTAATCCCCCAGATAATGCCCTGGACAAAGATTTTGTGTTCGTACATTGCCACCAAACAACCCATGGTCTTGGGATCAAGCCGTTTGAATAAAATCGAGTTGGTGGGACGATTGCCATCAAAATGTTTATGCTCCACCAATGCCTCAAGTCGCTCACCAGTAAAACTCTCTGCCTCAAGCTCAGCCCGTGCTTCGTCCTTGGTTTTGCCCTTCATCAAGGCCTCGGTCTGAGCAAAGAAATTGGATATCAAGATGGCATGGTGCTCACCCAGGGGGTTTTGTGCCTTCACCGCCGCCAGGAAATCTGCCGGCACCAATTTGGAGCCCTGATGCAGCAGCTGGAAAAAGGCATGTTGGCCATTAGTACCTGGCTTACCCCAGATAACCGGGCCTGTAGAACAGTCGACCGGCTTGCCGTCACGATCAGTTTGTTTACCGTTGCTCTCCATATCGCCCTGCTGGAAATAGTCCGGAAACTCGTACAGATACTGGTCATAAGGGAAGATGGCGTGGCTGTCGGCATCAAAGAAGTTGTTATACCAGACCCCCAGCATACCCATGATAATCGGGATATTGCGCTCCATCGGCGCCGACAGAAAATGCTCATCCATCTCGTGCGCGCCCTGTAACAGCAGCTCAAAATTATCCATGCCGATATAACAGGCGATAGACAGACCAATGGCACTCCAGAGCGAATAACGACCACCGACCCAATCCCAAAACTCAAACATGTTTTGCGGATCAATACCAAACTCGGCAACCTTTTCCTCATTGGTCGAGATCGCGACAAAATGTTTGGCTACAGCAGTCTCATCACCCATGGCATCATGCAATAACCAGTCTCGCGCCGAGCGGGCATTGACGATGGTTTCTTGAGTGGTGAAGGTCTTGGAAGCAACGATAAACAGCGTCGTCTCTGGATTCAAGCCACGCAAGGTTTCCACTACCTGGGTATCATCAACATTAGAGACAAAATGCGTTTGAGTGGCCCAATCGCTATACGGTTTAAGCGCCTCGCAAACCATCTTCGGTCCCAGGTCAGAACCGCCAATACCAATATTCACCACATCAGTAATGCGCTTGCCAGTATAACCCAGCCACTTACCCGAACGAATGGCCTCGGAAAAATTGCGCATCTTGGCCAGCACCGCGTTGACCTGCGGCATGACATTATGCCCATCAACAAAGATCGGCCGATTGCTACGATTACGCAGCGCCACATGCAGCACAGCACGTTCTTCGGTGAAGTTAATCTTCTCACCATGAAACATCTTCTGAGCCCAGCCCTTCACATCACGTTGTCGGGCCAGATCAAATAACAGTTTCAGCGTTTCATCGGTGATGCGATTTTTGGAGTAATCAAACAGAATATTATTAAAGTAGATCGAGTAACGCTCAAAGCGCTTGGGATCTTCGGCGAACATATCGCGCATATGCACATCATCGTTCTCTTCCTTGTGCTGCAGCAAGGCCTTCCATTCAGCTAACTCAATCACGCCCCGACATCCTTCTTTTATTTTATATATGCAATATCAACGATAGTTTAACGCCAACAACTCTGCCAGATCAAAACCGAATCAAAAGGCTTCTGAACTGACATCACTACCGCCAATACTAAGCGAATGGCGCCAGAACTGGTCATCATTTTCAAACAGTCTATAGGTGCCGCGCGGCCCCCAACTGCCAGCCGGATAGGTGTTGATAAAATCACGTTCCATCGACCAAACCTTGAGAATGGGATCCACCACCCGCCAGGCCCACTCGACCTCGTCGTAACGCAGAAACAGCGAATGATCACCCCGCATCACGTCCAGCAACAGATCTTCGTAAGCGTCACCCGGCTTGGTGTCATCGTCATGATAACTGGCATCGAGACCAATCAGACGCGTCTTCATGGCTGTGCCGTGTTCCTTGACGTTGATCTCCAGCTTCAGACAGTCATTGGGCTGTATGCCCAGCAGCAACCAATTTGGCTGTAACTGATCTATCTTGGCACCTCGAAACAGGTGCTGAGGTGGGCGTTTAAAACGAATACAGATTGCCGAACTGGACTCGGCCATGCGTTTACCGGTACGCAGATAAAATGGCACGCCCTTCCAGCGCCAGTTGTCGACATAAAGTTTTAATGCGGCATAGGTTTCTGTGGTACTGCCTTCTGGCACACCCTCTTCTTCACGATAACCAGGCACGGATTCACCCGCTACATGGCCACCACTATATTGACCACGAAAGGCATGGGCGTGTACGGCATTCTGCGGAATCGGCCGCACCGATTTCAGTACCTTTACCTTTTCATCACGCAAGGATTCGTCATCCATACCAGCCGGCGGCTCCATCGCCACCAAGGCAAACAGTTGCATAAGATGACTCTGAATCATGTCACGCATGGCACCTGCACCATCGTAATAGTCAGCCCGACTACCGATGCCGATAGTCTCAGAATGAGTAATCTGAACATGATCGATGTAATTGCGATTCCAGAGGGGTTCCAATAACAGGTTGGCAAAACGAAATACCAGGATGTTACGTACCGTGGATTTACCCAGGTAGTGATCGATACGATAGATCTGGCTCTCATCAAGATACTTATTCAGAGCCGTCTGTAGCGACTGGGCACTGAGCAGATCATAACCAAACGGCTTTTCTATAACCACCCGGCGCCAGCCATGGCTCTCATCCAACAGACCATGCTCACCCAACTTTTCAATCACCATGCCAAACTCGGCTGGGCGGATCGACATATAAAACTGGGCGTTAGGACTGCAGCTCGGGTCGTCAGATATCTTTTCACTCAAGGCCTTAAATGAAGCGCTATCGGAAAGATCGCCCTGAAAGTAAAAAAGCTTGGCACTAAATCGTTCAAAGGCCGACTGGTCATAACCATCTGGATACTTGGCTTCGAGCATGGACACGACTTCAGCCTGCCACTCCCCCTGACTCCAGGGACGACGACCAAAGGCTAAAATGGTCACACCCTCAGGCAGGCGACTTTCCTTTTCCAGCTCATACAGTGCCGGCATCAACTTCACCCGCGACAGATTGCCGGTGGCACCAAAAATTACAATGGTACAGGGATCAATTGTAGCCATTATTCGCCAGCCTTTTTCACCGCATGACCACCAAAGGCATTACGCATCATCGACAACAGTTTGAAGTCATAACCTTCCTGGTCTTGGCTGGTGAAACGCATCATCATCGCTAAGCTCAAAACCGGCGCAGCCGTGCCTTGATCGATAGACTCAATCACGGTCCAGCGGCCTTCACCGGAATCAGGCACGAATGGCGCAACATTTTCCAATTGCTGATCCTCTTTAAGAGCATCGGCGGTCAGATCCAGCAGCCAGCTACGCACGACCGAACTGTGACGCCACAATTCAGAAATCTGGGCCAAATCGAGATTAAACTCCTCTTTACCTTTCATCAGGGCAAAGCCCTCAGCCATGGCCTGCATCATGCCGTATTCAATACCGTTGTGGACCATCTTAGTGAAATGACCAGCACCAACAGGCCCCACATGCGCCCAGCCGTTTTCAGGACCATTACCATTGCCAGGCGCCAATACTTTCAAGGCCGGCTCAACTTCAGCCACTGCTGATTTCTCACCACCCACCATCAGGCAGTAACCATTATCAAGCCCCCAGATACCCCCTGAGGTACCGGAATCAACATAACCAATGCCCTGCTGCGCCAACAACGTGCCACGGCGCTGGCTGTCATGATAATTAGAGTTACCGCCATCGACCACCACATCACCCTGCTCCAGGATCTCAAGCAGGTCTTCAATCGCGTCTTCAGTCGGCGCACCACAAGGCAGCATCAACCACACCACTCGCGGCGCGGTCAGTTTTTCCACCGCCTCACGCAAAGAGCCAGCCGGGATCAAACCCTCTTCGTTGGCCAGCGTATTTACAATTTCCGGCGAGCGGTTATAACCAACCACTTCGATATCGCCACGACACAAACGCCGCGCCATGTTGCCGCCCATTTTTCCCAAACCTATCAGTGCCATACGCATGATGAATCTCCTTCCTTGTATTTAAAGCGACAACAAATCCAGCCGGTCAGACCCCGGCCGGATAGTTAGTTATATATAGACCACCCCATACTCCAGCTGTTTGTCGTCCATTGAAAACAAAACTTGATGAATATCAGAACGCTATTTTTGTACCGGCCTTTTTTGTAGCTTACGCTGTAATGTGCGGCGATGCATATTCAGGCGTCGCGCCGCCTCGGAAACATTGCCGTCCACCTCAGTCAACACCTTCTGAATATGCTCCCATTCCAGCCGTTTCACTGACATCGGTGACTCACCCACCGGCACCTCGGCGTCACCTTCGGTCTTATGCAAGCCGGCAACAATTTCATCGGCATCAGCGGGCTTAGCCAGATAATGAATCGCCCCCAATTTAATCGCCTCCACTGCAGTGGCGATGCTGGCATAACCGGTCAACACCACGACCCGAACATCATCATCCTGACTACAGATATGTTCAACCAAGACCAGACCCGAGGCGCCGGGCATATTCAGATCAATCACCGCATAATCCGGCCACCAGTCTTTGCACAGCGCCACACCTGCCTCGACGTTATGCACCACCTCGACTTCAAAACCACGCTTTGACAATGCCCGCGCCAACACCAAGGCAAACACCTCGTCGTCATCCGCCAACAACAGCCGTGCCACAACCTCATCAGTCATTCAACAACAACCTATTCAAATCCAGCGCCAACTTAACGCAAGTGCCGCCGCCAGGACGGGCATTCACCTCGACGCCGCCATCGAGACGTTGAATGATGGCATGCGCCAACAGCAAGCCAAGCCCGTGCCCTTCAGCCTTAGTGGTAAACGGCACCTTACCTACTTGCTGTAGGTACTCATCCGGCATTCCGGCACCGCGATCGACAATCTCTATCTGCAATTGTTTGGCCTGCCACTGACAATGCATTTCCACTGCACCAGGCGAAGAATCAGCGGCGTTATCAAGAAAGGTAATCAAGGCCTGAGACAGACCTTTTTCAGAAATAATAATCGGCGCAGGCTGCTCACCTGTCGCATCAAAATCAAGCTGAGCACCAGGCCGCATCAAACACCAATCATCCACCACCGTCTGCAAAAACAAATCAAGGGCGATACGGCCACCGCCTTCAGCCCGCAACTGCCCGGAAGAGGCCGAAATCATCGACAAGGTATCCTTACACCGCCCCACCTGCTGACGCAAAATTCCCAGTCGCTGCTGCAAGTCCTGATCCTGGCAGTACTCCTGCTCCAACTCTTGGGTCAACACTGCCATAGTCGAGAGCGGAGTACCCAATTCATGCGCCGCACCTGCTGCCAGCGTCCCCAGGGCCACTAGCTGTTCATCGCGTAGCGCAGACTCACGCGCCTGCGCCAGCACCTGATCGCGTTCACGTAACGACTCAGCCATGCGCAGCACAAAAAAGACGATCATCGCCACCGCCAACAAAAAACCGAACCACATACCAGTCACATGCCGGTTAAAGTCTTCACCACCATGCGAACCGCCATGCCCGTCCATTTGAGACATCGCCTGATAATCAAACATCAACATCCCATAGGCGACCATCACAAACACCGCCATGCTCCATACATGCTGTTTAGGCAGAATGGTGGCGGCTACCACCAACGGCAATAGCAATAAATAAACGAAGGGGTTGGACGCCCCACCTGACAGGTAAAGCAAACCAGTTAACACCAGCACATCAAGACAGAGCTGTAATAAAACCTCTTTGGTACCAATCACACAACCAGATCGCACTCGCCACCAGGCAAACAGATTGATAAGCACATGCGCAGCGATACCCACTGACAGCATCAACACTGGCAGATGCATTGCCAAACCAAGCACCGCGACACTAACCATCACTATTTCACCGACGATCGCTAGCAAGCGCACATAGACAAGGCGCCTAATATTCAAATTGGCAGCGAAGTCACTGCCGGCTTGAGGACTGCCTTGCATCAGCCCCACACCTGAAACCAGCTTTTACAAAGTGAAATAAGCAACGTAATCACGTCCAAAAACAGAAAAACCACATCATACCCGAATCCCTTTTCACTGTTTACAAAGCACTCACAAGCTCAAAGCGCATGCTATTCTAATGCCTGGTCAGCGGCACATAAACACACTTACTCAAACAGAACCTCATGGCAAACAACAAGATCCTTTTCGTCACCAGCGAAGCCTACCCACTAATCAAAACTGGTGGTCTGGGCGATGTCGCGGGCAGCCTGCCCGTTGCGCTCAAGGCACAACGCAACGATATTCGTATCATCATGCCGGCCTATCGTGACGCCATGCGCAAGGCTGAAAAATTAGGCTTTGCCAGTTTTCATATGGAAGGTGTGCCAGAAACAGTGCGTCTACTCGAAGGTCGTCTACCCGGAACCACGGTCAAACTATTACTGGTCGATTCGCCCGTCCATTTCGACCGTCCCGGCGGCCCCTATGCAGCCCCCGACGGCCATGACTGGGGCGATAATGCAGAACGCTTCGCCACCTTTGCCCGCGTCGTCAGCGCTGTCGCCCTCAACAAGGCAGGGCTGGACTGGCAGCCAGATATTGTCCATTGCAATGACTGGCAGAGCGGTCTGGTACCCGCTCTGCTGTCACAACACCCCAATCGACCAGCAACGATCTTCACCATTCATAATCTGGCCTACCACGGCCATTTTGACTCAAGCAAGTTCCAAAGCCTGCATCTACCTCATTTTCTCTGGGGCATGCAGGGACTGGAATTTCACCATGGCCTTTCCTTTATAAAGGGCGGTTTGGTATTCGCCGACATGATCAACACCGTCAGCCCGACCTATGCCGAAGAAATTCGCACCCCCCATTTTGGCTACGGCCTCGACGGTCTGCTCAACCATCGGGCTGACCGTTTGGTCGGCATACTCAACGGTGTCGACTACAAACAATGGAACCCGGCCAACGACCTGTATCTAAAACACCATTTCGATAGCCACAAACTGGATGGCAAAGCAAAAAATAAAGACGAGCTGCAAAAACAGTTCGGCCTGTCACAACAGGCAGATACACCATTACTGGGGCTGGTGGGCAGATTGGTTGAACAAAAAGGTATCGACTTGGTATTAGATATCATTCCGCAGCTCATGGAGCTGGATGTTCAGCTGGTAGTACTGGGCACGGGCGCTAAAACCTTTCAGGCCAAACTTGAAGCGGCGGCTGCCAAATACCCGCAACAGATCGCCGTCCATATCGGCTTCAGTGAGGCCATGGCCCATCAGATCGAAGCCGGTGCCGACATGTTTTTAATGCCATCCCGCTTTGAACCCTGCGGCCTGAACCAGATCTACAGCCTCTGTTATGGCACTGTCCCCATCGTCCGCCACACCGGTGGCCTGGCCGACACCGTCATCGATGCCAACGAAGAAAACATCAAACTAGGCCAAGCCAGTGGCTTTCATTTTGAACACGCCAGTGCCCATGAACTGCTGCCAGCCTGCCAGCGAGCAATTTCAACCTATCGCCAACAACCCAAGCTATGGAAGAAAATCATCACCACCGGCATGAAACAGGATTTCAGCTGGAAACAGAGCGCCAAACATTACCTCGAACTATATCAAACGGCCCAGCAGCTGCGTGGCAAACACAGCTGACCATTAATACACCACCACAAGCGCCGGACAGATAAATTACCTGCGGCGGTGTATAATGGCCCCCCTTTGGCGTGCCGGGCATCCGGCACGACCACCAATTTCTGCAATAACAAATTGTTTTTGAAAGAATATTATGGATAAAAAGCTTCGTTCACGGGTCAAGCTGTTCGGCAATCTTTTGGGCAACATTCTCCGCGCGCAAGCCGGCGACCAAGTCTTTGCCGCCGTTGAAACCCTGCGCAAGGGCTACATCAGCCTGCGTTCGATTGACGACCTCAAAAAACGCCAGCAACTCAACCTGCTGATCAATCGACTTGACCCGCAAACACTGACTCAGGTGGTGCGCGCCTTCAGCATCTATTTCAGCCTGGTTAACATTGCCGAAGAGGCCTTTCAACACCAGCAGCGTCGTCGCCTGTGTCGCTTTAGTGATGGCCCAGCCTGGCCTGGCTCATTCAACGACACCTTGACTGAATTCAAACAACAGAATATCAGTAGCGAAGAACTACAAACGATCCTCGACCGCACCGCCTACTACCCGGTCATTACCGCACATCCAACCGAGGCCAAGCGCCGCATGTTGAAAGAAGCACTGCGCCGCATCTTCGTCAGCAGCGAACAACTTGACGACACCCGTCTTAGCAAGATGGAGCGCGCCGAGCTCATCAGCCAGCTCGAAGCTGAGATCCAGATTCTATGGAAAACTGACGAAGTACGCGTCCGCCGGCCACGGGTTGAAGATGAAATCCGCACCGGCATTGGTTACTTCCAGGACTGCCTGTTCGACGCCGTTCCACAGACCTATCGCAATTTAGAAAAGGCCGTTGCCAAGGCCTATAGTGGCAGCCCAGCTGTAACGGTACCCAGCTTTCTGCGCTTTGGTTCATGGATAGGCGGCGACCGCGATGGCAATCCCAACGTCACGCCGGACATCACTATGCTCGCCCTGCGTCTGCAAGGCCGCTCCGTGCTGCTGGAATACCTGAACCGAATTGGCAAACTGACTCGGGTATTAACCCTATCCAGCTCACTATGCAGGCCAACGGAAGCCTTTTCCGAAGCCCTAAGCAACTATGATGTCTTGGCCGAAGCGGCACTCGACGGCGACACCGCCCGTTTCGCCAACGAGCCGTATCGGCGCATGCTGTTCTTAAT
>CAMYNQ010000039.1 GCA_947259785.1 uncultured Chromatiaceae bacterium | reverse complement strand
CATAATTTTCATCCGCTACTAATTCGCTTACTTTGCCATGGGGGGGTAGCTCGTGGCTTTTGACATGGCCCCGTTGTTTGCGGGCATGATCTTCCAGTTGGCGGCGCATCGCATCAAAGGCATCACGAATGGCAACATAGATGTCCTCATGGGCGTGATGTTGTCCTGGCTCGCGGCCGGCCACCAGTTCTTTACCAGGTACGGTAACATCGATATGGATTTGATAGAGTTTACCTTGGTGATGATGTTTGTGGCCTGCATCAACCACAACACGACAACTCATGATCTGATCAAAGAATTGATCCAGCTCAGCGGCATGATCACGGATATTGGCTTCCACAGCTTCGGATGCGTCTATGTGACGAAATGTAATTTGTAATGGCAGTTGCATGGTTGTTTTCCTCCCGTTTTCTATACTTAGCGAATACATGCTTAAATCAGCTTGATATGTCGCGGTCTTGTTGTGTCGTTAGGGATCTCCTCTGTAGTAAGTATAGTCTTTGTCTGAGCAAGTGCTGGGGAGGTTTCGATGGCAATAGGATTTATAAGTTCCCTAAACGGTGGAGAAGGGCAAAAACCAGCCCCTGAGATTAAACCTCAGTCGCCGCCTGAAAGCCTGGAGTAAGAAGGATTAAGTATGTCGGCGACGGAGAAAGAGCCTTTTGAGCTGCCAGATGAAGGCCTAGCCGGTCAGATTTTAAAATAGGCAGTGGCTAGGTGAGTTGCGTTTATAAACCTGATTAACTATTCCACTTCATCCACGCCATCACAGCAAAAAACACAATTGTCGCCACTAGCAGGGCCTGGCTAGGCCAGCGGTTAGCATGTTTGCCAAGATCCCTGACGCGATTATTCATTAGCAGCAAGGCAAGAGCCAGTAGCGGTAAAAATGCGGCACCAACGATGGCATAGAACTGCTGCACTTGTTTAAAACTTATCATCAAACCCAGCATAGGGATGAATGCCAGCGTCAATAAAAAACCGCGATAAGGCCAACCTTGGGTATCCACCGGGCTGTCATGTTGTTTGCTGATGAACAAACGATAAATGTCGGCAAACAAATACGGCACCGCTTGCCATACGCCTAGCAGGCTACTGAACACCGCACCAAAAGCGCCGATGAGAAACAACCAGCGGCCGTTTGTCCCCAAGGGTTGTTCCAGTGTGTCAGCCAGGTTCACCAGCAGACCAGCGCCCTTGCCCTGGATTTCAAGATGACTGCCTATGATCACCATGGCAATTCCAAACAATGCTGTCAGTGCGTATGCCGTGGCCAGGTCAATGCGGCAGGTGGCGATGTGTAAGGCCGAGTCACGGCCTTTTTCACGTATCCAATAGCCATAACAAAGAATAGTGAGCGTCCCACCGACGCCGCCGATCAGTGCAACGGTCCAGTTAACGCCCTTGTCGTCAGCATCGGGAATGCTGGGCATGGTGAGCCCTTGTAAGACTTCTGATGTACCTGGCCACAATGCGCCGGCAGTGACTAATACCACAGCAAACATAACAGCGATGCACACCGCCATGACTTTTTCAAACAGCTTGAAACCACCAAGCAACACCATCACCAAACCTGCCAAACTACAGCCTATGCCGAATATCACCTTGGCCTGACCGGCATCGTCAAAGACAGGAAAGATGGCGTGCAAGGTGACGCCGCAGGCACTCATTAGTGCAGAACCGACAAAAAAAGACCACAGCAATAAATAAGGCAGAAACAACCAGGCGAAAACAGGGCCCAAGCGTTGAGCCAAACCCTCCAGCAAGGTTTGCCCTGTTGCCAATTGCCAGCGCGCCAGACCTTCAGTGAGTATCAGTTTAAAAATACTGCCAACTACCACGGCCCATAAAATGGCGAGCCCTAATTGGCTGCCAGCAAAACTGGCAGTGGCCAGATCACCTGCCCCCACCCCTGTGGCGGCAATAAGAATACCCGGCAGAATAATGGCTATCAGGCTGGGTTGGCGGCGCTGTGCCTGGGTATTCGACATGATGTGCTTATCCGTTGTTAATGCAGAACGCGAATATTAACGCAGTCATGACAAGAGATAGAATATATGTGATCAAAACGGATAAATCATACTATAGTTACATCGGCTGAATGAAGAAATGAGAGTCCGGTAATATGGGTGAAGAAGCTAAATTGCTATTACGCAATATCGGCCACCATTTCAAATGGGGCATCGTTCTGCTGTTTGCAGTATTGCCAATATTGATTGCAAAAGGAGTTGCAGGCAGCTGATTCTGGTGCTTGAGAGCTCTTGTGCACGAAAGTATAGTTTGTCCGCTTTCTTAGCCTAAGCACATCGATTGGGGGTATTCACACAAAATGCCAGTCAAAACCTACAGGGCTGGATTTTTTATTAATCCCATCCACCAACAAAACCAACAGGTTAGCTTAATATAAGCGCATCAAATAAATTTGAACGTCTTTTTAAGACGCTGGAAAGTGGTGATAAAATTTTGGATCTAATACAAAACGACAACCAATATTACTCGATCACTACGGCAAGCTTAAGAGCCAGCCAGGAATTATGAGTGAATAGCAGGCTAATCTTGAGTCCAGTCTTTTGTCTGTCGACGAAGCCGCTTGCTAAGACGCATAACGATGCTGTATCCCAATAGGCGGCAGTTCGGCCAAAAGCGGTCTATTTGGTTAAGTGGCATGAACGGCAGCACTATAGACAAAGCGGTCCTAGCCTACCCAGTCGCTTTTATCCGCCTCGTAATCAAGCTCGCTGTGATAATCCCTGTCATGGCCAATAACCAAACAATGGTTGCACCCGATGGCCAATCCATGAGGGCAGAAAGAGACAAGCCAATCGCATATCCCAGCGCACCGGTAATAAACCCGTATAACATTCCGTTGGATGCTAAGTGGCGTACTGCGAGTGCAGGAATAATCAGGCTGGCGAAGACAAGATAAACACCCACTACTTGCACCGAACTGGTGACAGCGACGGCAAACAGGCCATAAAACATTAGAGGGTGACGTTTGTTGCCTAACCCAAACCACGCTGCCAAAACCAACACGGTCACCACGGCAAGCGGAATCAACTGACCGTAACTCACCCACAGTATTTGTCCGGCCAGTAGTTCTTTCAGCTCTTCGCCACCATGAGGGTTTGTGCTCAGTGCTAAAATACCTGCGCAGGCTGCCAGCACGAAGACGCAACCGATAATGGCTTCTTGTACTTCCGCCCAACGCTTCTCACACCAATAAAGAAATGCTGCACCGGCTAACGCGGCACTCATTGCGATGACTTGAATTTGCCAGCCGCCTGCTTCCCACCCAAAGCTATAGGCGATGATGACGCCCAAACCTGCAATCTGTGCGACGGCCAGATCGAGAAAGATAATGCCGCGACGCAACACCTCCCTACCAAGGGGTACATGGGTGGCGAGCACTAATAGCCCGGCCACGAAGGCCGGGCCTAGAATTGAGATGTCGAGTCCGTCCCAATTCATTTTTGAGTTGCTTTAAGCATGAGTTCTAAGGTTTCGTCAAACAGGCCAAACAAGTCTTTAGCTGTTTTACTTCCTCCAACGGTGTAAGGCAACTGCACCGCAGGAATTCCAGTTTTGTTTGATAACCATTCAGACGGTCGTGCTTCTTGATAGGCTGTGCGTAGAATCATTGCCGCCTTTTGGGTGGCCATCTTTGTTTTCAGTCTTGCCAAATGAGAAGCGCTCGGTGGTAGCCCTGGTTTAGGTTCCAATGTTGCAACCTCTTCCAAGCCCAGCCAGCCAAGCAAATAGCGCCAATCTTTATGATGCGTAACAACCGCTAATCCTTTTAGTGGCGTAGCCTCTGTTTGCCATCGCTCAATGGCGGCCTGCCAGCGTTGCTCAAAGTTATTTAAACGCGTTTTATAAAACTCGCCGTTATCTGTATCGATTTCAATCAAGCGCTCCGCCAACAATTGAGCAATTTTTTGCATCCGATGTGGATCAAGATGGATGTGCGGATTACCACCGGCATGAACATCGCCCATTGAGCGATCCAACACTTCGGGGATATCAAGCCGTTCAACTTGTTCAGCCGCCATGAAGTAGCCTGGCTGGCTCGGCTGAACCTTTCGATTGGAAGCACGTTGTAATAACAGTGGTAACCAACCCGCTTCCAATTCAGCGCCGGTGCATACCACTAAGTCTGCGCGACGCATCTTGGCTATCAAACTAGGCCGAGCCTGTATACGATGCACATCTTGCTTTGCCGTTGTCGCGCTATAAACCTTCACTTTATCTCCACCAATCTCTTCACTGAGCGAAGCCCATTCCGGCTCACAAGCAAATATATTGAGCGCTGCCTTTGAAGGCAGCGCTACAAAGAGAAGGGATACAGCGATTAAACCTTTAAGGTTTCTCATGCTGGTCTCCTAGAACTGGTGAGCACCATGTGCGCCAAGACTCATTACATATTGCAGAAAGATTTGATCATCTGCATTCTCATATGATTTGTCTTGATTAAACTGCAAACGAACCAGGCTAAACTCACTATGGGCGTAATCAATCATAATGCTGGTGCGCTCAGGGTCATGGCCTTCATTGTCCAAACCGGCTTCACCCAATACGTCAGTATCCGAGCCTGTGTTATCCGCTTCAAGTTGATCGTAACGCACACCCACACGCCATTGTGGCATGAATTGATACACGGCCTGCGCATACCAGCCGGTCTGTTCGCCTTGGTAGGTAGTTGTCTCCAGAGGGTCGCTGTTTTCTAGCTCCACTTCGCCGTCTTCTTCACGTTTGAAATATTCAAACTGCAGTTTCAAATTGCGATCGGCAAAGTTACCATCTGGCGCCCACTTCCATACAACGTCCAATCCCGTTACATCACTGTCACCTGAGTAAGCAGGAATCTCCGCAGCACCGCCACCATGGTCGTGGCCACCGCTTTCTCGATCAGCAATTTCTGCCGACCAGTGCGACAGCCCCAACTGCCAGCTCTGGCTTGCACCTATATCGCCGCCTAACTCGACAAAAAATGCTTGCGAGCCTTTTCCTTCATCGCTTGCGCCTCCGGCAGGAAAACGCTCACCCCGTCCCATCTCTGCGCCGAGTTGTAGAAACAGATCAGTTGGGGCTAACCAACGCACCTGAATACCATCATCGATCAGCTGGTTACCGAACAAACCGCGATACACCAGCGGCGCATCAATAAAGTCCCAAGCATGGTTGTGCTGACCATTGAGATAACCCACATTGGAGAAAAAACGCCCGGCTTTAACCGTTAAACCAAAACCCAAGCCTAGCGTTTCAATATAGGCCTCTTCTAGTTCGGTTTCAGTTGTTCCTTCATGTTCGGCAATGGCCAGAGTCAGTTTGCCGAAATACATGTCATCGATATTGGAACTTATTACCAGTTCGCCATGACCGAGACCAAAACCGGCCTCTGCCAACCCGGCCTCACCACCGAGCATAAAACCGGGTAATTCGTAGGCTTCAGGGTCTTGTTTATAGTCGGCGTATTGTCCCTGCAATACCATGCTGATCGCTGGATTCATTTTATTGTCTGCCGGTTGTGCAGCAACAGACGATACAAAACATGCTGCCGCTACGGCAGTACCCAATTGAGATACTTTCTTCATGACTTCCTCATTAAATATTAGGCGCACGCATAAGTCAGTTTTACGTGCGATGCAAATGCTATTGATTGATTTTAGTTGTTAGCTTAATGAGGAAACAGGCGGTGCACGGGGCTGCGGCAACGCGTAATAGAACGCGATAGCAGGATTGGAATAGTTAGGAATGGAGTATTTATTTGAATCAGAAGGCGGAATTGAAAATCCAGCTCCAGCTAAAACGCCACTGCCCACGCTGCTGAAGTGGATAGGGTCTTCACAAGTAGTGTGATCTAAATGCGCTTCCAGGTCAGTTTGGTGGACCAATAACTGCCCCTGCGCAACCACTAATAACAGCGCAAAAAAGAGGTGGGCAACGATGCGGGAACGCTTTTGTTTCAAGAACCTTTTACTCAATTTCTTTGGGCGTGGACCATTCTATATAAAGTCAATGGTTTTGCAACCGGGAAGCTGTTTAGGTGTAGTTTAACGACTGCTTTCGCGACATTTCTGCCATCTGCTCCATAGCGGAAACTCAACCCACTAGGCATCAAAGGCAACAACGGGCACACTTGTGCCCATCATAAACGAGCCGTGAGTTAATCGCTTATAGCGAGCATTATGGTGCACGAACTCCTAAAGCTCTACAGACATTTGCCTTAAATTAAAAGAACATACCACCGACTCAGTTTACGGCGGCAGCATGTGGACGCTAATTGTAATGAATATAAAACAACTCCTTTTGGATTCATTGAGACAAACAGTGTTGGTAAGTTATGCCCCTTACTCAAGCCAGCGGCATCGAAAAAGAGGTATATGATGATCGCATTTTGCGAACGCTTATGTTTCTATTGCACGTAGAAACCATACATGAATAACAACATTTCAAATCACAGGAAATGAAGATGATCAAGAGACTAGCTGTCATCACAAGTGGCGGTGATTCGCCAGGCATGAATGCAGCTTTACGCGCCATTGTCCGTACTGCCATCCATCAGAATATAGAGGTCTTCGGCTTTCAGCAGGCCTACAAGGGGCTTATTGATAACGCATACATCGAATTAAACAGCCGGTCTGTATCCAACATCATTCAACGCGGTGGCACTATCATCCGCAGCGCACGCTGCCAGGCATTCAAAACCCCCGAAGGCCGAGAGCAAGCTGCTGCCAATCTGAGCGCCCTGGACATCGATGCCTTGCTGGTGATCGGCGGTGACGGTTCGCTCAAGGGGGCAACCAAGCTTACGGAACATTGGCCGGGACAGATCATTGGCTTACCGGGCACGATAGATAACGATCTGTGGGGCACCGACTACACAATCGGGTACTTCACCGCGTTGGATACAGCCCTTGATGCAATCGACAAGATTCGTGATACGGCTGATGCCATCGACCGTGTGTTCCTGGTCGAGGTGATGGGGCGTATGGCTGGCTTTATCGCTGAGGGCGTTGGAATTTCCGGTGGCGCCGAAGAAATCCTCGTACCCGAAAGAGCGGTCGATATAAAGGTTCTGATTCAGCACATCAACCAGGCCAAACAAAAAGGCAAAGTCAGTTTCATTTTGATCGTTGCCGAAGGCGCCTACCCCGGAGGTGCCAGTGCATTGGCTCAAGCACTTGAGGAACATTCAGGCGTTGAATGCCGGCCTTGCATACTTGGCCACATCCAACGTGGCGGATCGCCGGCGGCGCTTGATCGCATTCTCGCCAGCAAGCTTGGCGCATTCGCGGTAGAGCAGGCGTTACAAGGTCAGTCCAATGTCATGGTCGGGATCATCAACAACGAATTGGCACTCACGCCAATGGTGCATACATGGCAAAACAAAAAAAACCTCGATCCCTATTTATTAAAACTACAGAAGATATTGTCCCAATAGCGCAGCTGCAATGTTCTACTGGCTCAATCTCAAATACCTGTTAATCATCATCCGGGCCAAAGGCACGTAGCCGAACACGTATCGGTAGATGATCACTCACGGTACTGAAAAACGTCGCATCATTCGCGGCTTCACCACGCACATCCAATACCTCGGCATTACCGATTAGTTCAGCCGAAGCACCTTCGTCATGCACAAGGAGATGATCAAACAGGTTGCCGGTAATCGATCCCTGTCTGTTTAATGTCGATCCACTACCTTGTGTTCGATCACCTGATGAAAACTGTGTCGCAAGTTGTGAAGGTGTCAGATTGAAATCACCCATCACAAACAGATCCTGCTCTCCAGGTTGGCTTGCGGCCATTGCAGTAAATATCTCACTCAGGGCACCAACCTCGTTTTTGACGCCGGTAACACCCCCACTGCTCTGCGATATCGCATGATACGTCGCCAGCATGAAATCTACACCGGGCGTAGTCATGTTCAAGGGAGCTTCAAAACAGTCAAAGGCAGGTTCACGTGAGAATATATCGGGATCAGTCGAGTTTCCACTACCGTCGTTGTCAAGGTGATAGACCAATTGCGTCCAGCCTGTACAAGGTCGTACCAAGGCATTGCGGTACGCCACGGCATAAAATTCGGCATGCCCCGCCCTTGTATTGGGGCGTGGACTGACAGTGATCAATCCTGACCAGCCATTACCCAGTGCAGACATTAAGGCTTCATAACCTGGGTGCTGTTGGCCCTTTTGCATGACCTCAACCACAGCCAATATATCGAAGTGCGATTCGATAATCTGGGCGACCAAAGGATAATCCTTACTGTCTCCATGCCCAAGCTTTTTGATATTCCATGTCCCCATGCGAATGATCTCGCCCGTTTGGGCGGCATTAGCAATACGCTGACTCCAGGCCTTACTGACAAAACCGGACTGGCCATTATCCAGCCGTACTTCATACCAGTACGGAACACTACGAACAAATTCAGCGGACACATTTCGTCCAAGAACTCCTACGACCGGACTGTCAACACGGGGATATTCACGGACATTGAGTGTAGTGGAGATTCTACTGCTGGGAATGACGCGATCTGCAAGCACTAGTTCAGGCAGAAATACCAGAATCAAGGTGCCGAACCACATCCCGCAACGCATCCATTTCCCGTTATGTATACACTCCTACATCGCCTTATAACTCCTTGTCTTTTTCCCCGTTTTTTATCAACTCACTCATAAGAAATAATCATACTCTGCCAACAATACTTTTTGGGTAAAGATTGAGCCTGTAATTTTCCGAAATTACCTATAGAATGCGCACGGAAATGTATTACTAACTCCTCAAATAAAAATGGAAAATGAATTAATGGTTAAGAAAGCAATAAAAAAGAAGGCTCGCGCCAAAGCTCGTAAGGTAGTTGTATCACCTGCAAAACTATTGGCTGAAGCACCGATCAATGCAGCACATAAGGCTGCAATTGCTGTGGCGACTAAAGCGACCAAAGCAGAAGACCGTGCCAACGCTGCGTTAGCCAAAGCAACGGCAAAGAAGGACGCTGCCGTTGAGCGTGTCAAGAAGGCAACGGCCAATGCCAAAACAAAGAAAACTGCCGCCGCAAAAAATGCCGTTATAAAGGCTAAAACTGCACAAGCAAACGCCAAGGTCGCCATCAAGTCAGCTAAAGCTGCTGCGACCGAAGCCTCAGCTGACGTCAAAGCTGCACTGGCCGACATTGCTGTGATTAAGAACAAGGTGGATGCTAAGGCCAAGGCAGTGGCAGCATTTACAAAGAAATGGGAAAAGGCCTATGACCTCAAAGTCAAGGCCAAGGGCAAGAAAAAGGTTCAACGTAAGCCTCGTGCCAAGAAGGCGGCTGACGTGACAGAAGCAGAGTAACAACAAATTTTATCGTTGTGATTACCATCCTCTGACTTCGAAAGAGGATATAAAAAGACCCGCGATCGCGGGTCTTTTGCGTTTTACGGTCGTCGCCATGGCCGTTGATTTCCAACTTCTCAGTTCGGCCATAAGCGGATGTTCGCCAACTTATCTATCAAAACCTGAGGTCACCCTACAGCGGTCATTTACTTATTTCAGCCACGCACATAATTGTCCTGTTAGCCGTTATTAAGAAAAAGCTGTGAACCCTGGAAAATACTTTTGGAGGCTGGGCCTGAGGTTTTTACAAATAGTCCCGGAACTCGGCTGGCGTTGGGACGAATCTCAAAACTGCCTGGTAAAGATTCAGCCAAATAGATAGGGCAGCGAAAGGATATTTAGAACGCAAACAATTGTCTGGCCGGTAAAAGTAAAATATTTGCGCTGGCCAGAATGATAATCGCCGAAATTGTTATTTGCATGCCCAATGCTCTGCCCGAGAAAACAGTCGTCATGCCTCTGGCATGAATGATTCGCCCAGCCACAAGCATTATTCCAAGCAAGTGAATAAGCCAACTTGGGGCGCCGTTATATTCCAAGCCAAATAATAACAATAGTGCAATTGGAATATATTGGGATGCATTGGAATGTGCCGCAATGGCGGCCTGCAACTCTTTAATCCCCCCATCACCAAAACTGATTTTCTCGCTGCGTCGTAACTGAATCACATTCATCGATAATCTGACAAGAATAAATGCACAAATGGAAGCGTATATCGCGGTAATCACATGGGCAGCCTTATTGTCCGTTATTCTCGTATTGAGTAGTGAGCACGCCCTGCTTGACTCTTTGTGCAAAGAGATATCGAAATACCAACAAATGCCCAAATAGCGCCGAACAAACGAGAACAAAAGGCAGCCATATGAATGGGAAAAACGTAACCCATATATTGGCTATGTCGGTTTCTATCAACTGAATATTATGCGGCATTGAAAAAACACCTATTGCAACCACATTAATCAAAAAAGCCAAACCCAATATGTTCCACATTAAAATAATCGTGTTCGAAATCTCCTTCTTAAAAGCGTATATGGCGATTGCCAACGCCAAAATTCCGGTAATAATGTCGAAATTACGTCCGAAATAGGTCATTTCAACAATGGTGATATTTTCTAAATAGGCTTGGTGTATAAGAAGCTCGACCGGAATTCGAAAGACCTGGAAACCGATAAGCAACCACAAGGGCGTGTTAATAGCCAAAACCCTACCTGCTTTTGTTAGCGCGACAATGATAGTGGTCACTATAAAAGCCAGGAAAACGCGTACCCCTGGTGGTGGAAAGGAATCAAAGGTGTGGGCCCAATCCTGGTGACCGACATAGGCCGCAGCAATTAGCCAGAGTACCAATACAACTGCAGTCAAAGCAGCGGCTTTGTAGTTAAAAGGCGCTGCAGGAGAATAATTAGTGACACTACTTAATGAGTTATTTACATGATCTACACTATACGCGCGTCCTGAAATCCAAATCCACCAGCAGGCGATCAAGACGGGCAAAACCGTAAATCCGGTTAACAGAATATTTGAGGGGGTATCGCCTAATTCCATAATCACGCCTTTTTATGCTATTATTTATTAATAGTAATTACTATTAAAGATTAGTAGTCAAAAGACGTCAAGGTTTTTTTAAAATGAGTAAAAAACGTTGTTATAAGCAGTATTGTGGTTTGGCAAAAGCCATGGATGTGATTGGTGAGCGCTGGACAATTTTGATATTGAGGGATTTGTTGTTGGGACCGTGGCGTTATTCGGATCTGCTTGAACGCCTGCCGGGGGTGACGACGAATCTTCTTGCCAGCCGACTCAAAGAAATGGAAGACAATGGCCTAATTAAAAAAACACAGTTCGCATCACTTGGCTCGCCACATGTCTACGAACTAACCGACTTGGGTCGTGAGCTAGAGCCTGCGATGCTGGCATTGAGTCAATTCGGTTTCAATTATATGCACGATGGTCCACAGTCAGGTGAACAAGTTGACCCTGGTCGCGCATTGCTTAACCTCAAAACCCGATATCGGAATAAGCAAAAAGGGTTAATGACCTTATGTTTTAATAATGAATATGCGCAGCATCGACAGGAATATTACCAAATTGATTTCTCGCCTGACGGCGTTGACATACGTTTCGGGAAAAACGCATCTGCAACTACTTGTGCCGAGCTGTCCATGAGTACATACGCCGATCTTGCGTTTCGTGATATCAGTGCTAAAGCGCTTGAAAAACAAGGTAAATTATTAGTAGCAGGTGACAGAAAAATCTGGAATACATTTCTGGATTCCTTTGGCTTTAATACTTAGCGCGCAGACCTACAATTGACTGCCAGATAACAACACTCCTTGGACGGCATGCATCGTTCATTTTAAACAGCACAGTTTTATCCGTTAACCAGTATTGTAGAAAATGGGGGGCTGGTATTGCAATAACACATACCCCCTGTTTGAAAGTCTGAGTGCCCGCTTCCGGCAAGCTCTGGCTTTGAAACGATAGCACCTAAAAGGGCTGCTTTGGGCACATATGAGCCGATCACAATTAGATCCTTAATGGCTGTATTAGGATAATCGACTGGTTTCATCATTTTATTTCAATTAGTTTTGGCCAAACTTTGTTTTCACTAAGCGGCCAACTTATGCTTTTGTGCACACCCTGCCAGTGAAAACCTCTCGCATGACGATGGATTATATTATTAATATAGAGCTCGCTAATTTAGCTCCGCTGAGTCGTCGTAATTTTGTCTTGCGGCAGGCTGATCGCCGCAAAAAGATAAAGCAGCAAGGCTGTTAAAATCACTACGATAAAGCCAAAGTGAATTGCAAGTAGTGTCGCCAAAACCGCGCTTACCACCGAGGCACAACCATTTACGCCCCAGGCCCAGGGGATCAGTTCAGGCGCGTCATTACCTAGGCGGTCCAATGCCAGAGGAAAGGGCAGGCCCATGCTAAAGGCGAGTGGCATGATCAAAGCAAGCGTGACCACGATCTTGGCTAGAATGGGCCAGCTCAGGAGTTGTTCGAACAGCGGGCCAAGCAAGAATAGATAGAGCAGGCTGATGAAAACAATGCCCAGTACAGCAAACCATACACCGCGGTTATGTTGATTGGCCTGTGCCAGACGCCTGGCATAGACACTGCCCAGGCCAGCAAAAATCAGAAAGCCGGTAAGTACCACAGCGGCGGCATAGAGTGGATGGTGAAGAAACAGTATGAAGCGTTGAATGAATGCCATTTCAATGAATAGAAAGGCGAGTCCAATTGCTGTGAAGTACAGCAGTATGTTTCGTTTTCGAAAAGTGCCTTGTTGTACTAATTGTTGATTGCTTGTCGACGGCCTTAAAAAACGTCGCCGTAACACAATGAGCGGTAGCAGGATCAGTACTACACTGGCGATAAGGGCCTGTAGTAGTGTGGCCACCAGCACCAGATAACCCCATTCAAGCAATGGCATACCACCTCGGCTGCGCAGGTTGAGAATCTCTGCCAGTGTGCGCCATTTGAAAAAATGAAAGAAGTAGGGTGTTGTGTCACTGGCCGGTGTTAGGTTGAACTTGTACTGTTCAATAAACTCAGCGCGTTGTGGTCCGAGCAGGGCACGTGCAGCATTATAAAACTGGGCCTGGTCGAGCACGTTGTAGCGGTTGGTTTCCTCGGCATGAATTCCGGGGAACCAGCAGACATCAAAGGCGCGTTTGGCGGCGAACTGCCGTACAGCCTCGACCTCGTCTGCTGTTACTTCGCCATTTTTTATTAGCAAGGTACTGGTCTGCCAGCCACGGATCAGAATCAAACGTTTGCCCGTATCATTAATCCCCATTTGTTCCTGCGCCGATACAGCTGTAGCAAAAAGCTTGAGCGTGTCGCGGGGGGGTAAATTGATCCAGCGGCTAATGGCAAGATAGCCATTGGGTTTGAGATGTTCAATAAAGGTGCTTAGCGCCTCGATGGTATAAAGATAGCTTTCATTGAGTGCATACAGGCCGGCGGAGCTGGTGGCGAAACTATCCAATAGCGGTAGTTGTATTAGGTCATAAAGGTCATCGCTACTGGCGACAAAACCGCGCGCCTCGGCGCTATGCACATGCACACTGGGTTGATCATATAGTTGAGCACTAAAGTCGCCATAGCGCTCGCGTATTAATTCGATCAATTGAGGGTTGAGTTCCACGGCGTGAATTTCAGGCACGTCATTTTGTTGGGCCTGCAAGACTTCTGTGCCACCACCGGCACCAAGCACTAACACTCGCTGTGGTGTGAACAGAGAATAGGGTAGTGCCCAGGTAAGCTGGTCGAGATAGCTGTAAGCCGATGCTGGCGCATTGCCGTTGTTGATCACCGTCATTCCTGCACCGTCGGTGAATACCGCTACCTGCGCAGGTGGTTCATGCTGGGCCATGAGGCTGAGGCCGGGTGCGTGGCGTAGAGGAACCTTCGCGCTTTCAACCACTGTTAATAAGCCGAGCGGACTGGATGTTTCGGTGATAATTTCAGTGCCATCGATGCGAAGTGCTTGACTAAGCGATTTATAGGGTGAGAGTTTAAGTTCTGCCTGTTGAACTACTAGCGTTAGAATTAGCGCCGTGCAAATTGCGGCAGTACTCCATAAGACGCGTCGAGTTAGCTGTAGCTGCCAGACTGCGACCAGCAGGCTCGATAGGCCGAGCGCACCGATGATGGCCAATGCTGATAGTGGCAACGCTACCTGCAATAACCCGATGACAAACAGGCTACCGCATCCTGCCCCCAGCAGATCGGCGGCATAGGTGCGTGTAATTTGTCCGCGAAAGCCGATGAAGGCGAGACCGATAGCGTTGGCGGCAAAAAAGAAAGGCACTGCCAACAGTAGATACATGATGAATAGTGACACCGGTTCATCTGGATCCCACAACACCGTTTCCGGATTAAAAGGGACTTGCTGTGCTAACAGGTAACAGCCCGCAGCACTGATACCAAACAGTCCGAGGTTGGCACAAAAGGCGGTGTTGAAGCGGGGCAGTAGCCACTTCTGTGTCAGTGACAGAAATGTGCCGCTGGCACCATAACCCAGTAGCGCCAGGCTGATTACCATGTAGGCGAAGTGGTGCCACTGGACGATAGAAAATAGCCGCATCAGCAACACCTCATAGGCCAGGGCACTGGCCGAGAGCAGGGCGATGGCAATGAAGGGCGGTCGAAGTTGTGTGCTGGCGTCGTGTTTCATTCCTGCTTGGCCGCTTAACACCTAGACAACGTCAGTCGTGCTTGCCAGTGAGTGGTACAAACCTCACCGGTAACAGTTGGCGGGTAAGCAGCGTGCCGTCTTCATTTTTTGTGATCAATACCAGTTGCTGGGTTAGAAAGCGTGAACCGACCGGGATGATCATATGGCCACCGGGTTTGAGTTGGGCAATCAGCGGCGGTGGCACATGGCTAGCCGCAGCGGTGACAATAATGGCATCGAAGGGGCCGTGTTCTGACCAGCCGTAATAGCCATCACCGATACGTGTCGTGACATTGTCATAGCCGAGTGCCTGCAGTCGTTTATCTGCCGCACGCCCGAGTGGTTCAATGATCTCGATGCTGTAGACCTGATTGACTAGTTCGGCCAATACCGCCGCCTGATAACCAGAGCCTGTACCGACCTCGAGCACGCGATGCTCGGGCATGGGATTGATTAGGTCAGTCATTATGGCAACGATGTAGGGTTGAGAGATGGTCTGGCCATGACCTATGGGTAGTGGTCGATTACGATAGGCGCGGTAACGTTCTGCGCGTGGTACAAACTCATGGCGCGGCACTTTGGCCAGTGCCGTCAACACACGTTGGTTAAGTTCTCGACGGCCCAAATAGTGTGCTGTGCTGCGAACATCGTCTGTGATTTCCGCTATCAGGGTGGCGCGCTGTTCTGCATAGTCATCCGCATCAGTCGCGTAGACCACGCTACAGGCACACATCAGACTGAACAGGAGTCCATTGCCAAGCCTGCGGAGCAACTTAAAAATAATAGTATCCACACAATGATTATGGCTCATGACAGCGTGCTGGCAAGGTTGGCTCTACGTGATTGAAAAAGGGGGAATATCATAGCGAGCCATTATTCAATCTTGCCAGATAGCTACTATGCTTAGATATGTATAGAGGATATAAGCACAGGGAGTTTTTTAGATATGAAGAATCGGAATCATTTGGCAAATATCTTCGTCTCTTTAATGATGTTGGTTGCTGCCGGGCTGCTATTGAATACTGTTGTCGCTGACAGTGCTGAGCGCAGCATTATTCAATTGAGCATTGAAGATATTATCGGTCCGGCCAGCGATGATTATGTCGAACGGGCCTTGGATAGCGCAGCCCTGCGTGGCGCTGAGCTGGTGGTGATCCGTATGGATACACCGGGTGGCTTGGATAGCGCCATGCGCGCCATCATTAAAAACATCACCAACTCTCCGGTGCCGGTAGCAAGCTATGTCGCACCCAGCGGTGCGCGTGCAGCTAGCGCGGGTACTTATATCCTCTATGCCAGTCACATCGCCGCTATGGCGCCAGGGACTAATCTGGGTGCGGCTACGCCGGTTCAGATCGGTGGCATTTCGCCGCCGGATATCAAGGGCAAAGAGAAACAGGACCAACCGCCAAGTGAGGCTGGCACTGATGCCATGAAACGCAAATCGATCAATGACGCTGTCGCCTATATCCAGAGTTTGGCGCAGCTGCGCGGTCGTAATCAGGCCTGGGCGGAAAAGGCTGTGCGTGAAGCCGCCAGCCTGCCGGCAAGTGAGGCGTTGAAATTGAATGTGATCGACGTTGTTGCCGCCAGTTTGACGGACCTGCTACAGCAGGTCGATGGCCGTGAAGTGGTAGTGCAAGGCCGGAAACGAATACTCAATACCGCCGGGCTAACTATCATCCCACTTGATCCAGATTGGCGTAACCGTCTGCTTGCTGTCATTACCAATCCCAATATTGCCTACATTCTGATGTTGATCGGCATTTATGGTTTGATATTCGAATTTTCCAATCCTGGTTCAATTGTTCCTGGCACCATCGGTGCTATTTGTCTGTTGCTGGCACTTTATTCATTTCAACTATTACCCATTAATTACGCCGGCATGGCGTTGATACTGCTGGGTATCTTTCTGATGGTGGCAGAGGCCTATCAGCCCAGTTTCGGTGTGCTTGGCATCGGTGGGCTGATTGCTTTTGTCATTGGCTCGATTATTTTGATGGACACCGAGGCGCCCGGTTTTGGTATTGATATCGCAGTCATCGTTACCTTTTCAATTACCAGTGTGCTGGTGTTTGTGTTGGCTATCGGCATGGCGCTTAAGGCGCGACGCCGACCGGTGGTGAGTGGCATGGAAGAAATACTTGGTGGTGTTGCCACCGTCATCGAGGCCTTTGATCGGCAGGGCAAGGTTGCCATACACAGTGAGACTTGGAATGCACAGAGTCATACAGCGTTGCACAAAGACCAACAGGTCAAGGTAACAGCGATCAAGGGGTTAACGCTTGAGGTTGAACCCCTGAATGAACCCATGGATGAATCAATATTGGCCTCAACAGAGGAGGGCGAATCATGACAGCTTATGGAGTCTATACAGCCATTGTGTTGGTGGCGTTGTTTTTTATATCAGCCATTAGAATTCTGCGAGAATATGAACGTGGCGTGATATTTCTGTTGGGACGCTTCTGGAAGGTCAAAGGGCCGGGCTTTATCATCATTATCCCGCTGATACAGCAGATGGTCAGGGTTGATCTGCGTACCATCGTCATGGATGTGCCGACCCAGGATGTCATCTCCCGTGACAATGTCTCGGTGCATGTGAATGCAGTGGTTTACTTTCGTGTCATCGCCCCGGACAAGGCCATCATCCAGGTGGAAAATTATTACGATGCCACCAGTCAGCTGGCTCAGACCACGTTGCGTTCAGTGTTGGGACAGCATGAACTGGATGAGATGCTGGCCCAGCGCGAACGTCTTAATGCTGATATTCAGACCGTGCTTGATCAGCAAACCGATACCTGGGGCATTAAAGTCAGTAATGTTGAGATCAAACATGTGGACTTGGATGAAAGCATGATCCGCGCCATCGCTAAACAGGCCGAAGCAGAACGGACCCGGCGGGCCAAGGTTATCCATGCCGAGGGCGAAATGCAGGCTGCCGAGAAATTGCTCGAAGCGGCAAAGACCTTGTCGCATCAATCCCAGGCGTTGCAATTACGCTATTTGCAAACCTTGACGGAAATCGCTAGCGAACGCTCTAATACTATCGTTTTTCCCTTGCCTATGGATTTGATCGAGAGCTTAATAGATAAGTCAAAACGGAGTGAATGATGATTGATTTAAATAGACAAACCTGTGCCGCCTGTCAGGCCGGTGCGCCTTTGGTCACCCAAGAGCAAATTGATGAGTTTATGCCGCAATTGCCCGATTGGCAGATTATTGAAATCGACGGCATCAAGCGATTGCAGCGGCTGTATTTGTTGAGCAATTTTGTCGAGGCCTTGGCCTTTAGCAACAAGGTAGGTGAAATCGCCGAGCAGGAAGGACATCATCCCGCCATATTGACGGAATGGGGCCGGGTGACGGTGTCTTGGTGGAGCCATAAGATTAAGGGGCTGCATGTTAATGACTTTATTATGGCGGCTAAAACCGATGCCTTGCTGTAGCAAGGGTTGATCGCAAAAATCGATTAGTAATAAATTAATAATCAATTTCACATGGATGAATGTTTCACCTATTCTAAATCTCAAGAAACAATAGTACAGACCGTTTTTTAGGACTGGATTTAGGCTAACCCATAGAGGAGAAACAGCATGAAAAAGACCACCTTGACGACTTCAGCCGGTGCCCCGGTTGCCGAGGACAACAACAGCATCAGTGTAGGTGAGCGCGGACCGTTGACCTTTGATAATCACTATCTGTTTGAGAAGTTGGCTCACTTTAATCGCGAGCGTATTCCAGAACGTGTTGTGCATGCCCGCGGCACGGGTGCTCACGGCACTTTTACACTGAGCAAAAGTTTAAGTGAACATAGTATTGCCAGCTTCCTGCAGACTGAAGGTCAGCAGACCGATGTTTTTGTGCGTTTTTCAACTGTTGGTGGTGGTCAGGATTCCAGCGACTATGCCCGTGATCCGCGTGGTTTTGCGATAAAGTTCTACACCGAGCAGGGCAACTTTGACCTGGTTGGCAACAATACGCCGGTGTTCTTTTTAAATGATCCGATCAATTTTCCTGATTTCGTCCATTCACAGAAAAAGGACCCTCGTACTAACACTCCCAATCCGGCAGCTATGTTTGAGTTCTGGGCCAATCATCCGAACTCACTGCATCAGATGACTATCCTGATGTCGGATCGTGGTATTCCAGCCTCCTATCGACACATGCATGGTTTTGGTTCGCACACCCTGAGTTTCTGGAACGATAAGGGCGAGCGTTTTTGGGTCAAGTGGCATCTGAAAACCAATCAGGGCATCAAGAATGTCACCGATGCAGAGGCCGCTGGTTTACCGCCTCATGGTGCGCAGCAAGATCTGGTCGATGCCATTGATAATGGTGATTTCCCCAGCTGGACGGTGAAGCTGCAGATCATGACTGAAGATGAGGCGCGAAATTACCATATCAACCCGTTTGATCTGACCAAGATCTGGCCGCATGCGGAGGTTCCCATGATTGAGATTGGTCAGTTGGAGTTGAACCGCAATGTCGATAACTATTTTGCCGAGACTGAGCAGGCCGCTTTTGCCCCCAGCAACTTAGTGCCCGGCATTGGTGCCTCACCTGACCGGATGTTGCAGGCGCGGCTGATGGCCTATCAAGATGCCCATCGTTATCGTGTCGGTGCTAATGCCAACCAGATTCCGGTCAATGCGCCTAAGTGTCCAGTCAATCATTATCAACGTGACGGTGCCATGGCAGGCATGTGTCCAGCCCATGGTGGCAGCAACAACCAGGGCAGCGGAGTGAACTTCTATCCCAATGATCGAGCTGATCAGGGTGAGGCGGCGCCGGCACCTCAAGTGGGCGCACCGCCGATGCCCGTCGAGGCTGATGCCTGGATCAAGCCGCATGATACGGCTGAGTATGATCATTACAGCCAGGCGGGAGTTCTGTATCGTCTGATGAGTGATGAGCAGAAGGACAAACTCACCACTACGATCGCAGGTGGTTTGGTGCATGCCTCGGCATCGGCTCAGGAGAGGATGTTGGCGCAGTTTGCCAAAGCCGATGCTGATTATGCCGAACGGGTGAAGCAGGCGATGGCGAGTTAGTTTAAATAGCTGTCAGTAAAAAAGCCGGGCAACATTATTTTGCCCGGCTTTTTTGTTGGGTAGGCAGTCTGTTATATGTTTATTACTCTGCCCGAATCTCTTGAATCATATTCATTACCGTGTCGGTATCAAAGGGTTTGTCACAGATGCCGGAAACTCCGGCTTGTTGCACCGCTGCCAGGCGGCTGCCGTTTTCTTCACTGGTGACCATTAAAATGGGAATGCTGCGTTGCATGCCATTTACGCGGATATAACGGGTGAGTTCTTCACCATCCATTTCCGGCATGTTGTAATCGGTGATGACCAAATCGAAAAAGTTTCTTTCCAGTATCTCAACCGCCTCGCGGCCATTTTCCGCTTCGGTGATGTTTTCTATATCCAGATTTTTCAATACCCGGCCAATATGTTTACGTGCCATCAGGCTGTCATCAACCACCAGAATCTTCAATTCATCAAAATCCAACCCTTCAATTTCAGCTCTGCCGGTGTCTATAAATCTTGTGGTGCCTATCAGCGCTCGGCGTAAGTCGTCGCTGGAAAAGGGCTTGGGCAAAATGGCGACGATGCCGGCCTGACGAATAGGGTTAAGTTTGGCGAAGGAGGTTTCGGTGGATACCAGCATAAAGGGGATTTCATCCAGCTCCGGGTCAGTACGCATGGTTTTAATTAAATCGGTCGCGGTCATGTCTGGCAGATACATTGAGCTTGCCAGCAGGTCGGGTGGGCTTCTACGCATACTCGCCAGCGCTTTCGCGCCACTATTACAGCATTCGATATTGCGGACATTCAGGTTTTTTAGTTGATCGCCAATGAATCGTGTTGATGTCATTGACGGTTCAACGATCAAGATTGAAAGGTCATTGATAGATAATGAATTCATGCTCTTCTCATCAGGTATTTGTACGGCGTATAGCCTATCGGCAGCTGGCGCGATTTGTTTAGCGTTAAATATCTGTTTGTCGCCCTAACTGATTGATTTATATTCGATATGAATGGTTGGTGAGGTGGTTAATACCATACTGATAAATATACCTGCATTACGTTACTGGAAAAGCCGTAGAGTGGCTCTGTGCCGATGGGGACTCCTGTGACAGAGGCGTCCCTGAAGTCCTGGTAATCAAACATCATGTGATCAAAGGCGAAGTTGATGCTGCCTTTATCGATAAACTTCCAGCCTTGCTGGGCCAGGTCATAACTGAGGCTGAAGCCCAGGGTTTGATTGGTGTAGGTGCTTAGTTCTTTGTCGCGAGCCATGAAGGTTTGCGCGCCAGGAGTATTAAAAACATCGCTATAAAAGCTGGCACGACTTTGATCGTAGTGACGGTAGCGGAGGTCAATAATCCACTCTTTATCTATGGGGTGAGTGTAAGCAAGCTTTATATTATTGGCGTTAATGCCCCAGGTATCACTGAATAGGCGGTATTCACCACTGACCGCAGCGCGGTAGGGTAGATAATATTTCAGTTGTGCAGTGACAGCATTGCTGGATCGGGTGTTGGGATATTCCTCGAATTCATTTGCGCTACCATCTGCAAAGCGTACTGTGCGATAAGGATTGTTGAGAAAGCCCTTGTCTGTAATCAATTCATAATTCAGTCCAGCGATAAGGTGTTTGCTGAGAATCTGTGACAAGCCAAGGCGGAAGTTGTGACGGTCGGCATATTTAGTACCAAAATTTGGGTCGAGTGATTTAGTTCCGTCAGTTCTTTTTTCTATGCGCATTACATCATCTTTACCACGTGCATAACCCATTGACAGGGTAGTGAGATCGCCAAAAAAATCCTGTGATATGCCAACGCTATAGGTCTTGGCGGAAAAGTCGTTCTCTTCGCTGTTGGTGTAGTTGAAACTCATGATGCTTTTGTAGTGCAGATATTCGACGCCGACCGAATGTTCCTTGCGTTTCTCTTTATAAGGGCTGGCGGAGGTGATGACATCAATTGATGCGCTGCTGATGGAGTCGACATAATAATTGGCTGACACTGAGGTGCTGGTGCCAAGCATCTTGCGAATTAAGAGTGAGGGGCCGTTGATCTCCATGCCGCCGCCGTCATAGGAATGTATCAGGGCGTCAAGGCGGTCCGCGGGTAGAATGGCGGCGGTGAGGGGAAAGGTTATCCCCAATGTTGCTGCAGCAATAATTACTTTGCTGAGACGTTTTTTGTTGTTCTTAATTACAACCACAGCCACCACCTTGTCCGCCTTCTGCGCCACGTGCACCTTCACGGGCCTGATAGACGTGATTGATATAACTTGATGAGACCGGATCACGATCAAGGCTCATGATGGGGTCGGCTAGTTTGGCACGTTCATAGGGCTTGACCCACGGCTGCATGGAGCAGCCCGCAAGCATAAGTAAAAAACAGATTGTGGTGATGTTTTTAGTCATCTTATTCTTTTAGCAACGCTTTGATCTCTTGTTGATAAATCTCTTCTGAGGTATCGGGCTGGTAGCCCATGTAAAGCTTGCGCAGGTTGCCGTCACGGTCAACCAGGTAGGTGGTCGGCATGGCGCTAATTTCATATTCGTTACTGACCTGGTTGGTTACATCAAACAGGATAGGGAAAGTGACGTTGACTTTATTTAGATAGGCTTTTGCCTCTTTAAGATCCTGTTCGACATTAACACCCAGCAGGGTGAAGCCAAGATCCTTGTAGCGTTGATGAATTTGTTCCAGCGCTGGCATTTCTTGCAGACAGGGGCCGCACCATGAGGCCCAGAAATTGATCATCACCACATCACCGCGCTGTTCACTGAGTTTGATATTTTTGCCATCCAGGCTTTTTAGGGTGAAGTCCGGGGCGGGGATTTTATCTTCTGCATGGCTGGGTAGTGCTGCCATGCCAAGGGTGAGTGATAATAGTGTGATGCCAAGGGCGCGAAAGATCTTCATGTCTAGCTCCAGGATTAGAAAAACAGTGTCAGACCAGTGCTGACTTCAAGGTTATGGCTGGTCTTGTTGCTGCCCAGCAGGTCAATGTCAAAGATGTGGTCACGTGCATCCAGATGGCCGGCAAGCCAGTCATTAAAGATGAATCGATAACCAAAGCCGAGGTTGATGGTGTGGCGGTCATCGCCGGCGAACTCGGTGCTGCCTGTGCCGGCCAGCAGATAGAGCGCGGTGTGAAAGGCGCGGCCACTGCCTAAAAATGCTTCGCCAGGCAGAATATTAAAACCAAAGGAGAGATTGTAATAACTAAATTCACGCTCTGCGTCGGTCAGTAGTTGTCCTGAGCCGAAAAGGTTTTTTTCGATGCTTGGTTTACTGGCTGTAGCCTGGCCATAACTGGCCTCGGCAAAAAAATCTTCACTGAAGTGATAGGCCAGCCGTGCGCCGGTGACAGTGCTTGTGCCAAATTCTTCTATGCTAAGCATTCCAATGTAGGCACCGAGTTCGAAATTTTCTGTGTCGATGCGGGCTGGTTTGATTGGCTCACGCTTGAGACTGGGTTTGATCACTTGTATAGGCGAGTCTGATTCAGCCCTGGCTGTGCCGAGCACCAAGGTGGCAATGATGAAAAGCACTAAGCCTAGAAAAAGGTGACCAGTCCGACTTTCCATTCTTTTATGTCCTCATTGTCATCATCGCTGGAAAAAACCACGTAGCGATTATATTCGGCCCGCAGGGCAAAGCGGCTGGATATATAGCCATAGCCACCTAAACCGACATGTGCCAGCAGGTCACTGCGATCCTTGGCCTGCACCAGGGTTGCCCGTGGTGTGGTCTTGATATTGCCCATACCCAAGGCAAAATAGGGGGATATGCGCCAGTTCGGAAAGGGCTGGTTTAACAGATTAAAATTGGTGATCAGGTTGTTGGAGTAGTTGCCTACCGCCTGCATAAAGGAAAGCTCGGACGAGAGATTTTGGGTAAAGCGATAGGCACCATACAGCGTCATGGTTTGAGCGCCATCCATATCACCGCCGAGCACGCCTACCTCGGCTTTGCGTTGGCTGAATTGATCCTGGCTGATCTGTTCAAAGCGGGTCTGGTTGCCTTCCGGGTTGAGAGTCAGTTCTAGTTGGGCCTGATGGGTCCAGCCAGTGGTGCCATCGCTGGCAACGACCTTGAACCAGTCGGTCTTGCGTTTATGAATCTCAATCCATTCGCCACGGTCGATAACGTGAAACACCGGATAGCCACGTCCGGGGCCGGTGTGCAGTTCAATATAAGGTTCGGCAATTTGCGCCTTGCGAAAGCTGTCCTTTGCTTGGGCATAACCACTGCAGAGTGACAGCAGCATGATGATTAGGATAAACGGCATGATCAGGGCAGTGGTATGTCAAACGGGTTGTTGTAATACTGGCCGCCGATATCCAGCCATTCCGACAGCAAACGTAATTCAGCCGGGCTGAGCCAGCCAGCATGGTTTCCACCGCTATCAAACCGGTCGAAAAAATAGCTGTTGTTGGCGCCATTGGCTGACATCGATGGCCCAGCTGCAGGCACTGGCTCCATGAGGGGCACAGGGTTGTTATCAGGGCCAAGAATCAGGTTGCCATCGGCATCGGTTTCAAATAACAGATTTCCTTGGTTGTCGGTGGCCTGCACCATGA
>CAMYNQ010000038.1 GCA_947259785.1 uncultured Chromatiaceae bacterium | reverse complement strand
GCGACGAAAACTTTTATTTTGAGTTTTGTTTTTATTTCCTGCCACGGTTTTTATTTATTTTCTATCTGAGAGGATAAATAATGTCGAAAGATTCACGTTGCTCACCAGAATAGTGCAAACCCAAATGGGACGCAGTTCTTTCATTAATGGATACTTTCAGGCTCGACAACGGCAAAACCCTTGGGGTATTTGAGCTTATTTGTTTTATGCCCAGTTCAGCCAGCTTATAGCCCATTTTTTCATTGTCGGGAAAAAGTGAAAACAGGGCGCCACGTTTAGCGTGTGCAGGATTGTTTGAGAAGAGTACGATGTTCTTTTTCCAGGCGGCATCAAGCGCCACGGGTAAGATTGTTTGATCGGGCACGACTTTATCAAATAGCAACCAGACGGCATCGGTGCCATCTTTGATTTGATCCAAAACCTTTTTGAATTGTTGTGCGGCATGGCGAATGTCTGTGGCTTGTAGTGCATGCAGTTCGATGTGGGATTTACGTGCCTCTGTTTCTGCCATCTTGATGAGCCAACCACTGTTTTTTTCGTTATATACGGTGAAAACACGCTTTACACCGGGCGCAATATTTTTTAGGTGAGAGAGAAACTCAGCGGGTGAACCAACCAGGCTAATGCCACTGTGGCCGTTGGGGTTCATTATCATGCCACCATGAATGACGGGGAGCTGATCGCGGAATTTTTCAGCGATGCTGTAGCTGGTATGGCCCAGCGCGATGACGGCATCGATTTTTTTATCGTCAATTTCTTTTTGTATATCGGCCTGTTGAGCGGCGTCGGTCAGTGTGTAGCTGTAGGCAGTAACACTTTTATGGGCAACAATGCCTGTGGTGATTTCAGCGAAGACGCGGTCGTAGGCGGCATTGAGCTTGGGCGCTAAGACCAATAGTTTGGTGCGGTCAGCATCGGCTGCATATGCCGGGGTTACAGGTATTGATAAAAATATTAGCAGTATGCCAATAAAGCGAGTCATGAATATCTTTATTATTTATTTCGGTTCAGTGGTTGTCTTTGATTCTAGCCAGAATCCGGCCATAAGTCTTCTGTTTATATAGTTATCACTTTGTATTATTCTCATAAATTACATGGTGACCCCGGCCATACGCAGCGCCTGTTTAACAACATTGGTGGCATCCATCATCATGCGAATGGCTACCGGATATTCCCCCTCAATTGCCTTGGTGCGGGCTTGATCTGCCATCCACTTGGCTTTATCGCCGAGCTTGAGCATGGTCTCTTGGGCCATTTCGCTGGGCTTTTTGACATCAATGGCTACGGCGATCAAGTCTTCATAACCTTGATAGCGACGTAGTTCATAAAAATACTCTTTTTCCGGTGTGCCGATATCGAGCTCTATCACCAATTTTTTATTATTGAGCATGCCTTGTAGCGAGCTGGTGACAATAGACTGTGCTTCGGCCAGGCGCTTAACGGCCTTTTCATAATCACCACTGTTAGCCTCTTTGTCGGCCAGATCTAATAGTTTCTTGACATGAGTCTTGCTGTATTCTTTGGCGCTGTTTTTTTCTTCGGCAAAGCGTTGCTTGTTGGTTTCTTGGGCCTGGCCAAATTTTTCCAGGCCGCGACGCATATCTTCATAACGTGCCTTAAAGCGGGCAACTTCTTCCGGGTCTTCGGGCAGGTCGCGCACGGCTGACATAAATGTTTTTACCGCTTGTTTGGTGATTTTGCTTGCCTGCTCTTCATTGCCGGCCTTGATTGCCTCGTTTGCTTGATGCAGAAGCTCATCTATCTTCGCCTTGCCCTTACCGTGATTGTGTTTTGCCAGGCGTTGGCCGCTGCGCGATTCAAGCAGCTTAGCCAGGTACTCCAACCTTAGCTCAGCACTGGTTGAATGGCTGACATCTCGTGGTGCTGCCATGGGCTGGACAGGGCTGCTGATGAACAGGCAGGTGGCTAGGGCCGCGGGGCCAAGGGTTTTTTTCAGGGGCATAACAAAACTTCCTACTGCTAATGACTCTTTATATCGGCGGGGAGGTGAAAAGATTACTGTTTTGTTTTTGTTGTTCCAACAGTTTTTTGAAATCATCCATATTTAGCTTGGGCTTGGAAAATTTGGGCATCTCGATGCGGATGGCGTTGTTGATAATTTCATCTGAGCCATCTTTATATCTGATGGCGAGACTATAACTGCCTATGCCCAGGTTCTCGGGCAAATTGAACTGGATCTCAGCTAGCCCCTGGGATTGTTGTTGCAGGTTTGGCATCGGCCGCAGGGCGGTTATGGTTTCTTCGCCACTGATATAGGCCACACCACGGTGATAGGTGATGGCATTGCTATTGGCCAGCAGGGGATAGCGATTGGTCAGTTGTGGCGCATTGATATCACGATTGTCGATGCTGAACAGGGCATCGCTGGTGCTGACCAACAGTTGTGATTCGTTTGCTTGTAGGTCGGTAATCTGGCCGTCGATCTTAATCCGACTAAGCTCTTGCATTAGCAGTTTACGTTTTAGGTTAAGCACGCTGTTGCCACTGCTGACATAGATGCGGCGACTGTCACCAGTGATTTGTTGTGCGCCGGCCTCAATCTCAAAGTGGGTGACGAATTCGAACTGTTTGTCCTTGTCTAGCCGCAGTACTTCAATGCCAAGCTCGGTGGCGAGGTAGAGCAGGCCATCATGCAGCCACAGGTCGTTGGCCTTAATGTCGAGGCTGGCCAATTTGCCTATATCATCGTTGCTAATATCAATGGCTACCAGGCCTTCACGGTTATCTATCAGGTAGGCGTGGCGAGCATCGGCAGTGACGGCAGTGGTCTCGCCGAGGCTGTCATAACTGCCCAGCCAGCGGACATTGAAGGGGTTGCTGATATCGATAATGGCCATGCCGCCGTCACCAGCAGCGATGTAGGCGCGTTGCTCATGTATGGCCACATGCCTGGCCTGACCGGGAAAGCTGACGCCGGTGGTCCAGGTTGGGTTGAGTGGATTATTGATATCGAACACCTGCAGGCCGTTGCTGCCCTGGGCGACAAAGGTGTAATTGCCCTGGGCGGCGATGTGGTTGACTTGGCCACGGTTGTGGTAACCACCGACTGCTGTTGGTTGGCCTGGGTCGCTGACATCGATGACGCTGATGCCGCCCCACCAGTCCATGGCGTAGAGGTGTTGATCCACCACCTTCAAGCCCCAGCTGGCGCCACGGGTGTCATGACTGCCCAATAGTTTGGGCTGTTTGATATTGCTGACATCCACCACATGCACACCAGACAGCCAGCCGGCGACATAGAGTTTGTCGTCGATCAGGTCCAGGCCACGGGCGTTGCCGGGGATGGCCAGTTGGCTGATTAGTTTGGGCTGGCGCGGATCTGCGATATCGAGGATGTGCAGGCCGTCATCAAAGAAGGCGACAAAGGCGATGTTGTCACGGATGGTGACTTCTTCTGCTGCACCGCCAGTGAAATATTGACCGATCAATTCGGGCTTGGCTGGTTCTGAAACATCGAGCATCAGCAGGCCGCTGTCGTCATCGGCGACATAGGCGATGTTGCCATGCACCTCCATCGACCAGGCCTTGCCATCGGTGTCGTATTCGCTGACTAACTTAGGTGAGCTGACATCACTGACATTGATGATCTGGAAGCCGCCGCGGTGACTGGCTAGGTAGAGCAGGTCACCCATCAGTCGTGGTGTGTAGGCCAGGCCCTGGGTCAACAGGGTTGAAATCAGTTTTGGATTAATTGGGTCGCTGACATCAATAATCTGTAGGCCATGATCGTCATCGGCGACAAAGGCTATGCCGTCGCGTACCACGACACCCTTGGGTGAGCCGGGGGTGTGGAAACTGGAAAGTAGCTCGGGCTGACGTGGCCGGCTAAGGTCGTAGATGTGGATGCCGGAGAACCAGTCGGCGACATAGGCCAGCTTGTTGTCAATGAATGCGCGCCGTTCGCCACCTAGATTAACGCCTTGGCCGAAGTCCAGACCTTCGTTGCTAAGCTGGGGTGTTTCGGCACTGAAATCGATGACCTGAATCTCTTTTTGGGTGAGTGCAAATAGCTGATTGCCGTGCAGGGCGATGTCGGCAATGGCCTCGTCACTGCGATAGCTACTAATGGTGGTGGGCTCGATCGGGTTGCTGACATCGAGCAAAAAGACGATACCGGCATCATTTAAAACCGCAACAAGGTGGGCGTTGGCGGATGCTTTTATTGCATGCCCTAATTTTTGATGGCTACCCAACCATAGTGGTTGCTCTGCATTTTCAATATTTAGCACGGTTAGGCCACCCATGCCGGTGGCGATAAAGGCGAGACTCTCATCTATGCTGATATCCAGCGCCGAGCTACTGGTTCGGTAAGCGGCGATGGGGGATTTCCGGCCCCAATCATGCTCTTTGTAGACCAGCATGCCCTGTTCATTTGCAGTGGCAAATTGATAGTGGTCATTGCTGTCGCTGGGGTGGTCGGTGTCGAAAAAGGCGATGAGTTTGTTGTTGCCATTGCGAACATAAACACCATTGTGACGACGGCTGACCTGGTAATCGCTGTTTGTTTTTCCGCTCAGGCTGAGACGGTGTAAAAGATAGGGGCTGCCGGGCTGCAGACTGAGCGAGGCAATATTTTCTGGCTGATCAAATGTCAGTGTTACTTGGTTGACCTTGCCGACAGGAACAACAGCGGGTTCGATAGTGACGGCGGCTTGCAGGCTGGCGCAAAAGCCCAACCCGAGCATGGCCTGAACCAAGGGGCGCAGGGGTGTTTTCATCTTTATGGGCATGGGTAGGTATGTTGTTGGTGCAGGGTTTCAATCGCGTCAAGCACATCTGCGGATAGGCTTAGTTCGGCACTGTCGATGTTCTGTTGCAGCTGGGCCATGTTGGTGGCGCCAATGATGTTGCTAGTGACAAAGGGCCGGCTGGTGACATAGGCCAGTGCCATTTGTGCTGGTTCCAGCCCATGACTACGGGCGAGGTCCACATAGGCGCGGGTGGCGCTGATGCCACGCTCGCTGACGTAACGTACGAAACGGTCAAACAGCGTCAGGCGGGCATCGGCTGGCCATGGGCCATCCAGGTATTTTCCACTGAGCACGCCAAAGCCCAAGGGTGAATAGGCCAATAGGCCAACATCTTCGCGGTGGGCAATTTCAGCCAGTCCGACTTCAAAGCTGCGGTTGAGCAGGTTGTATGGGTTCTGGATGCTGGCCACTCGTGGTAGACCGAGTTGTTCCGCCAGTTGCAGAAAGCGCATGGTGCCCCAGGGCGTTTCATTGGAAAGACCGATGTGGCGAATCTTGCCTGCCTGAACCAGTTCGCCCAGTACGGCGAGTACCTCTTCAAAGGCGGTAAAGTTGTCATCTGCTTGGTGTTGATAACCGAGCTGGCCAAAAAAATTGGTGCTGCGTTCGGGCCAGTGCAACTGGTAGAGATCAATATAATCAGTCTGTAGACGTTTCAGGCTGTCATTCAGGGCAGTCTCGATATTGTCTCGATCAAAGCCAAGTTTGCCAGCGCGTAGGTGGGTGAATGCTGCCGAAGGACCGGAGACCTTGGTGGCTAGAATGACTTGGTTACGGTTATTGCGTGCTTTGAGCCAGCTGCCGATGTAGGCCTCGGTCAGGCCCTGGGTTTCACCCTTGGGTGGTACCGGGTACATCTCGGCGGTGTCGATGAAATTGATGCCCGCCGCCAGGGCCGCATCGAGTTGCTGATGGGCCTCACTCTCTGTGTTTTGCTCACCATAGGTCATGGTGCCGAGACAGAGGGCGCTGACCTCGATATCAGTGCGGCCAAGGCGGCGGTATTGCATCGTCTGTGCTCCGGTTTACAGTGTAGAGAAGACCTTCTCAGCCGCCACCAGGGTCTGTTTGATGTCGCGGTCGCTGTGGGCGGCAGAGACAAAACCGGCCTCATAGGCCGATGGCGCTAGGTAGACGCCTTCATTCAACATGCCGTGATAGAACAGTTGGAAGCGTTCGAGATCACACTGGGTCACCTGATAAAAATTTTCAACCTTCTCTTCGCTGGAGAAGAAAATGCCAAACATGGCGCCAACATGATTTTCGCACATCGGGATATTAAAGGCCCGGGCGCGGGTGACAAAGCCCTTGGCTAGTTTCTCTGTCAGACGGCCCAGTTCTTCATAAAAACCGGGTTTCGAGATCTCTTCCAGGTTGGCCAGACCAGCGGCCATGGCAACTGGATTGCCGGACAGGGTGCCGGCCTGGTAGACCGGGCCGAGTGGCGCGATCTGCTGCATGATTTCACGTTTGCCGCCGAAGGCGCCGACAGGCATGCCGCCGCCGATGACCTTGCCCAGGGTGGTCAGATCAGGTGTGACACCGTAATGGGCTTGGGCGCCGCCGAGGGCAACGCGGAAGCCGGTCATTACCTCGTCAAAGATCAGTACAGACTCGTACTGGTCACAAATTTCACGCAGGCCTTCGAGGAAACCGGCCTTGGGTGGGACGCAGTTCATATTGCCAGCCACTGGCTCGACGATGATGCAGGCGATCTGGCCACCGATTTTGGCGAAGGTGTCGCGTACTTGGTCGAGGTCGTTGAAATTGAGGGTAAGGGTGTGTTCGGCAAGAGCCGCAGGCACGCCGGGTGAGGTCGGTACACCCAGGGTTAGGGCGCCGGAACCGGCCTTTACCAACAGTGAATCGGCATGGCCGTGGTAACAACCTTCGAACTTGACGATCTTGTCGCGGCCGGTAAAACCACGCGCCAGGCGGATAGCACTCATGGTCGCTTCGGTGCCGGAGCTAACCATGCGGATCATTTCCATCGATGGCATGATCTCGCAGACGCGGTCGGCCATGCGGGTTTCCAGTTCGGTAGGGGCGCCAAAGCTGAGGCCGTTTGTGATCGTTTCGGCTACCGCCGCCAATACCTTGGGATGGGAGTGCCCCAGTATCGCCGGGCCCCAGGAGGCGACATAGTCGATGTATTGCTTGTTGTCTTCGTCGGTCAGGTAGGCGCCTTCACCCTTTTTGAAAAAAATCGGGTCACCGCCAACGCCGCGAAAGGCGCGCACGGGTGAATTTACACCACCGGGAATGTGGGCCTGAGCTGCCTGGAATAGATCGTGTGAACGGGTCATGTAATGTCCTTCATTCTTTATATTAATTAAACAAATCGGCGTATTGTTTGGCGGCCTGACGAATGTCGGCTTGGCCAAACACCCCTTGAACGACGGCGAGCATGTCTGCTCCGGCCTCGATTAGGGGGGTGCCATTTTCTGCCGTAATGCCGCCGATGGCGACGACGGCTATATTCAGTTCCTGTTTGACGCGCTTGAGTAGGCTTGGTTCTGCCTGGGCTGCATCGGGTTTTGTTGTTGACGGAAAAAAGGCACCAAAGGCGATGTAGTCTGCCCCCGCCTGTGTGGCGGCCCGGGCCCGTTGCCAGTCATTGTAACAGGAGAGGCCGATTATACCCTTGGGTAGCTGCCGGCGGGCAGATTCAATGTCGCCATCGTCGCGGCCAAGATGAACGCCGTCGGCGCCAATCTCTGCCGCCAGGGCGACATCATCATTAATAATTAGAATGGCATCGTGTTCACGGCAGAGTTGCAATAGCTGTCGGGCTTCGTGCAGGCGACGGGCTTGATCATTACTTTTGTCGCGATACTGAATGATACGAGCGCCACCGTTGATGGCTTCGCTAACGGCATGAATGAGTTTGTCATTGTTCGACAGACGGCTATCAGTGATGGCATACAGGCCCGACAATCGGGTCATTGTTGTTCGCTCTCGTTTTCATCGCGAGCCCAGAAGAGACGGTTGGGCAGGTGCTGGCCCATGCCAATACGATAGCCATTTTTTAGTGCTTCCCAAGTGTATTCTTGTGCCTCGTGAGCGGCGCTGAAGGGATCAAGTCCTTGGGCGAGTAAAGCGGCGATGGTTGATGCCAGGGTGCAGCCTGAGCCGTGGTAGTTATGGGGAAGACGCTCCCAGGTAAAGGTTTCCAGGCAGCGGTGCTCGGCATAGAGTCGGTTTTCTACTGTCGGTGTGCTTTCATGGGCGCCGGTAATCAGAACAAACTCAGCGCCCATGTCGAGCAGTTCCTGGGCGCAGGCATCAAGGCTATCGGCCTTGGCGGCGAGAATGCGGGCTTCATTGCTGTTCGGCGTTAGTACCGTGGTCTGTGGAATCAGCATGCTGATGATGGCATCGATGACATCCGGGTCCGACAGGCTGCCACCGCCACCGCCGGATAAAACCGGGTCGAGCACTACGGGGATTTTGGGGTAATCGACTAGGATGCTGTGGATGGCTTCGACATTTTCCATGCTGCCGATCATGCCGATTTTGAAGGCGGCGATGGGCATGTCTTCCAGTATGGCTCGGGCTTGTTCGATAATCACCATCGGGTCAATCGGATCGAAACGAGACACCCCAGCAGTGTCTTGAATGGTCAGTGCGGTAATGACCGGGGCGGCATGACAGCCCATGCTGGCGACCGCTTCAATATCGGCTTGTATACCGGCGCCACCCGTGGGGTCGTTGCCTGATAGTGTCATGACGACAGGTATGTGGTTGTGTGCGGTCACCGGAGGTCCTTTGATTCGTCAAACAACTTGTTGTCTCAATGATTTTGATTTTAACATCGGGGCCTGACATATAGGCAAAAAAAAGCCAGCCTCAGGGCTGGCTTTTTTGCTGCAATAAATTGAAATTATAGGGTCATGATAAAATCGACCAGTGTTTCAATATCAGCATCAGCTACGCGAGGTGAGTAGGGAGGCATTGGAACGCCACCGGTAACCGCCGTCCAGTTGCCCTTGCCGCCTTTTTTGACCTTGGCGATTAGTGAGTCACGGGCACCGGCTTCGCCTTTGTATTTGGCAGCAATATCTTTCCATGCAGGACCAACAACTTTTTTCTCAATGCTGTGACAAGCAAAGCAACCGCTTTTCTTGGCCAGAGCCTGGGCATCAGCATTTGCAGCCTGACCAAAACCCATCATCAAAACTGCCGCAGCAGGAATACCTAACCAACGTGCTTTCATGTGTTTCTCCCCATTTGTTGATAAAAAAAACAGCAATACTGCCGCTTCTTACTAGCGAAAGGCTGCGATTGTTTCCCCTCCTGCAGGTCTCTCACTAAACTGCCAAAACAGGTTGCTAATTGAGTTAATCCCAGTGTTCACAACTGTTCGGTGAAAAAGTTATGCCATGTACATCTGTTACCTGTCAAGTAACTGCGAGTATATTATTTTTCATAGGGTTATAAGTAAAAGCTAATTCCATAAGTCTTTTACTCAGGATTGATCATCACGATTTATTGGGTATTCGCCGACTTTGCTAACAAAGGGAATTAATAATAGCCAGTGCAGGCGTTGTTTTTTTGGGTCACGGAACTGATTCAAGCCTATGTCCATGCCATCATGGCCGAGTTTTGGTTGGGCTCTGTAAGTGCCAAAGAGCCTGTCCCAGCATGACAGGCTAAATCCATAGTTGCTGTTGGTTTCTATTTTTATAGAGGAGTGATGGACGCGGTGCATATCGGGCGTGACGATAAATAGTCGCAGTGCGGCATCGATCCATTTCGGCAGGCGGATATTGCCATGATTAAACATGGCAGTGGCGTTGAGCATAATCTCAAAAATGATGACGGCGACGATCGATGGCCCTAGGACCAGGATGGCGGCAAATTTGATTAGCATTGAAAGCAGTATTTCGATGGGGTGGAAGCGCAACCCAGTTGTGACGTCATAATCCATGTCGGCGTGATGCACCATGTGCAGGCGCCATAACAATGGGATGGAATGGAATAATACGTGCTGAAAATAGACGATGAGGTCAAGCACAATAATGCTAATGAGTAGGGACAGGCCAAAACCTAGCGAATACTGATTTAGTAAGCCCCAGTTATGTTCGGTTGCCAGGGCTGCCACGCCGACGGCGGCGGTGGGAAAAACCAAGCGTAAGATAACAGTGTTGATTGCGACGAGAGCAAGGTTGTTGAGCCAGCGATTTATCTTGTGGAGTTTGAGTGGTCGGCGTGGGCTTCTGGTTTCCCAGAAAGCGATAATGACAAAGACGCCGACAAAAGCGGCCAGGCGGATGACAAGTTCGGTGCTCATGGATTTCTCTGTGATTGGCTAACGGACCTTGGCTTTACTTGTAGCATAGGATGAATCTGGCTAGAATGTTAGCATTATCTAATGTATTTAGTGTGGATTATTTATGACTATCACCCGTATAACACGAACAATGGCAGGGGCATTCGTTTTGTTGTCACTGGCGTTGGGCGTTGAAGCAAGTCCGGTTTTTCATTCTAGTCATTGGTTGTGGTTTACCGTATTTGTGGGTGTGAACCTGTTTCAAAGTGGGCTGAGTAACTGGTGTCTGATGGATAAAATCTTGGTTAAGCTTGGTGTGGCTGAGTCTTCTCCTTGTGCAAAAACTAGGGGCTGACTTGGCTAGTTGCTGCGAACCAGATAGCTCATGATGAACTCGATGATCTCAACTCTATTGTAAGTTTGTTGTATTGAGTTACCCCAAACGGTAATGCCGTGGTCACGGATCATCAGTGCGGGGATTTCAGGCGTTGTTTGCTTGAAGCGTGTTTGAATCTGTTGCGAAATTTCTGCCACATCTAACAAATTTTCAAACAGGCTCAGGTTGACCTCAGGATTCTGCTGCCAAATATCCAACCCTTTAATCATTTCAAGCGGAGGCAATAACATCTGTTGCTGTCCAGTTGTGATGCGGCTGGTGGCAATGCAGGCATCGACGCTGTGAATATGAAAGCAGGCCCGGCTATCTGGGAAAAGCGTGTAAATAGTCGAGTGGATGCAGGTTTCAGCCGAGGGCTTGGCGTTTTCATAAAAACGCTGACTGACATCATTTGATTTAAGATCCATGAGGATGAAGTCATGTTTGTCGAGTTGACCCTTGGGCAGGCCACTTGAGGTAATCCAGAAACAATCTTCAATGCTGTTTGATCGTGCGCTCAAATTTCCTGCTGTTCCAGCCATCCAGCCACGGTGATGAAAGTCTTTGCCGATTTTTGCTAGCGCACTACGTGTTGATAACTGATCAAACAATTCGGGCATGGATGGTTTTTATTTAAGATTTATGCCGAGACGGGCGGCGAGCACGCTGGTTAGAACTTTTGCCACCCTTATGCCGACGCGGGCTAGAACGAGGTTTTTCTGATCGCGGGCTTTTTACCGCTGGGGCCGGTTCAACTATCAGGGCCGGGTCAATCGCTTCAGATGTGATTTTTTTACCAATGTAAGCCTCTATCTCCGGCAGGTAAAAGGAGTAGTCTTCACAGGCAAAGCTGATGGCATTACCGCTGGCGCCAGCACGGGCAGTTCGACCGATACGATGGACATAATCTTCGGCGTTTTGCGGTAGGTCAAAGTTGATGACGTGGCTGATCTCAGGAATGTGCAGGCCGCGGGCAGCAACGTCGGTGGCAACCAGTATCGGCAATTCACCTTTTTGAAACCCCGTCAGCAAGCTCTGGCGTTTCTTTTGTGGGATATCACCTGACAGCAGACCGGACTTTAGGCCGTTGCCCTCGAGATAGCGCCAGACGGTGTCAGCAGCACGCTTGGTATTGACAAAGATGATGGTGCGGGTTGGGTCCATCTGTTTGAAGAGGCTGATTAGCAGAGGGATTTTTTCATTATTTGCGGTGTAATAAACAAGCTGTTCAACTTTGTCGGCGGTGACGGATTCGGTCTCGATGGCAACCAGCGTCGGATTGTTCATATGTTCGTAGGCCAACTCAGTGACACGATGTGACATGGTGGCGGAAAAAAGCATGTTGAGGCGCTTGTCCGGATCAGGCATACGACGCAGCAGAAAGCGAATGTCGCTAATAAAACCAAGGTCAAACATGCGGTCGGCTTCATCCATTACCATGGATTGAATGGCGCGCAGGTTAAATACCTTTTGCTTGAAAAAATCGATGATGCGACCAGGCGTACCGATTAAAATGTCGACGCCATCAACAAGCTGTTGGCGTTGTTTGTCATAGTCTGTGCCGCCATAGATCAGGCCTAGCTTAAGGCCAGTGTGGCTATTAAGAGCCACGGCATCTTTGTGTATTTGCACTGCCAGTTCACGCGTGGGTGCCAGAATCAACGTGCGGGGTTGGTTTGGCTGTCGGTTTTCAGGGGCTGGCTGTTTGAGCAGGTTGTCCATGCAGGCCACCAGAAAGGCAACGGTTTTGCCTGTGCCTGTTTGTGCTTGGCCGGCAATGTCTTTGTTTTCCAAAAGAAGCGGTATGGTTTTAGCCTGGATGGGGGTGCAGAATTCGTAGCCTGCTTCCTGAATTCCTTGCTGTAAAGCCTCGTTCAATGGCAGATCGGTAAAACGGGTGTCGGATAAATGGGTGTCGCTCATAGGCTTGTTTGGCTCATTTTGCCCTTAAAGGGCTTGCAAAATTATTCAGTTTGAGCTTGAATTCTACAAGGAATGCCCATAATAAGACACTTGATTCCCAATTGTTTTTATTTCGTTTAAGCTTATCGGCTGTAGTAGACCCCGAATACTGGAGATTTAATAGTGAGTGACAACATAGTTTATGTAACAGATGCCACCTTTGACGCCGAGGTGATAAATGCTGATGGAGCAGTGCTGGTCGATTTTTGGGCTGACTGGTGTGGTCCATGCAAAATGATCGCGCCAATTCTGGATGAAATTGCAGCTGATTACGACGGTAAGGTACGTGTTGCCAAACTCAATATCGATGAAAATCCAGGCACGCCACCAAAATACGGCATTCGCGGTATTCCTACCTTGATGTTGTTTAAGGGTGGCAATGTCGAGGCGACTAAAGTCGGTGCTGTTTCAAAATCACAGCTAACTGCCTTCCTTGACAGCAATATCTAAAATTCAGGTAATTTTTGTTACGCCGCGTCTGGCTTAGGGCTAGACGTGGCGAAACAAAGGTGGTACGGTTCGCAAAATAAATATGAAAAAGCGGTAAGCAAAGAGCCGTTTAGTGTCAAAGTAATCAACGAGTGCAGCTCGCAACTCGCCCCAGTCAACCATTCTCCTTTTCGCGATTTTCCGCAATCCAATTTGAATAACCAACTATGAACTTAACCGAACTCAAGAAAAAATCCGCCGCTGAACTGATAGATCTAGCATTATCAATGGGGCTGGACGGCATGGCGCGTATGCGCAAGCAGGAAGTCATTTTTGCCATTCTGAAAAATCACGCCAAGAAGGGTGAGGCTATTTATGGTGACGGCGTGCTGGAAATTTTGCAGGATGGATTTGGTTTTTTGAGGGCAGCGGATAGCTCCTATGTGGCTGGTCCGGATGATATCTATGTCTCGCCGAGCCAGATTCGTCGTTTTAATCTGCGTACCGGTGATAGCGTTACGGGCAAGATTCGCCCGCCCAAGGACAGTGAGCGCTATTTCGCATTGCTGAAAGTTGATTTGATTAACTTCGAGCCACCCGAGAATGCCAAGAATAAAGTCCTGTTTGAAAATCTAACGCCATTATTTGCCAACGAGCGTTTGAAGATAGAGCAGGGTAATGGCAGTACCGAAGACTTGACTGCCCGCGTTATTGAATTGGTAGCGCCAATCGGTAAGGGGCAGCGCGCCATGATAGTCTCGCCGCCTAAAGCGGGTAAGACCATGATGTTGCAGAGCGTTGCTCAGTCGATTGCCGCGAGTCATCCTGAATGTTATCTGATTGTGTTGCTGATAGATGAACGTCCGGAAGAGGTCACCGAGATGCAGCGTTCGGTCAAAGGGGAGGTGGTTTCCAGCACCTTTGATGAACCTGCCAGTCGTCATGTCCAGGTTGCCGAGATGGTGATCGAGAAGGCCAAGCGTTTGGTTGAGCATAAGCGTGACGTGGTTATTCTGCTGGATTCCATTACCCGTCTGGCGCGTGCCTACAATACTGTGATTCCTTCGTCTGGTAAGGTGCTGACCGGTGGTGTGGATGCTAATGCCCTGCATAGGCCAAAACGTTTTTTTGGTGCTGCACGTAACATCGAAGAGGGTGGCAGCCTGACTATTATTGCGACGGCCCTGGTTGAGACGGGTTCGCGCATGGATGATGTAATCTACGAAGAGTTTAAGGGTACAGGTAATATGGAGCTGCACCTGGATCGTAAGATTGCTGAAAAACGCGTCTATCCGGCGATCAATATCAACCGCTCTGGTACCCGTCGTGAAGAATATCTAACCAAGCCGGACGAATTGCAGAAGATATGGATTCTGCGCAAGCTGTTGCATCCGATGGAAGACTTGGCAGCAATGGAGTTTATGTTGGATAAACTGAAAGATGTTAAGACCAATGATGAATTTTTTGATTCGATGAAACGTTAAGCCAGTAATCTATTAAAAAAGGCCAGCTTGTAGCTGGCCTTTTTTATGAAACGTTTTTTTAGAGGTCTCCTTTATCCAGGTGAATATTAACTGGCGTCGTGTTCCAAATTTCTTCAGCGTATTCTTTGATGGTTCGGTCACTGGAGAACTTCCCCGTGTTGGCTGTGTTTAGGATGGCTTTGCGGGTCCAGCTGTCCGGATCGCGGTAAAGGTTGGAGACTTGTTCCTGGCATAAAACATAAGCGGCATAGTCGGCAAGCACAAGGTAATGGTCGCCATGGCTGGTGAGTGTGTCAATAATCGCTTGAAAGCGATTCGGTTCATTGGCTGAAAAATAGCCCGAGCCAATCATGTCTAAAACTTGTTTCAGTTCCGGATTGCCATGGTAATAATCGAAAGGGTTGTAACCGTCGTGTTTGCATTGTTCGACTTCATTGGCGGTTTTTCCAAAAATAAAGATATTGTCTTCGCCGACCTCTTCCATGATTTCGATATTGGCGCCATCAAGTGTGCCAATAGTTAGTGCGCCATTTAGTGCAAACTTCATATTACCGGTACCGGAGGCTTCGGTACCTGCGGTGGAAATTTGTTCGGATAAGTCACAGGCGGGAACGATATCTTCCGCCAGTGAAACATTGTAGTTGGGCAGGAATACGACTTTAAGTTTGTTGTGTGTGGCGGGGTCGTTGTTGACGATGTCAGCGACATCATTAATCAGCCTGATGATCAGTTTGGCCAAATGATAAGCGGGGGCGGCCTTGCCGGCAAAGATGATTGTTCGTGGTGTGATATCGTTGTCCGGGTTATGGCGGATACGGTTATAAAGTGTGATGACATGCAAGACGTTGAGTAGCTGGCGTTTGTATTCGTGGATACGTTTGATGTGAATGTCAAAAATTGAATCTACGTTGACATCAATATCGAGACGTTGCTTAATCAGTTTCGCCAGGCGTAGTTTGTTATTTCGTTTTACCGTGCTGAACTGTTGGCAAAAGTTTTGATCTTTTGTTAATGGAATAAGCTTTTTGAGTTGATCAAGGTCGGTTGTCCAGTTATCACCAATTTTGTTTGATATCAGGCTGGAGAGCTCAGGGTTGGCTTGATTAAGCCAACGTCTAGGTGTGATGCCATTGGTTTTGTTGATGATCTTGTCGGGATAAAATCGATTAAAATCGGCAAAGATCGATTGCTTCATCAATTCGGTATGTAGCGCGGCAACGCCATTGACCTTGTGGCTGCCAACGACAGCAAGGTGAGCCATGCGAATCCGCTTGCCATTGTTTTCATCGATGATAGACATGCGGCTGAGTAGGTCGTTGTCGCCGGGGTGGTGATGCATTACTTCATCAAGAAAGCGTTGATTGATTTCGTAGATGATCTGCATGTGGCGCGGTAGCAGTTTTTCGATAACGACTACCGGCCAGGTTTCCAGTGCTTCGGGCAGCAGGGTGTGATTGGTGTAGGCAAAGGTTCTTCTACTGATATCCCAGGCCTTGTCCCAGGGCAGCAAGTATTTATCGATTAATAGCCGCATCAATTCAGGAATAGCGAGCACTGGGTGAGTATCGTTAAGTTGAACAGCGACCTTGTCAGGCAGGCGATCAAAATTGTCGTGATATTTCATGTGGCGATAAAGAATATCTTGCAGTGAGGCGCTGACAAAAAAGTATTGTTGTTTTAGGCGCAGCTCACGTCCCATTTCGGTAGTGTCATCGGGGTAAAGCACCTTGGATAGGTTTTCCGAATCATTTTTGTCTTCAACCGCCTTGATGTAGTTGCCTTCATTAAAATATTTCAGCTCAAAGTCGCGTGATGACTTGGCCGACCAGAGGCGCATGTTGTTGACGGTGTTGTTGGCATAACCAGGGATGGGGGTGTCATAGGCCATAGCCATGACCTCATCAGTGTCAACCCATTGGTGTCGCATTTCGCCGGAATCATCAGGGTAGGTAATTACCTTGCCATTGAATTTGACCGGGTAGAGTACTTCGGCACGAGGGAACTCCCAAGGATTGCCATAACGCAGCCAGTTTTCCGGATGTTCAATCTGTTGACCATTTTCAATAGCCTGATTAAACATGCCGTATTCGTAGCGGATGCCATAACCATAGCCGGGCAGTCCCAGGGTGGCCATGGAGTCGAGGAAGCAGGCTGCCAATCTGCCCAGACCGCCGTTGCCTAGTGCAGCATCGCTTTCCATTTCCTCTACCTGTTCAAGGTCGACGCCGATATCGTTGAGGGTTTGGCGCAGTTCGTCGTTGACGCCCAGGCTGAGGGCGCTGTTGCTAAGGGTGCGGCCGATCATGAATTCCAGTGACAGGTAGTAGACCCGTTTGGCGTCCTCGGTGTAATAGCTGCGCATGGTTTCCATCCAGCGTTCCATTAGTCGGTCGCGCAATACCCAGGCGGCAGTGTGATACCAGTCTCTGGGCGTGGCGGTGTAGAGGTCTTTGCCGACCGAGTATTCCAGGCGATTGGCAAGGGAGTGTTTTAGGGATTTGCTGTCCAGCCCCAGGTAGTCATATTTAAAAGAGGGCAAGTTCTGTTTGTTTTTCATGGCTATCCTTGTTATCAGTATGTAAATAATCGCTTTATTTTCAGTGACTAAAGCCAGGTTTTTCAGCAATCGTGGGTCAATATTAGTTCATATTTTGACGGCTGCTTAGGCTGACACTTTAATGGGCTGGCTGGAGATTTAAAATTAAGCCCTGGCGGGGCTTGTGGTGGATAGGCTTTTTCGGTACTATGCCCGGCTAATTCGCGGACCATGCCCTTTGCATGGGGCAAAATTTGAGAAGAGGTTTTTACCATGAAAGCGGATATCCACCCAGCCTACGCAGAAGTTGACGTGACTTGTAGCTGTGGCGCTACATTTACTACCCGTTCTACACTGGGCAAGAGCGATCTGCACATTGACGTGTGCTCTAGCTGTCATCCTTTTTATACCGGTAAGCAGAAGGTTCTCGATACTGCTGGTCGTGTAGACAAGTTCCGTCAGAAGTACGGCATGAAATAAAGCTGCGTGCTTCGGCCGACAGGTCAGTTGAAAAGGGTGCCTCAAAAGGGCGCCCTTTTTGCGTTTTGGCTGCTGAGTTTATTTTGGCTGCCGTTGCAAGCCCAGCAATGTCTGCCGTTTCAGGCTGATGAATGGGTCGAGCTTGTCCATGTCTACGATGGCGATACGGTCAAACTCAAGGATGGCCGGAAGCTACGTTTTATCGGTATCAATAGTCCTGAAATTGGCTACGATGGCGAACCATCAGAGCCTCTGGCAAATGAGGCGCGCCAAGCGCTGATTGATGTGCTGTCAGGTAATAAGCGCCTGGCGCTACGTTATGGGGTCGAACGCAAAGACCGATACGGTCGTTTACTGGCCCATGCTTTTCTGCCAGATCAGCGCAGTTTGCAGCAGCTGTTATTGGAGCAGGGGCTGGCAGCCAGTGTCGCGGTGGGCCGGAATCTGAGCAATGTTGACTGTTATCTGGCTGCGGAACGGCGGGCTGGCAAGCAGGGAATCTGGTCTTTACCCCGTTTTCAGGGGTTGGCCGCTACGGCATTGCCAGCGGGAATCAAAGGCTTTCAGGTGATTCAGGGCAAAGTGGTTCGTGTCGGTCAGAGTCGCAAATCGTATTGGCTTAATTTTGCTGGTAAGGTAGCGGCGCGGATAGATAAGTCTGACTTGGCCGTGTTTGAAGGCCGGTTGGAGCTGCCAGAACTGCAGGGCAAAACCATTAAGTTGCGTGGCTGGCTTTACCGGTATAAGGGGCAGACGCAGTTGCGGGTTTATCATCCTGGTGTCATACAGGTGTTGGAATGACCGTCTGAAGCTCTGCTATATAAGTGAGGGTGGCGCTACCGTAAATGGCCGGAAGTGGCTGATATGCTAGAATTCAACGAGATTTTTTGGACGACTAATCATGAGTGACGATTTAAAACAACGTGCGCTGGCCTATCATGCAGAGCCAGCACCGGGCAAGATTGCCACTGCCATCACTAAGCCGTGTGAAGATCAGAATGACTTGTCGCTGGCCTATACCCCGGGTGTGGCCGCGCCGGTGCGGGAGATTGCTGCTAACCCACAAAACGCTTATCGATACACTGGCAAGGGTAATCTTGTAGCGGTTGTCACTGATGGTTCTGCTGTGTTGGGTTTGGGTAATGTCGGCGCCCTGGCGGGTAAGCCGGTGATGGAAGGCAAAGGTGTGCTGTTTAAGCGTTTTGCCGATGTCGATGTCTTTGATATCGAGGTTGATGCTGAGACGCCTGAACAGTTCATCGACACCGTGGCCTGTATTGCGCCGACTTTTGGTGGCATCAACCTGGAAGACATTGCCGCGCCACATTGTTTTGCCATTGAAAAGGCCTTGATCGAAAGGCTCGATATCCCGGTGTTTCATGATGACCAGCACGGCACCGCGATCATTATCGCCGCAGGTTTGCTGAATGCCATTGAACTGCAGGGTAAAACCTTGGAGCAGGTCAAAATTGTCTGTGTTGGCGCAGGGGCGGCCGGGATTGCCTCGATGCGACTGCTGGCAACGCTGGGCATGCCAAAACAGAACCTGACCCTGGTTGATCGCATCGGTGTGGTTCATAGTGGCCGTGATGATTTGAATGAATACAAACGTGAGTTCGCTCGGGATACCGATGAACGGACGCTGGCCGATGCCATGAATGGCGCTGACGTATTTATCGGTGTCTCTGGTCCAGATATTCTTAGCGAAGCAGTGCTGATGAGCATGGCGGCTAAGCCGGTAGTGTTTGCACTGTCCAACCCTGATCCAGAGATTCGTCCGCAAGTGGCGCTGGCGGCGCGTGATGATTTGATCATGGCCACCGGTCGCAGTGATTACCCCAATCAGGTCAACAATGTCTTGGGTTTTCCATTTATTTTCCGCGGTGCGTTAGATGTGCAGGCGCGCAAAATTAATGCTGAGATGGCGGCTGCGGCTGTGCATGCCCTGTGTGATCTAACCCGTGAGCCGGTGCCGCAGGCGGTGCTGGATGCCTATGGCCTGGATAGTTTAAACTTTGGCCCAGACTATATTATTCCCAAGCCAATCGATGAGCGTCTGATTGATGTGGTGCCGCCGGCGGTGGCCAGGGCCGCGGTTGATAGCGGTGTAGCGCGCCAGGCCTATCCCGATCATTATCCAAAATCATAAAGCTGGCTTTAAGATTAACGGCCTTGAGCCGATGACTTTTTAACTGAACATATTGCAAGAAGGGATTATCTGCTATGGCCAAAGATACCGTTACCGTTACAGATAACGTCACCGGCAAGACTATTGAGTTGCCGATTTATCACGGCACCCATGGCCCGGGTGCTGTAGACATCAAGGCGTTTTTTAAAGAGTTTGGTTATGTCACTTTTGATCCGGGCTTTGTTTCAACCGCTAGTTGCCGCAGCTCCATAACCTATATTGATGGTGACCAAGGTGAGCTGTTGTATCGTGGCTATCCCATCGAGCAATTGGCAGGCAAGAGTTCGTTTCTGGAAGTCGCTTATTTGATGCTCTATGGTGAGTTGCCAAATCAGCCACAGCAGAATGCCTTTCTCGATAACATTACTCGCCACACTATGATTAACGAGAGCCTGAGAAGTTTTTACAATGGCTTTAATCATGATGCCCATCCGATGGCCATTATGGTTGGTGTCGTTGGTTCTTTGTCGGCCTTTTATCATGACTCGACCGACATTCGTAATCCAGAGCATCGTGAGATTGCTGCCCACCGTTTGATTGCCAAGATGCCGACCATTGCCGCAGCCTGTTACAAGCATTCGATTGGCGAGCCGCTGGTCTATCCGCAAAATAAACTGAGTTATAGCGGTAACCTCCTAAACATGATGTTTTCGGTGCCATGTGAGGATTATGAGGTTGATCCAGTTGCGCAACGCGCTCTGGATATGATCTTTATCCTACATGCGGATCATGAACAAAATGCCAGTACCTCCACCATCCGCCTGGCCGGTAGTTCGGCGGCTAATCCGTTTGCCTGTATTGCTTCCGGTATCGCGGCTTTGTGGGGGCCCGCCCATGGTGGTGCCAACGAGGCTGTGCTGCATATGTTGGATGAAATCGGTGATGTCAGTAATGTGCCTAAATATATAGAAAAGGCCAAGGACAAGAATGATCCGTTCCGTTTGATGGGTTTTGGTCATCGCATCTATAAAAACTTTGATCCACGTGCAACATTGATTCGTAAGATGTGTCACGAAGTATTGGCTGAACTGGGTGATGAAAATGATCCGCTGTTTGAGTTGGCACTGAAGCTGGAAGAGATTGCCTTGCAGGATGATTACTTTAAGGAACGTAAGCTCTATCCGAATGTTGATTTTTATTCGGGTATTATCTACAAGGTGCTAGGTATTCCAACCAATATGTTTACAGTTATGTTTGCTATTGCTCGTACCGTTGGCTGGGTGTCGCAATGGATGGAAATGATCGGTGATCCCGATCAGCGTATTGCCCGTCCGCGTCAGCTCTATCAAGGTGCGGCCATGCGTGATTATGTAGAGATGAGTAAGCGTCGTTAATCTAAGTCGGCTGAGAGTCGGATTAGTTCTTCCACTTTATTGAGGCCAAAACGCTGCGCTGGTCTGCCCGTTGCCGGGCTGCGTGGTGCTTGGCGTAAGTCCTTATGCTTGAAAAGCATTAAGAGTATGGGGGTGTGGTACATCTCTAGCCGATAGCTGGGTACCTCAAGAATATCCCCGTTCGGCATTGAAACTTTCTGGCTGCATTGTTCAAAAGGTATATTTGCGTTCAGCAGGAACAGAGTTAGTTCTTCGATAGAATCGGCAAACAGATGTAGCTCAATCTCGGAATGCTCGTTGGCAGTACCATCTAGAACTGCGCCAGTCAGGCGTGGTTCAAACCTATGAAAGAAACGCATTGCTTTAAGGCTGATTTGCCTAAGCTGATGCAGTTGTTGTGGTTGAGTGTCGGCCTTGAAGATACGCTGGTATTGATTTAACGCGGCTTGAATTTCATCATTTCGCGGCAGGTTATGGGTTTGTGGTGCGTGTAATCGTTCAGCGGCTTTATGTTTGGCAATTTGAAAGTCTTTGATACCTTCTTCTGCGATCAGTCGCGCCGCCTCTTGTGCCAGTTGTTGACGCATGCGCAGGTCTTTGCTGCTGTTAGTGTGAGCTGACTTTTTGCTCATGTCTAAAAAAGTAATTGTGGTGCTGTTTCACCATTGTTATTGCTGTCTGGTATTGAGACAGAATCATCAATATCTGTGGCCCGTTGTTGTGGGGCATGTTCGGTGCGGAAGGTTTCAAAGATTGCGTCTTTTTGCCTCGGTGCTGCAAGCAGGCCTGTCCTGGGGTCGATGCGGACGGTGGTCAACCCCTCTGGTTGTTCCAGTGGTATTTCAGGTCGGCCTTTAAGTGCAGTGCGCATAAAATCTATCCACAAGGGTAATGAGGCGCGGCCCCCCGTCTCTCTATTTCCAAGTGGTGTTCCATTATCAAAGCCAGTCCAGCTGATGGCGACAATTTCGCTGTTAAAGCCCGAAAACCAGGCGTCGCGTTGATCGTTGGTGGTACCGGTTTTGCCTGCCAGATCTTTACGGCCAAGTTGTAAGGCGCGCCGTGCAGTGCCGCGATTGACGACGTCGCGCATCATGCTGGTCATCAAATAGGCATTTTGTGGTGTGATGACGCGTTCTGCTAGCTTGGGTTGTGGTGTCATCCCTTCGATTTCAATATTAGCGCCACTCGTATCTAATTCTTCGTTAATGACTGTGTCGACTTGGCTGTCAGTTGTGGGTTCGACTTCATCGGTATTGCTTGCCAGGGTTTCTTGCTCACACGGCAGGCAGGCGATGCTGGGTTCTGCTTCAAAGATGATGTTGCCCTTGATGTCTTCAATGCGTTGGATGAAGTAAGGTTTAACGCGGAAGCCGCCATTGGCAAATATGGTGTAGGCCGAGGCAATGTCCATGGGGGTTACCGAGGCGCTGCCTAATGATAGTGATAGGTCGCGAGGCAATTGTTTGGTTTCGAAGCCAAAGCGTTGGGCATATTTAATGGCATAAGGTATGCCGATGGATTGTAGTAGCCGGATCGAAACCAGATTACGTGAGCGGGTAATGGCTTCGCGCAGACGGGTTGGGCCGTAAATGCGGCCGCTATAGTTTTCAGGCCGCCATGAGGTTTCCAGGCCGGGGTCATCGAAAACCACTGGCGCATCATTGATTATGGATGCGGTGGTAAAGCCTTTTTCCAATGCCGCTGAATAGATGAACGGTTTGAAGCTTGAGCCAGGCTGGCGCTTGGCCTGGGTGGCGCGGTTAAATTTTGAATAGAAAAAATCAAAGCCACCGGATAGTGCAATCAGTGAGCCGTCTACGGGATTTAGTGCGATGATGGCGCCGGAAACATTGGGGATTTGGCCAAGCTGCCATTCTTCGTTGTCATCCTGTAATACATAAACGATGTCACCACTAGTGATGATTTGTTCGGCCAGTGTTGGCGGTTTACCTTTGTGGTTGGTGTCGAGGTAAGGTGCTGCCCAGGACAGGCCTTGCCAAGCGAGGGTGATTTGCTCGCCATTGGCCAACAAGGCTTGGCTGGACTGTTCTTCACTAAGCAGTATTAGTGCGGGCTTTAGATTGCCGACGGTGGGCAGTGCTTTGAGCTGTTTAAGCACGATATCACTATCTGTTTCAGGGCCAATTTCTATGTGTTCGACGGGGCCACGAAAGCCGTGGCGGTATTCATAGTTGAGTAGGTTTTGGCGTAAGGTTTTTTGTGCCGCAACCTGCAGTTCGGGATCGATGGTGACAAATACCTTGTAGCCATTGGTATAAGCCTCTTCGCCATGCAGGTCATACATGTAGCTGCGCACCATTTCGCCGATGTATGGTGCTTCAAGGTCAATGTTTTGTTTGTTGAGTTTGGCGCTGACGGCTTCTGCTTTGGCAATGTCATACTCAGCTTTGCTGATTTTGCCGAGCGTGAGCATGCGTTTTAAGACGTAGTTGCGGCGAATTAGAGCGCGTTCGGCGTTGGCGATGGGGTTGTAGCTGGAAGGTGCCTTGGGCAGGCCGGCTAGCATGGCGTATTGAGCCAGGGTCAGTTCTTGCAGTGGCTTGCCATAATAAATCATTGCAGCACTGCCGATGCCGTAGGAACGATTACCCAAATAGATTTTGTTGAGATAGAGCTCGAGAATCTGTTCTTTGCTGAGTTCGCTTTCTATTTTGAAGGACAGAAAAATTTCATTGATCTTGCGCAGGTAGGTCTTCTCGCGGCTGAGAAAGAAGTTGCGCGCTACTTGCATGGTGATGGTGCTGCCGCCCTGAGCTTTTTCGCCTGTGGTAATGAGCTTGGCGACTGCGCGAAGGATGCCTTGGTAATCTACCCCTGGGTGTTCAAAAAATCGATCATCCTCGGAGGCAAGAATGGCGTTGACCATGGTTGTCGGTATTTGATCGTATCGGAGTGGGTCACGTTTTTTGCTGCCATATTCAGCGATTAGCTGATGGTCTTGGCTATACACCTGTAGTGGTACCTGAAAGCGAACATCTTTTAGGGCCTCAACCGAAGGCAACTGTGGAGCAAGGTAAAAATAGGTTGCTGTTATGGTGATAGCGCCGGCCAGCGAAAGAATTAAAGCTAGAAAAGCACTACGACGAACTAGTTTGTGGATGAACTTCATGGCTGCCGCTTTAAAAGAGGTGTTATCTGTGGGTTTGATAGCATAATTACAGAGTTCAACTAAGGTTTACTCCGCTTCTTCCGATGTATACTACATGATGATATCTGGTATTTTTAGGATAATCCTAGAAATATTGAATAAATATAAAGTATGGTATTAAATGCCCGATACACTCTAGAGGCATAATGCTGCATATAAATGGAATAGATTAGAGAACTCTAAATTGGACCTCTTTAAGCGAAAATCTGCATCCTTGGTAGGGCTGGATATCAGTGCAACAGCTGTTAAATTGCTGGAGTTCAGTGAAAGTGGCGGCCGTTACAAGGTTGACAGCTACTCCGTTGTGCCCTTGCCTCCACATGCTGTGGTGGAAAAAAGCATCGCTGATGT
>CAMYNQ010000037.1 GCA_947259785.1 uncultured Chromatiaceae bacterium | reverse complement strand
CATCAAGTGTGCTGCACTTGGCAAGAACGCCGTCACCATGAACCAGTAGCATTAGGGCACCGATATCACTCAACATCGCGGCGGTGAATAACTCCTCCGGCGCCATGTCGACCCGCTCGCGGGCGAAGCCATAGGCCTGATAAGCGGCATGATAGGCGCGGGCGACAATCTGCATATAAAGCGTTTTATCGGCTTCATCAAGACAGTCTTCGATAAAGCACATTGCTTCGATGGTTTTTGCTATCCCGCCCGAGCCAAGTTTCATCGCTGCGGCATCGATGGTGTGGATTTCATCTTGCAAGCGGCTTCTGGGTAGGGAGCAGGCTGCACGTAATATGGTCAGCGTTAAGCCGGGGTCGGTCAGCGCGATATTGGAAAACTTGGTTATGGAAACATCTTCATATGAGCCCATGGCTTCTAGATCTTCGCGCGAGTTTTTTAACAACGGCAAATCCAGTTCGCTGAGGTATGTTACCCACTGATCAAGTGTTTTCTGTTCTTCCATATCCATATTCATTAGGCAAGTCATTCCCTTACTGTGTCAATTACGACCTCATGAATAGAATCTTTAATAGAATCTTTAATAAACAAAACATAGTTAATTTATGGTTTAAGGAAATGGGTTAGGCGTCGATATGAATTGACGTAAGGGATAAATCAAAGGGCAGGATTCGCTCAAAATGCTGATTATTATTGGATACATTATTGTTTTGGCCTGTGTAGGCGGCGGTTTTGTGCTGTCGCACGGTGATCTTGCGTCACTGTGGCAGCCGTTTGAGGTGTTGATCATCTGTGGCGCGGCCTTTGGTGCCTTTGTCACCGCCAATCCAGGTTCTGTGTTGAAGGGTGCAATCGGTGGTGTGTTGGGGGTGCTAAAAGGTTCAAAATATAATAAGGCTATGTACCTTGAGCTGCTATCGCTGATGTACGATATTCTGCAGAAGGCGCGCAAGGAAGGCATGATGGCGGTTGAGGCCGACATCGAAGAGCCGGCGGAAAGCCCCCTGTTCAGTAAGTACCCCAAAATTGTTGGCGACCACCACGTTACAGATTTTATCTGCGATTACCTGCGCCTGATGGTGGGTGGTAGCATGAATCCATTTGAGCTGGAAAACCTGATGGATATGGAGTTGGCTGCTCATCATAAAGAGGCCGAGATGCCTGGTGAAGCGGTGACTGCTGTTTCTGATGCTCTGCCTGGTTTTGGTATCGTGGCCGCGGTATTGGGTATCGTAATTACCATGTCCTTCATTGGTGGCGACCCGGCTGTGCTTGGCCATCACGTAGCCGCTGCCCTGGTGGGGACCTTTCTGGGCATCTTGTTTGCCTATGGTTTTGTCGGGCCAACGGCCACAGCGATGGGGCACATTGTTCGTGAAGAGGCCAAGTTTTATGAATGCATAAAGGTTTGCCTATTGGCCGCAGTGAACGGCTATAACCCGCAGGTGGCGGTTGAGTTCGGCCGCAAGGTGATGTACTCAAGTATCCGCCCCAGTTTTCTCGAGCTAGAAGAGCATGTTAAGAATAGCGCTGGCTAAGATGTAGTCGCCGTGATCGATAAAAAACAGCCCATTATTGTCAAAAAGGTCAGCCATGGTGGCCACGGCCATCATGGTGGTGCCTGGAAGGTGGCATTTGCCGATTTTGCCACCGCGATGATGGCCTTCTTCCTGTTGTTATGGCTGTTGGGAGGCACATCGGATGAAGAAAAGGCTGCCATCTCTGAATACTTCACTAACCCAAGCATGATGGACGGTACTACTTCAACTCCTGCTCCAAGTGCAGGACCCGGCGGAGTAAGCACCAACTTGATTGAATTGAGCAGCATACCGGACGTTAAGAAGCACGACAAAGATAAAGATGAAGACTTCAAAGAAAAAGTCGAAGTTGATGAAGAAAAACAAAAACGCATCGAAGAGCAAGCAGAAAATAAGATGTTTGACGACTTAATGGAAAACCTTAAGAAGGCAGTGGACGAAAGCGAGGCACTGGCACCGTATAAGGATCAATTATTGATTGAGATTACGCCTGAAGGTCTGCGGATTCAGATTGTTGATAAGGCCAATCGTCCCATGTTTGATAGTGGCAAGGCTGATCTTAAGTATTACACCGTTGATATCCTGTTTGAACTAGCCAAGTTTATCCGTGATGTGCCGAATCGCATCAGTCTCACTGGTCATACCGATGCCTCACAATTCAAGGGTCGAGAAGGCTATAGTAACTGGGAGTTGTCTGCTGATCGGGCAAACTCGGCGCGCCGGGTTTTAGTGGATGGTGGCGTGACTGAGAAGCAGATTGGCCGAGTGGTTGGGCTGGCATCATCTGTCCTATTTGATAAGGCGGATCCGCTTAATCCCATTAATCGGCGTATTTCACTTATTGTGATGAACAAGAAAGCTAGCGAAGCGATTGAGCGAGGCGAGGGGGTTAGTAACGAGTATTTGACTGACCGCAAAAAGGCCCAAGCAGGTGGTTTTGATGAGCTGCCCATGGATGTGCTTGGGGCTGGTTCAATCAATATCGATATGGATGAAGGGACTGGCGAGAATGTTAATAAGCCGGGGTTGTCTGATTCTAAGAATGCTGAAGCAACGGCTCCTGATGAGTTGCCAATGGATATGTCTAAACCTGATAAGAAGGCCAATGAGGCTGTAAAAATGCCGCCTTTACCTGAATTTAAAGAAGATCAAGACAGTGATTTCGAAGAGTTACCGATGGAATTACTTTGATCTGATATTCGCTACTTATAGGTTTCTGTTACCGTTTCAGGTGTATATTTTCCATAGCTGATATTTTTAGTGATGGACGCAATGGCGATTGTATTTTCTGTGTCCAGACTAGAGAATTTCCGTTTTAACCCGATAGTTATCTATGGGGTAGATTGTTGGCGAACGATTAATCATTGAACAGGGCTAGGGAGAGCCACTTTATTATGGGTTTGAAGGCATGGCTGGTCGACAAGCTGGTCAAATGGCTCAATACCGAGGATGGTCACTGGGATATTCCCCCCTGTGACTTCAATCGCTTGGCTGTTGAGATCAAGCCCTGTGACGTGTTGCTGGTGGAAGGTCGAAATCGCATCAGCAGCTTGATCAAAACCATCACCCTTAGTTCCTGGACGCATTCGGCGCTCTACATCGGCCGGCTTGAAGATATTGAAGATCCTGAACTGCGCGCTGAAATTCAGCGCCATTACCAAGGTGATCCAAACGAACAATTGCTGATTGAGCCTTTGTTAGGTCAGGGGACGGTGGTCTCGCCATTGTCGAGTTATCAAAACGACCACCTGCGCATCTGTCGCCCCAAGGGCTTGTCTCATCAGGATGGTCAGCATGTGATTGCCGAGGCGGTCAAATATTTTGGCCATGAATATGATATCCGTCACCTGGTGGATCTGGCCCGTTTTGTCTTTCCCTATGGCATCGTGCCGCGGCGTTGGCGTTCAACTCTGTTTGAGCATCATGCCGGCGATCAGGCCAAGACGGTTTGCTCGACCATGATCGCCGAGGTCTTTGCAGCGGTGCACTACCCGGTGCTGCCGGTGATTCATCGTGATGACGAAGGCGGGCTGCGTATGTACAAACGCAATACACGACTTTATACGCCACGCGATTTTGATTACTCGCCTTATTTCGAAATTATTAAATACCCCATTCTTGGTTTTGATGATGTTGAGCTTTATCGCCAGTTGCCTTGGGATAAGGAGGGTGTGGTTTGTCACGGCCAGGGTGAATGTTATGCCGCGGATGGCACGCGGGTGGAGCAACAGGATGTTGCAATTGAAAAAAATTAGCTGAAGAAAGGAAGGCTTATGGCAGCGGTGTTTTGTTTGGTAATGGTGGCGGCGATCTGGTTCATGGCCTACAACCGCTTTGCCTTGTGGCAGTGGAGTGCGGTGCTGGTTGGGCTAATGCTGGTGGCGACCTTGTTGGGCGTTTATTCATCGCTGGCGTTGACGCTGCATTGGCTGGTGTTGCTGGCCGTGATTGTGCCGTTGAATATTCCGGCGCTGCGTCGTGGTCTGATCAGTGATCGTGTCTTGCCGCTATTGCGCAAGGCGCTGCCGCCGATGTCGCAAACCGAAAAAGAGGCTTTGGATGCCGGTACGGTATGGTGGGATGGTGACCTGTTTAGTGGTCGCCCCGACTGGGACAAACTGCATGCCATGGTCTTGCCAAAGTTGTCGGCAGAAGAACAGGCCTTTCTTGATGGGCCGGTAGAAGAGCTGTGTCAGATGCTGGATGACTGGCATATCACCGAAGAGCGTCGTGACCTGCCGTCTGAGGTTTGGCAGTACATCAAGGACAACGGTTTTTTTGGCATGATCATCCCTAAGTCTTATGGTGGCTTGGAATTTTCCGCCCTGGCGCATTCATCGGTGGTAATGAAGGTCTCCAGTCGTTCTGTTTCCTCTGCGGTGACGGTGATGGTGCCCAACTCGCTGGGTCCGGCTGAACTGCTGTTGCACTACGGTACCGATGAGCAAAAAAACTACTACCTGCCGCGTCTGGCCAAAGGTGTGGAGGTGCCCTGTTTTGCCCTAACCGGCCCGACTGCCGGTTCGGACGCTGCTTCGATTCCAGATAATGGTGTGGTTTGCATGGGCGAGTTCGAAGGTAAAGAGGTGCTCGGAATTCGCCTTAATTGGGACAAGCGTTACATCACCCTCGGCCCGGTAGCGACGGTATTGGGACTGGCCTTCCGTCTCTACGATCCGGATCACCTGGTCGGTCAGACCGAAGACATTGGCATTACCTGTGCGCTGATCAAAACCGATACAGAGGGTGTCACCATTGGCAATCGCCATGCGCCGTTGAACATGGCCTTTATGAACGGTCCCAATCAGGGTAAAGACGTGTTTATCCCGATGGATTGGGTCATTGGTGGTCAGGATCAAATAGGTCAAGGCTGGCGCATGTTGATGGAATGTCTGGCGGCTGGTCGTTCTATTTCTCTGCCAGCTTTGAGCGTGGGGGCGGGTAAGCTGACTTCGCGTGCCACCGGTGCCTATTCGCGCATCCGTAAGCAGTTCAATACTCCGATCGGTATGTTCGAAGGAGTGGAAGAGCCGCTGGCGCGTATCGCCGCCAATACCTATTTGATGGACGCGGCGCGGGTGATGACCGCGGCGGCAGTGGATTTGGACGAAAAGCCATCGGTGATTTCGGCAATCGCCAAATACAATATGACCGAGCGGATGCGCAGGGTGGTCAACGATGCCATGGATGTGCAGGGCGGCAGTGGCATTTGCATGGGGCCGCGCAACTTCCTGGCCCGCGTTTATCAATCGATTCCCATCAGCATCACCGTCGAAGGGGCCAACATCCTGACCCGTACCATGATCACCTTTGGTCAGGGTGCGATCCGTTGCCATCCCTATGTTTTGAAAGAGATGGAGGCAGCGCAGGACAATGATCAACAGCGTGGTGCCATCAACTTCGACAAGGCCTTGTTTGGGCATATCGGTTTCAGCGCCAGTAATGCCGCCCGTACCCTGTGGCTGGGCCTGACTGGGGCGCGCCTGCAATCGGTGCCCAAGTCCGGGCCGGAGGCCTATTATTATCAACAGGCAACACGCATGAGCGCCGCCTTTGCCCTGGTGGCAGATGTGGTCATGCTGACCCTGGGCGGCGATTTGAAACGTAAGGAAAAATTTTCCGGTCGCCTGGCGGACATGCTGAGTCAGTTGTATCTGATTTCTGCCAGTCTCAAACGTTTCCATGATCAAGGCAGTCCCAAGGAAGACTTACCGCTGTTGCAGTGGGCCTGTGATGATGCTCTGTATCAGATGCAGGAGAGCCTGCGTGGTCTGTTGCGCAATCTGCCGCTGCGGCCACTGGCCAGTGTGTTGCGGTTTATGATCATGCCTTGGGGTAAGAGTTATCATCTGCCGGAGGACAAACTTGGCCATCAGGCGGCCAGCATCTTGCTGTCACCTTCGCCGGCGCGTGATCGTCTGACCCATGGTATTCATGTGCCCAGGGGTGAGGACGAAGCTTTGGGACGATTGGAATCAGCGTTGCAAAAGGTGATAGATGCCGAAGTGGTTGAGCGCATGCTACGCTCTGCGGTGAAGAGTGGAAAACTGACAAAAATGCGAGAAGACGAACTGGTTGATCGAGGTCTGGCAGAGGGCGTAATCGAAGCCCATGAGGCCGAGTTGGTTAAGGCTGCCATCGCCGCAAGGCGTGAGGTGATCAAGGTCGACGATTTCAGTCCGGACTATTGGAACAAGGAGTCATAAGATGGCGACACGGAATAAGGGAAAGCCGGTTTTTGTTGTGGATGGTGCGCGTACACCTTTTTTTAAGGCGGCGGGTAAACCGGGCTTGTTTAGGGCCTCTGATCTGGCCGTAGCCGCTGGACGGCCCCTGCTGGCTCGGCATGGTTTTGAGCCGGGTCATCTGGATGAGGTGATTCTGGGTTGCGTTATGCCCGGGCCAGATGAGGCCAACATCGCTCGCATGCTGTCGTTGCGTCTGGGTTGTGGCAAACACGTGCCGGCCTGGACGGTGCAGCGCAACTGCGCCTCGGGCATGCAGGCGTTGGATTGTGCCTATGGCAACATTGCCTCGGGTCGTTCCAATCTGGTGCTGGCCGGGGGTGTTGAGGCCATGAGCCATGCGCCGGTATTGCTGAATAATAAGATGGTGACATGGCTGGCCGATTGGGCCAGGTGCAAAACCCTGGGCCAGAAATTAAAGGCGCTGAGTCAACTACGCGGTGGCCACCTGGCGCCCATCATCGGTTTGTTGCGTGGTCTGAGTGATCCACTTGTTGGTCTGTCGATGGGGCAGACGGCCGAGATCCTGGCGCATCGATTCAATATTGATAGAGCGACCATGGATGCCTATGCCGTGGAGAGTCATCATCGCCTGGCCAAGGCCCAGGATGAGGGCTGGCTGGATGAAATCGAAGCTATTTATGACGCTCGCGGCAAACATTATTTGCATGATACCGGTCTGCGTCGTGATAGCAGTATCACCAATCTGGCCAAATTGCGGCCGGTGTTTGATCGTCACTTTGGTCGCGTTACCGCAGGCAATAGTGCCCAGGTCACCGATGGTGCAGCGTTGCTGATTTTGGCCAGTGAGGAAGCCGTCAAACAGCATCAACTGCCGGTAATGGGGCGTATTGTTGACAGCGAGTGGGCTGGATGTGACCCGAGTCAAATGGGGCTGGGGCCTGTGCATGCGATGACGCCAATCCTGAAACGCAAGCGTTGGAAGCTCGACAGTGTTGATTATTGGGAACTCAACGAGGCCTTTGCCACCCAGGTGCTGGCCAATGTTGAGGCCTGGAAAGATAAAGATTATTGTGTTGATGAGCTGGGTTCGCGTGCGGCGATTGGTGAGATTGATCGTAGTCGTCTCAATGTCGATGGTGGTGGTGTCAGCCTTGGTCATCCGGTGGGTGCCAGCGGCGCGCGGATTGTCTTGCACCTGTTGCATGTATTGGAGCGAACCAAGAGTAAGCGCGGCATGGCCAGTTTGTGTATCGGTGGTGGCCAGGGCGGCGCCATGGCGATTGAAAGGGATGCGGGGTAATCATCATGACAGAACAACAATATAAAAATTGGCGCCTGGAACGTGATGACCATGACATCGCCTGGCTCTATATCGACAAGGCAGATTCAGCTGCCAACACCCTGTCAGCTGAAGTGCTGGAAGAGTTGCATGAGATTCTCAATCAGCTGAAGCAAGACCGGCCCCAGGGGTTGGTGATTCTGTCAGGCAAGTCTAGCGGCTTTATCGCCGGGGCAGATATCAAAGAATTTACTACCCTGGGCGGACAAGGTGACGCCGAAGCACTGATTGGCCGTGGCCAGGCGGTGTTGGATCGACTTGCTGCACTGGGCATGCCAACCGTGGCCCTGATCCAGGGCTTTTGTCTTGGCGGTGGTATGGAGCTGGCTCTGGCTTGCCGTTATCGCATTGCCGATGAAGACCCGAAAACCAAGCTTGGCCTGCCTGAAGTCAATCTAGGTATCCATCCCGGTTTTGGTGGCACTGTGCGCCTGCCGCCTTTGGTGGGTGCGCCAGCGGCGATGGACATGATGCTTGGCGGCCGTGCCTTGAGTGCACGGGCTGCGAAGAAGATTGGCTTGGTGGATTATGCGGTGCCCGAACGGCGTTTGTTGGATGCTGCCCGCAATGTGGTGTTGACATCACCGGCGACAAAAAAGGCGACCGGCTGGAAGGCTTATACCAATCATAAACTGGCGCGGCCATTCCTAGCCCGCTACCTGGAAAAGCAGGTGGCGAAGCGGGCGCGCAAGGATCATTACCCAGCGCCTTACGCGCTGATCGACTTGTGGAAGGAGCACATGGATGATCCGCGTCGCATGATGCGCGAAGAGGCGGCATCGGTAGCGCGCCTGGTGATGGGTGACACGGCCCAGAACCTGGTGCGGGTGTTCTTCCTGCAAGAGCAAATGAAGTCGCTGGGCAAGAAAGACGAGATCGATGCCAAACATGTGCATGTTGTCGGTGGCGGTGTGATGGGTGGCGATATTGCTGCTTGGTGTGCGATGCGCGGTATGACTGTCACCATACAGGATCGCAGTCACGAGACGCTGGCGCGAGTGATGAAGCGCGCCCATGCCTTGTATAAACGACGCCTGAAACAACCACGTTTGATTCAGGCGGCCATGGACAGGTTGATGCCGGATATCAAAGGCAGCGGTGTACCAAAGGCCGATGTAGTGATTGAGGCTATCTTTGAAGATGTCGATGCCAAGCAGGCGCTTTACAAAGAGATTGAACCGCAACTGAAAAAAGATGCGGTGCTGGCTACCAATACCTCAAGTATTCCGCTGGAGGTATTGTGCAACTGTTTGAAGAAGCCTAGTCGACTGGTTGGGCTGCACTTTTTTAATCCGGTGGCGAAGATGCAGCTGGTTGAGATTGTCCGTGGCAAGCAGACCTCAGAGAGTGCAGTCAAACAGGCTTCGGCCTTTTGCCGTCATATTGATAGGCTGCCCCTGCCTGTCAAAAGTGCGCCGGGCTTTTTGGTCAATCGCGTGCTGATGCCGTATTTGCTAGAAGCGGTGACCCTGGAAGAAGAGGGTGTGCCGGGGGCGGTAATCGACAAGGCCGCTTTGGACTTTGGTATGCCGATGGGGCCAATTGAATTGGCTGATACAGTCGGGCTGGATATCTGTCTGGCGGTGGCGCGAACCTTGTCGCAACAATTGGATGTGCCTGTGCCCAATCGTCTTGAACAACTGGTGGCAGCCGGTCGTTTGGGGCGTAAGAGTGGTGAGGGTTTTTACCGTTATAGTGATGGCAAAAAGGTATTTGCCGGTGAAAACAAAGAGTATACTGCGCCCGCCGATGTTACTGACCGTATGATGCTGCGCTTTCTCAATGAAGCGGTGGCCTGTTTGCGCGAGGGCATTGTTGAAAAAGCCGATCTGCTCGATGGTGGTGTGATCTTTGGTACCGGTTTTGCGCCATTCCGTGGAGGCCCTATGAATTATATTGAAAAGACTGGCACAGAGAAACTGCGCCAGACGCTTAAGGTGTTGGAGCAAGAATACGGCTCACGGTTTAAAGCAGATGCAGGTTGGTCTGATTTGGAGTGATTTGCTGATTTAGAAAGGAAATTTTTCAGTGTCTGATGTTATTAGCCCGGATGTTGCGCAAGTATTGCCGGGATTATTCTGGGAGCGTGTCAGGCGCAGCCCCGGTGCAATTGCCTATACCTTTTTCGATAAACCAACTAATTGTTGGATCGACCTTACTTGGGCTGAAATGGCTGAGCAGGTTTCACGTTGGCAGCTAGCGTTAAAGGCAGAGTCCCTGCAAAAGGGCGATCGTGTCGCCATCATGGCCAACAACTCACCACAATGGTTGATATTTGAGCAGGCTGCGCTGGCGCTTGGCCTGGTGGTGGTGCCACTGTTTGTCAATGATCGGGCCGAGAATGTTGCCTATGTGCTGGCCGATTCGGGTTGCCACCTATTGTTGATTGAAGGGCTGGAACAGTGGCGCGAGCTTGCGACAGTTGCTGCCGAGCTTGATGACAACATGCTTATCTGGAGCATAAATGACTGTGGCAACCAACGGATTCGTTATATACAGAAATTGCTGCGTGACACTGGCGAACCTGCCGACCTGTGTGTCAGTGATCCGGAGGCGCTGGCGACGATAGTCTATACATCGGGAACCACCGGCCGTCCTAAGGGGGTCATGCTTAGCCACCGTAATATTGTATGGAATGCCTATGTTGGCTTAAAAGCGGTAGAGATTTTTCCTGATGATTATTTCCTCTCCTTTTTGCCTTTGTCACACGCGCTAGAGCGAACCATCGGTTATTACCTGCCAATGATGGCGGGTGCCAGGGTTGCTTATGCTCGTTCGATTCCGCATTTGGCGGAAGATCTGCAAACCATTCAGCCGACGGTGTTGATCTCGGTGCCGCGTATTTATGAACGTACGTATGCAAAGATTCAGGACCAATTGAATAATCCGCTCAAGCGACGCCTGTTTAATCTTGCTGTTGAAACAGGTTGGCTACGATTTCAGCATCAGCAGGGTAGGGCTGAATGGCAGGCCAAGCTGTTGCTGTGGCCGTTGTTGGAAAAGCTGGTGGCTGAAAAAATCATGGCTAAACTTGGCGGACGGCTGAGAATTGCCATTTGTGGTGGTGCGCCGATGCCAATCGATGCGGGCAAGACATTTATCGGTCTTGGACTGAATCTCTTGCAAGGTTATGGCATGACTGAGTTGAGTCCGGTGGCGGCTGTCAACCTGATCAAGAACAATGACCCTGCCAGTGTTGGCCCGCCATTGTCTGAGGTAGAGGTGCGTATCGGTGCCAATGACGAATTGCAGGTGCGTAGCCCAGGTGTGATGCAGGGCTATTGGAAAAATGTAAAAGCCAGTACTGAGACGGTTGATGCTGATGGTTGGTTGCGTACCGGAGACAAAGCCAGAATAGATGATGGTCGTGTCTACATTACCGGTCGTATCAAAGATGTGTTGGTTTTGGCTAATGGGGAGAAGGTCTCTCCCGCAGACATGGAGATGGCTATCAGTAGTCACGCTATGTTTGAACAGGTGATGGTGGTTGGCGACAATCGCCCCTGTCTTGCTGTTTTGGTGGTGTTAAATCAGGATAATTTACATACTATTTATTCGGATGAGGTTCTGTTGGCAATGATTGCTGAATGTATTAGCTCATTTCCAGGTTATGCGAAGATTAGAACGGTGCTGACCGTTGATGAACCATGGACAGTGGAAAATGACATGCTGACTCCAACGTTGAAATTGAAACGAGAAAATATTCTACGTCGCTACGAAAAGGAAATTGATGCCTTGTACTTGAAGCGTAAGTCATGATCGAAACGCCCCCTCACAAAGATGAGGTGCCTGTCATACGAGTTGTGGCCATGCCTGCAGATGCAAATGCTGCGGGCGACATTTTTGGCGGTTGGATTATGTCGCAAGTCGATATTGCCGGTTCTGTGGTGGCAACACGACGGGCCAAGGGACGTGTAGTCACAGTTGCCGTAAATTCATTTGAGTTTCATCAGCCGGTTTTTATTGGTGACCTAGTGAGCTGTTATGCAGAGGTTAGTCGCGTCGGTAACACTTCATTGACTATTAACGTAAAGGTTTATGCAGAACGTGATCGGCTTGCCTCGCCAATTAAGGTGACAGCGGCGGTTTTGACCTATGTTGCAGTTGATGATCAGCGCAAGCCGCGGCCAGTAGAGAAGGGTTGAATTCGATGGGATCGCTGGCAAAGCTACTAGCCAAGAAAAGAAAGCATGCGTTAGACCTGCTTGCTCAGCATAGGCTGGCTGAGGTAAAGACTGCGTGTCAGAAATTACTTAAAAAAATCCAACTGATTCAGGTGCTTGGTATATGTTGGGAAGGGTTGAGAGTCGCATGGGACAGGTACTGGAATTACAGGATAAACCTGACGATGCGAGTAAAACATATTCAGCCACTAATCAGAGGTTTGTCTGGATGAAGTCAGTTGTTTTGTGTATTCGTTCGTTATTTGTTGCCATGCTTATGTTGTTGCTGGCAGCTTGTTCCATTGGTTCGCCAACAGGCGAGGTGGTTGAAAAAGAGGCTGAAGAATTTTATAAGGCGAGACAGCAGCAGAATGTTGATCTTGCGCTGGGTTATTATTCAAATAAACGCTCGGCTGAAGAGTGGCGGTCTCACTATGAGCATGTTGTCTCAAATCTCGGTCATGTGGAGTCTTTTCGAAAAATACGAATGGAAGTGAATACGGTGCTGAGTGGTCGATTTTATATTTTTGATTATCAAGTCAAATATAATTCGGGCGCAGAGGCAAAAGAGACGCTGACATTTCTTGATACCGTTGAAGAAGGCGATAAGTTTGGTATCGTGGCGCATGTAATAACTGCAGAGGGTTATCGTCCTTTGTTCTAGGGTTCCTCTAGTCTGCGTGTGACCAGAAGTGTTTTATTAGTTCTGATCGGTTGCGCAGTCCAAGTTTTTTAAATATCTGTCCCATATGTTTTTTAACAGTGACTTCACTTATTTCAAGGCGAGAGGCGATACTGCAGTTCGGCAGCCCCTCAACGGCGATAAGGGCAACCTCATGCTCTCGTCCGCTTAGTGCGGACAATGAAATGGGTGTTTGTTTGCTTTGTGGATGTTTGAGATCTGAATTGCTCTGTTGGTTTGGGATTGTGGCAAGCAGTGATTCCAACGGCAGGTCAGGGCAGCTATCTCCCATGTGCTGTTTTATTAACTGGCCCAAGTGTTGGCTGAGTCGTTGGCCTCTTAGGTCCAGCTCGAAAAAGGGTGAGGGTCGGTCTGAACCGAAGTCATGGTGTGCTGGCAGGTCAAGCTTGCTGAAGCCAAATTCTGTTAGCAGCGACTGGTATAGAGCTAATGGGGTTGTAGTGATAAAGCGTGCCGGCCGAATTAATAGTGAGGTCAGGTCTCTGAATAATGCGCTTCTACTTGTGTTGTCGCTGGGGTCACGGGTATCAATTAATCTCACAAACCAGTTTGATGTGTTGTCGGCAGTGGTGAGCAAAGGATTTATTTGTTGCTCGGTTAGTGCGGTGAAGTAGTTTCGTATTACCGGTTGTGATCTGAGGTAGTTAATACTTTGAGTGTTAATTGGAAGTACGATCGTCAGTCCCTTTATGATACTTTTTTCATCTTTTAGAATACGAATAGAACCGGGAAAGAGATCTAATAACTCTTTGATGTTGATGAATTCAGGTTCTCTGGGTTCAGAGACGATTTGCTGATGAATATTTTTGTTTCTGCTTTTGTCAAACAACTCTATGTCGACGTTGGATAAGGTGCCACGTTCCATGCGCCAGTCCTGCATGTAACTTTCCAATGCGGCAATGTCAGTGCTGCCGGCATTTTCGATATACAATTTTTCACTGTTGTCTGAGTTTTCATAAAGAGCGGCGCGGACCAGGCTGTCGCCAAGCAGGTAGAAAAATTCATGTAATGCCTGAATGCATTCAAGCCCAGGGCTGGGTTTTATCGCTGCATGGGCAAAGCTAGTGAGTGCCTGCATGCGCAGCTGGCTGTGTCTTTCAGGGTTGCGTTGCGATAATTCTTTTTCAAGCGCGTCTCTGACAATTTTGTGTATAGACCAGCCTGTTCTTCGTTTGCGAATGAATGAACAGGCTTGTAATTCATGAAATTCAGTTTCGCTGATGTGTTTTCCACAAATATTTTCGAGTGAGTTCTGATTAAAAATTCTGACTACGCAGGCCGCCTCGATCAGAGGTCGCAGATTTGCATCTGGAATTTCGCGCAGCCAACGTTGTGTCAGTGTGGTGACTATATCGGCATCATTCTGAGTTGTAGTTTCCAGGGCGTGGTTTTCATTGGTGGCCAGATTTGTGCTCAACGAGAGGGCAAGAGGGTAGCCGCTGGTGTTACGCCAAGCCTGTTCAATGGTGCTTTGTTTGTTAATGCCGTTGAGCTGTAGGTAATGTCTGGTTAGCTCAAGATTAAAGTTGTCTAGCGGCAATGACTGGATTAGGTTGCGCCATTCCGGTTGTGACTGCCATAGGTCTGTCAGTGAATGGCGTCCAGCGATGACGACCAGACAGCTATCAGCTAGCCTGGGCAGGAAAGCCTCCCTGAACCAACGGTTTAGGTCGCCACTCTCTTCAAAGGTATCAATGGCAATAACAATATTCTTTTGTGCTGCTATTTGATTGATGTGCTTAAAAAGGTCATCGTTGTGAATAGCTGGGCTGGCTGACAGCATGCTGCTAAGTTGAGATTTGAATATTTCAACAGAACCGTTTAGATCCGCAATATCAATATAAATAAAGCAGGTATCGGCTTCCTCCGTGCAATAGCGAAAGGCGTCCAATAAGGTGCTTTTTCCTACACCACCTTGTCCATGCACATTAATGACCAAGCTGGTTCTGTTGTCATTGGTCAAGGCTTGTTTGAATAGTCTGAGTTCTTTTTTACGGCCGACAAATTGACTCTGTTTGGCAAGTCTTAGTTTGTCGGCGAAGGTTTGCTGGCTGTTGTTGGTCACGGCGTATTCATCTTTCTATTAGGTATACCAAAGGATAATACCGCTCTATGTTTGGGTTTGCTACGCTAACTAAGGCTTAAACGGGGGTCACCCTTTAGGCTTTTTCAGGGGTTAGTCTAAGTCTTTTGGTCGATAAATTTTTTGCCACTAGTCATGATGCATTCCCCTTAATATCGGCGAGAGGAGTGTGGCTATGACTCTAGAGCATTCATTTGAACACAGCTTTGCTGGTTATGCATATTGTTATGACAATATGGATTTAGCTAGAACGGTGCTGATGAGCTTCGACGGTGTCATCGGTGTGGGAATTGGCCCAAAACAGAAGGACAATAAGCTGGATACTGATGTGGTCTGCTTCTTGGTGTACGTCAAAGAAAAGAAGCCTGCTGCTGAACTTGAGGCCAATGCATTTATACCAAGAGAGTTTAGCGGTGTAATGACTGACGTGGTTCAGGTTGGTAGTCGTCAGATGGGTATTCACAATCAGTTTGACGCGCGTTGGCTCAAGCGTGGCGGGCATGATTGCCTGAGAGATGGCTCGAACCAGGAAGCTGGGCGATTGTTAGTTTAAGGCTGGTTACCTCTTATTGAAGGGCGGGTTCTACCGCCCTTTTTTTATTTTGGTATTAATTGATCTTACTAAACCTCGGTTAAGGCAATTTAAAAACTGCCGGTTTACACTTTTTTCTTACTAGCTATCCAGTTTATTTTTTTAGTGATTGATTTTTAATGAAATTAATATCTTCTCCCCATTGCTTGTCGTGTACTTCTCTTTGTTTGTTTATCTGAAAACTGTTGTTTTAAGCGAGGCCGTCTAAACTTATTGAAATAGTCAGGTTTACATATGTTGATTAGATGTGTCAGGATTGTCTCGGGGTAGCGCAAACGAGACTCAGCTGAAACCAAACACATGTCGATAACACAATAACAGGCATGAAAACTTATACGCCGCTTTCGGTGATAAGTATTAAACAAACCCGGGGGGGATTGTTATGCAGCTCGCGCAAGAAATAGATCTAGATGTGGTGATGGATCCGGTTTGTAATGAGCCGCTGGTTCAGTTCGAACATGACGGGATATCAATCACTATCCTCGGCACTGCGCATGTTTCACGCAGCAGTGCCGAGACAGTAAAGTCACTGATCGATACGGATCGTTATGATGCCGTTGCACTGGAGTTATGTGAAAACCGTTTGCACGGTTTGATGGATCCTGATGCGATTACCAAAATGGATATCATGCAGGTAGTACGAAACGGCAAGGGGCCCATGGTAATGGCCAGTCTGGCCTTGGGTGCGTTCCAGAAACGGATTGCCGACCAGTTGGACATTGAGGTTGGCGCTGACATGCGCGCCGGGGCTGAATCAGCCGAGGCCAAAGGCTTGCCGCTGATGTTGATCGATCGTGACATCGGTATCACCATGAAACGAATTTATCGCAATGTGCCATGGTTCAAGCGCGTCAAGGTGTTGGCCGGTTTGTTGGCCAGTGTGATCGCCCGTCGTACTGTTTCGAAAGAAGAAGTGGAACGGCTTAAAGAGGGGGATGTGCTTGAGTCTACCTTTAATCAGTTTGCCGAACAGTCAGCAGAAATTTATGCACCGCTTGTGGATGAACGTGATCAGTTCATGGCCTCACGTCTGATCGAAGAGGCAAAGCAGTCAGGCTGTAAAAATATTCTTGCCGTGGTCGGTGCTGGGCACTTGAAAGGTGTTCAGACCTATATGAATAGTGACTCTGAAAAATATATAAGCGAACCTGAGCAAAGGCAGCAGCAGCTCAATACAGTTCCACCAGCGGGTAATCTGCTCAAGCTGTTACCGTGGATCATCGTTGCAGTAATTATGACAGGCTTTGCAATAGGCTTTTCTCAAGGTAGCGATATCGGTTGGAGCATGGTGCAGCAATGGGTGGTCATCAATGGCACCTTGGCAGCATTTGGTGCACTGATTGCCTTGGCACATCCGATAACGATTTTGAGTGCATTTGTGGCAGCACCGCTTACATCATTGAATCCAACCATTTCAGCCGGTGTCGTGTCGGCTGCGGTAGAAACCTTTTTTCGTAAACCGAGGGTAGGTGATTTCAGTCGGTTGCGAGATGATGCCAGCAGTATTGGCGGTTGGTGGCGCAATCGTGTTGCCCATACATTCGTGGTGTTTTTTATGACCGGCTTGGGTTCGGTGATTGGCACCTACATCGCTGGCTATCAAATTTTCGAAGCCATTACTGCTGTTTAATAGGCTGTTAACACCTGCCAGGGAGTTCCTGGCAAGTGTTTCTACATTGGGCAGATCTCAACAACCGTCCGTCCTTCAGTTTTTCGCTCCAGCATCTCTTCAAAGCACGGCATTAATTCATCGAGTTGAATAGTCTTTGTTGTGATTAAATCTAGGTAACGAGGTTTTAATTCCGCCCCGAGTTGTTGCCAGATTCTGCGGCGTAAGCCGCATGGGCAGTTGGCTGAGCTAATGCCAAGAAGGCTTACTCCACGCAATATAAATGGCATTACTGTGGTGTGAAGTTCATGGTTGGCGGCAAGGCCGATGCTGGCAATATTTCCCCATTCTTTGACGCTGCGTGTTAGCCAGGCAAGCGAGTCACCGCCAACCGTATCTACTGCGCCACCCCAAATCGCTTTCTCTAATGGTTGTTCACCCATTACAATATTCTGGCGCAATAACACATTGTTGGCGCCCAGCTGTTTAAGTCTTTGTTGATGAGAGTGTTTGCTGGTGATTGCGGTTATCTTATAACCTTGGTGTGAAAATATATCGATGGCAAGGCTGCCGACGCCACCGCTCGCGCCGGTAATGACGATGGCGCCCATGGTCGGTTTTTGATGGTTCTCTTGCATCCGTTGTAATGCCAGCGCGGCAGTGAAAGCCGGTGTGCCCATGGCCATCGCTTCAAACAGGCTTAGCCCATCAGGCAAGGGAATAACACAGTCAGAATTAATTCGAACATATTCAGAGTAACCGCCATCGTATGATTCGCTCAGACCGCAACCCGTTACCAAAACCTTATCGCCTACTTTAAAGTGTTTGCTGTTGGACTGAACAACAACACCCGAAACATCAACGCCACCGTTAAGCGGAAAACGACGCAGAATCTTTCCTCTACCAGTGGCCGCAAGGGCATCTTTATAATTGATGCCGGAATAGGCGGCCTTGATCACAACATCGCCAGCAGTCAGATCATCAAGCGTGAGTTGTTCGATTGCGGCGCGGATATTGCCATGGACATTATGGATTCTGAAGGCACGGAATTTTTGCATGGCTAAACTTCCTTGAGTTGTGGCAGGTCCTGAAATAGCTTAAGCGCCTCAGGGTTGGCGAGCGCCTCAATATTTGTCACCGGTTTGTTGTGGATAATATTACGCACGGCAAGTTCAACGATTTTCCCACTAATGGTTCTTGGGATGTCCATAACTTGAATAACTTTAGCAGGAACATGACGAGGAGTGGTATTGTTGAGAATAGACTCTTTGATAATCTTAATTAAATCATCACTAAGTGTTAGTCCTTCACGTAACTTAACAAACAAAATAATACGCACATCATCATGCCATTGCTGGCCAACGGCGATGCTTTCTAGTATGTCTGGTAACTTTTCAACTTGACGATATATTTCGGCGCTGCCAATGCGCACACCACCCGGATTTAACACTGCATCTGAGCGGCCATAGATGATCAGGCCGTCATGATCAGTCAGCTCAGCAAAATCACCATGAGCCCAGATATTTTTGAAGCGTTCGAAATAGGCGGACGTATAACGTTTATTGTCTGGGTCGTTCCAGAAATAAATTGGCATAGAGGGGGCGGACGCTTCACAGACCAACTCGCCCTGCTGGTGTTTAACTGCATGACCGGCTTGATCATAAACCGATACCTTCATGCCCAGGCCGCGACATTGTAGCTCACCACGATAAACAGGCAGCAAGGGATTTCCCAGCGCAAAACAAGAAACAATATCGGTGCCGCCTGAGATAGACGAAAGTTGGACATCGGCCTTGATCTGCTGATAAACATAATCATAAGACTCTGGCGGCAGAGGTGATCCTGTGGTGAGTATTGTTTTAAGTTTTGTTAGTTTGTATGACTGCTGCGGTATTACATTCGTCTTTTCCAAAGCGGAAAGATATTTAGCACTGGTGCCAAAGATAGTCATGCCCTCTTGTTCAGCATAATCAAATAGAATTTGCGGATGAGGGTGAAACGGTGAGCCATCATAGAGCAGCAGGGTCGCGCCAGTGGCAAGACTACTAACTAGCCAGTTCCACATCATCCAGCCGCAGGTGGTGAAATAAAAAATGTTGTCTTGTTTGCTTAAGTCGGTATGTAAGACAAGTTCTTTCAAATGCTGTATCAGCGTTCCGCCAGCGCCGTGCACAATGCACTTTGGAAGACCGGTGGTGCCAGACGAATAAAGGATGTAGACAGGGTGGTCAAACGGTAGCTGCTCGAATTCTATTTTTGGATCAGAGCCGGTTTCAATAAAGTCATCAAACAACAGGCTATTGTCTAAGGAAGACATGTCAGGTTGTTGGTTTAACAATGGAGTGATGATGATCTTTTCTAATGATGATAGTCGTTGGCTTATTTCTGAAATCCTGGCAAGACAGTCATGGCTCTTGCCTTTGAAATTATAACCATCTGCAGAGAATAAAAGCTTGGGTTTAATCTGGCTAAAGCGTTCCACCGCACCATTCACGCCAAAGTCAGGTGAGCATGAAGACCATATAGCTCCAATACTGGTAGTGGCAAGCATGGCAATAATCGCTTCAGGCATATTGGGAATGAAACCGGCAACCCTATCGCCAACCGTAATGCCAGCCTTGCGCATGGCTACAGCAAGTTGGGCTACCTGTTGGTATAGCTGCTTATAACTTAAGCGACGTTTGTTTTTGTCTTCATTCCAGAAGACCAGTGCAGTTTTATCATCACGATGGCGCAGCAGGTTCTCAGCAAAATTAAGTCGTGCGCCTTCAAACCATTTTGCACCGGGCATTTTGTCGGCATTGTCTAAAACGCTAGTCCAGGGTGTTGAATATTTTACTTCGCAGAAATCCCACACGGCCGGCCAAAACTGTTCTGGCTGATCAATAGACCATTGATACAGTTCAGCATAGGTGCTGATGCTGCTAGCATGTTGCTGGTTAACAACGCCAATAAAACGCATCAGGTTAGACTGAGCGATGCGTTCTGGTGATGGTGTCCAGATTGGCTTGTCCATGAGCGTTTATTTAGGTTGCATGCGCAAAGCGCCATCCAGTCTGATGACTTCGCCATTGAGCATGGGGTTTTCATAAATCTGTTGCACCAGTTGGGCGAACTCGTGCGCCTGACCCAGCCTGCTAGGGAAGGGTGTGTTGGCCGCCAATGCCTCGCGCGCCTCAAGCGGCAGAGTGTCAAACATCGGTGTTTCAAAAATTCCGGGAGCAATGGTCATCACGCGCACGCCAATGCGGGCAAACTCGCGTGCTAATGGCAGTGCCATGCTGACCACGCCACCCTTGGATGCAGAATAGGCCGCTTGACCGACTTGTCCTTCCAGTGCGGCAACCGAGGCAGTATTGATAATCACGCCGCGTTCCCTGTCTTCACCCTGGCCATGGTTGTGTTGCATCACATTGGCCGCGGCTCGACAAATGCTGAAAGTGCCAATAAGGTTGATCTGAATAATACGTTCAAACTCAGCCGTTCTCATCAGTTCGTCACGTCCCAAGACCCGTTGGCTGGGGGCAATACCAGCACAATTTACGGCAAGGTTTATCTCGCCCATAGAATTAACGGCAGTAGCAACGGCCTTATCGACAGTAGTCTCTGACGTTACATCAGTCTGAATAAAATGTGCCTTGTCACCAAGTTCATTAACAATGGCCGTGCCTTGTTCAAGATTAATATCGAGCAGGCAGGCTTGGCCACCGGCATTAATCACACTCCTGGCTACGGCCAGCCCAAGGCCTGAGGCACCGCCAGTAATCAAGGCCTTGCATTGTGTAAAGTTCATGGCTTGACTCCCAAGCGTCCGACCTTGCTTTGATTGTCGCGACCAAGTTTGTTGCAAATGAAGTTGCCGGCATCGATCAAAGCATTAAGATCAATGCCGGTTTCTATATTCATACCATTTAACATATAGACCACATCTTCAGTGGCAACATTGCCACTGGCAGATTTTGCATACGGGCAACCGCCCAGGCCGGCCACCGAAGCATCAATTACCGAAACGCCTGTTTCAAGACTCGCGAGAATGTTGGCCAACGCCTGGCCGCGTGTGTCGTGAAAGTGGACTGCAAGTTGATCGATGGAGATGCGTTCGCTGACCGAAGTTAATATTCGTTGTGTCTGCAACGGTGTGCAAATGCCATAGGTGTCTGCCAGTGAAATCTCGATACAACCCATGGTGGTTAATAACTCTGCCAGGTCGGCAACCTTGTCTGCGGTGATCGTGTTATCACTCGGATGACCAAAAGCACAGGAAAGATAGGCGCGGATTGGAATAGCATATTCCTGCGCCAGTTCAATCACCGGTTCAAAGCGTTGCAATGATTCGGCGGTAGAGCAGTTGATGTTGTCCTGGCTAAAATGTTCCGATGCCGATGCGAATAAAGCGATTTCATCAACGCCAACAGCTAGCGCCCGTTCCATGCCTTGCAGATTCGGAACCAATGCTGGATAGGTTACGTTAGCCAGTTTATTTATTTTTTGATAAACCTCTTCGGCATCTGATAATTGTGGAATTCGTCCAGCCTTGACCATGCTGGTGGCCTCAATGACCGAAAGGCCGGTATCAGAAAGCTTGTTGATAAATTCAACCTTGGTATCGGTGTCAATAGGTGTAGATTCACTCTGCAGACCATCGCGCGGGCCAACCTCTACAATCTTGACGAACAGCGGTAGTTGCATAATCGCTACTCCTTTATCCAGCCAGGTTTGCGTTTTTCGAAAAAGGCCGTCAGACCCTCTTGGCCTTCGGTTGAAGTACGCAGCTTTGCTATCAACACGGTTAGCTCGCTATCTATCTGTTCATTGGTTAGGCGTGGCACCAAAGCCTTGCAGGCCATTATTGCTTGAGGTCCACCGTTTAATAAAAATGAGATCTGTTTTTCAACTTCATTGTTTAATTCATCCGCAGCGCACACCTTATGCACAAGATCAAAAGCCAAGGCCTCATTACTAGAAAAACGTTCAGCCGTTAAAAATAGGCGGCGGGCATGACGTGGCCCCATGCTCATTAAAATGTAGGGTGAGATCACCGCCGGGGCAAGGCCTAGCCTAACCTCACTAAAGGCAAACTCTGCGGTGTCGATTGCAACTGCGATATCGCAACAGGCAATCAGGCCCAGTGCACCACCAAAGGCGGGGCCGTTAACGCGGGCGATGGTGGGTTTTTTTAAATCATAGAGCACGCACATCAAATCGGAGAGTTGCTGCGCATCACGAATATTGCTGGCCTCATCAAACTGCGCCGATGCACGCATCCACTCAAGATCGGCACCGCTGGAAAATGATTCGCCGACGCCGGTAATGACAACAACGCGCACAGCATCATCATTATCAATCTTCATCAGCGCCGCTAGCAGCTCATCAATCAGTTCAGCATTAAAGGCATTGTGACGTCCAGGGCGATTAAGGCTAAGCCTGCAAACGCCACGTGGATCGGTTTCAATGCGTATAGAACTGGCCATCGCTACATCCTGAAGATACCAAAGTCAGTTTTAGCAATCGGCGCATTCAGTGCCGCCGCAATACCAAAACCAATGACGTCGCGTGTATCAACCGGGTCGATGATGCCGTCATCCCATAGCCGTGCCGTGGCGTAATAGGGGTGGCTTTGTTTATCGAATTGATCTTTGATGCCGTCACTGTATTTATCCCTGTCTTCATCACTCCATGGCTTGCCAGACTTTGCCATGCTGTCCTGCTTAACGCTGGCCAACACACCTGAGGCCGCATCACCCCCCATCACCGAGATGCGGGCATTGGGCCACATCCACAATTGTCGCGGACTATAAGAGCGACCACACATGGCATAGTTTCCGGCACCATAAGAGCCACCAATGATTACCGTGAATTTCGGCACGGATGCGCACGCCACCGCAGCCACCATCTTGGCGCCATGTTTGGCGATGCCTTCGTGTTCGTATTTTTTGCCGATCATAAAACCAGCGATGTTTTGCAGAAACAACAATGGAATACCGCGCTGACAACACAGCTCAATAAAGTGTGTGCCCTTTAAGGCAGAATCGGAAAACAGAATGCCATTGTTAGCAATCACGCCAACTGGATAACCGTGGATGTGGGCAAAACCACACACCAGCGTAGTGCCAAACAACTGTTTGAATTCGTGAAACTCAGAGCCATCAACAATGCGCGCAATCACCTCGCGCACGTCATACTGTTTGCGGGCATCATTGTGGACGATGCCGTAAAGTTCATTGGCGGCATACAGCGGCGCCACAGTTTGCTGGCGGTTAATCTTGCCGGCCTTTTGATGATTAAGATTGGCAACGATGTCACGGGTAATACTCAGCGCGTGTTCATCATCATCGGCCAGATGATCGGTCACGCCCGATAGCTTGCTGTGCACCTCGCCACCCCCTAGTTCTTCCGCACCAACCACTTCACCGGTGGCGGCCTTAACCAAGGGTGGCCCACCGAGAAAGATGGTGCCTTGATCTTTTACTATCACCGCCTCATCGGCCATGGCTGGCACATAGGCACCACCGGCTGTGCATGAGCCCATCACCACAGCAATCTGGGCAATGTCCATGGCCGACATGCGCGCCTGGTTATAAAACACCCGACCAAAATTATCACGATCAGGAAACACCTCATCCTGCATCGGTAAAAAGGCACCACCGGAATCCACCAGATAAATACAGGGCAGATGATTTTCTTCGGCAATCTCTTGAGCGCGCAGATGTTTTTTGGCAGTCACCGGGTAATAGGTGCCACCCTTAATGGTGGCGTCATTGGCAATAATCACCACCTCTTGGCCACGCACCACACCAATGCCGGTAATGATGCCTGCACTGGCAACGGAACCTTCATACATGCCAAAGGCTGCCAAGGCAGAAAACTCCATAAAGAAACTGTCGGCATCACACAGCGCCTTGATGCGATCGCGGGCCAACATCTTGCCGCGTCGCACATGTTTATCACGCGCCTTAACCGAACCGCCGTTGTGGGCCGTTTCAATCTTTTCTTTCAGGTCATTGATAAACACCTGCATAAAGGCAGCGTTCTCAACGAACGCTTCTGACTTTGTATCAATTTTTGATTTGATCACGGCCATTTCTTGTAGCCTTTGTTAACTAATAAGCTCGCTTTAATATAACCGCGCTTAATTTAAGCGCTCTAGGGCAATCGCCGTCGCCTCACCACCGCCAATACAGAGTGAAGCAATGCCCTTACTCAGATTACGTTGCGCCAATGCATGCAACAAAGTGACAATAATGCGCGTACCCGTGGCACCAATCGGATGCCCCAAGGCACAGGCACCACCATTAACATTCACCTTGGCATGATCAAGCCCCAACTCTTTGATTGCCGCCATGGTGACGCAGGCAAAGGCCTCGTTAATCTCATACAGATCAACATCACTGTCAGACCAACCGGTCTTGGCATAAACATTTTTAATCGCATCAATCGGCGCAATAGTGAAATCTTCAGGTGCCATGGCGTGACTTGCATGGGCGACAATCCGTGCCAAGGGTTGTAGGCCACGTTTTTTGGCCTCAGCGGCAGACATTAACAATACAGCCGCCGCACCATCAGAAAGCGAAGAAGAATTGGCCGCCGTCACCGAGCCATCTTTGGTGAAGGCAGGCCTGAGTTTGGGAATCTTATCCGTATCACACTTAAACGGAGTTTCATCTTTTTCAATCGACT
>CAMYNQ010000036.1 GCA_947259785.1 uncultured Chromatiaceae bacterium | reverse complement strand
CTATCAACAACAACGGTGTGGTAGCTGGTGCAGATAATGGAGACGGGATCAAGGTGGCGGTGGGCATTACCGGAACCAGCATCCGCAACAACATCATGAGCAATAACGACGGCTACGGTGTGTGGGATGCTGACGGGTATGCTTCTACCAGTGTTGATTACAGTGATCTCTATAACAATGTTACCGGTGTCTGCGGCAAGATGGACCGAGTGACTTCCCATGACTGCATATCAGCAACAAACAATATCACTAGCGATCCACAATATAACAACGCGCCGGGCGGTGATTACACACTGACGGAGTGTACTAGCCTCGCGACTAATGCGGGTGTTGATCTTGTTGGAGATCAGCCCGATATGAATGGCGTTGGGGGCGGTAACTTCAATGGTGTTACGCCAGATATGGGTGCAAATGAGAGCAGTTGTACAAGTTTAATTGTCACCGGTACTGCCTATAGCGATGAAGGGTCAACCTTGCTTGGTGATGGCGCGGTGATACGTCTGATCGTCAATGGCGTTGATAATAACTGGACATACACAACAACAGGTGGCACTGGCCAATACAGTATCAATGCAACTAGCCTTAGTGCGGGCGACGACATCTTGGTCTACATCGATGGCTTCACTAGCGACGGCACGACCATGACGGTGTCCGGTGGCGGTAATCTCTCGGGTTTGGATATCTACGGCGACCATGTCATCGTGCGAAATGACAATGGTGGATCAATCACCAATGCCTTAATGAAATCAGCACTTGAACCCTTTGTAGACGCCGAGACGCTGTATTCTGTTGATGGCAGCAATAACTTGACTGTGTCATCAGGTATAGAACTCTTTGTGCCAAGCGGGCATACCTATAGCCCTGGCGCCAATGTCACAACCCAGGGTGCGGCAGGTAATGTGGATATCAGAGGTACTGTGAATGGCGGTACAAACACCTTTACGGTGACCGGAGATTGGGATTCATCCAATGGTGACTGGAATAGAAATACCAGTACCGTTAGTCTCACCGGTACCGGGACGATAAAGCAGGTCGATGGTGGTACTGCATGGCAAAACGGATTCAATATTCTGAATGCAGCGGCAGTCGGGGAGATCACCACCTTTAGCAGCACGATATGGGCCAAAAATCTGGGTCTGGGCACAGGGGCTCTACAAGATGATGGGTCCAGTAGAGAGCTCTATGTTGAAGGCACAGGTAACGCCTTCACCGATGCGGGTGCCACACTTAGTTTTGCTACCCTCGCTTACCGTGTGGCTGCCGGCGAATCAGTGAATGTCGTCGCCCGGGATTATTCGGGAGTCAATGAGCTGCGCATTGATACGGTTGGCGGTGCAGCGGGCACGGGTACGTATGAGATGCAGGGCAATGTGATTGCCAATGATGTAAATATGTATATTAATAACAGTCCGGGCGATACCCGAAATTCTGTATTTAATACCAATAACTTCAGCTTTACCGCAAACAATCTGTATATCGGTAAAAATGGTGGCACAGATGATTACGCGGTATTCAATGCTGGGTCATCCACTGTGGATATCAATGGCAATGTGGTGATCTATCCGACAGATGGCAATGGCGACAATGTCATCAACGCAGGCACCTCCGCGTGGACAGTTTCTGGTGACTGGAGCAATAGCGATACTGTTAATGCCGGCACCTCCACAGTTACCTTGGATGGCAGCGGTCAAAGCATTAGTGGTTCCACCACCTTTAATAATCTAACCAAGGATGTCACCAGCGGCGACACCCTTACCTTTGCCAACGGATCAACTCAAGCTGTGAGTGGCACATTGACCCTCACCGGCCGTTCCGGCAACATCCTCAACTTGCGCTCTGATTCACCCGGCACCCAATGGAATCTCAACGTCTCCGGCAGCAGCGCGGTGGAATTTGTCGATGTGGACGACTCAAACGCGTCTAGTGGCAATACCATCACCGCCTATGCATCCACCGATGACACGGTACCAAGTAATAACGACAACTGGGTGTTTGGCAATCTGCAGCTGGTGAAGCAGGTCTGGACCGAAGACGGCACCACCTGCCTGGCCAGTATCCCGGCCGATGCCAATTGTAATGGCAGTAAGACGACAATCACGGTACCCGCGACTGCGAAAGTGACCTTCCTGATCTTTGTCCGCAACGTCATGTCGCAGGCGGTGACGGATGTCCGTTTCCAGGATTTGATCAATGACGGTGGATTTAGCTATCAGACTGGCAGTCTGTTTCGCTCTGCCAATGATGCAGGGGCACCTGCAGCCAATGCAAATCTAAGCACGATTATGAGTGCGACCTCCATTGCCCAGACCGATGGCTATGATGGTGATACACAGGTCGATGAGTTTTCCGGTATTGATACCAGTGTCAGTCCTGATGATCTTCAAATCGGTGGTGCTGGCGGGGCTGGTGAAAATGACACCTTAAGCGTGCCCGCGAATAAGACATTCGCCATTCGTTTTAAAGCCACAAACCTGTAATTGGAAGTTTCCTTTTTGCCCTAACAGGTTGAAGGGGCAATGATTTTTCATTTAAGACATGTGTACCCATGCCGATAACTTTGGTAGAACTTTTGCTAATTAACGTGGTGAGACACAGGAGGCTCGGCCTTGATTAAACACTGGGCTGAATTTGTGACAGGGTATGTCAGGTCTACGCATCAAATCCTTTTCTATTCGTATCGCCGAAGCGTTGTTTGCTTTGCTGCTGGTGCTCGCATCCTTTGGTGTGATCATGACCCTGGTAAATAACTTGTTTCCCTCTGGCAGTGGCCTGGGAAATATTCTCAGTGAAGGCGATAGCCAGGTTGTCAGTCGTGAACAGGATATTCTCATCAGCGTTGGCGATTTCGAAGCCGGCTTGTTAGATATGGAGGGCCTGGCGGCGGTAATGGACTCCACCGAGCGCAGCGTTAAGCGTAAGCCTCATGATGGTTTTGCCTGGACACCTGTTTCCAAAGGAACGGCATTGTTTGATAAAGATGCTGTGCAGACTTTTAAGGGCTCGAGCGCTGAGATTGTGTTTGATGAAAACAATCGCCTGACCATGGGCGAGAGTTCGCTCATCATCATTCAGCGCATGGAACAGGATGTGTTTCTCAATGAGCGTCGCTCATTGGTTGTGGTGGTTGATGGTGAGCTTAGTGGCAAGATTGTCGGCGATGGTAGCGGTGAGATGTTAGTTGAGGTCAGCACGCCTAGTTCGATCGCTAAGATAGGCAGCAGGGCTGGGGCGGCTGAATTCAGCATCAAGGTTAATCCAGATAAGTCATCAACCGTCACTGTATTTTCAGGCGTGGCCGAGTTGGAGGCGCTGGGCGAGAAGATCGTGATCGAAGCTAATCAATCAGCCACGGTGGAACAAGGTGGGGCACCGCGCGAGGTGAAAAAGCTTCCTCAAGCAGTTGCGCCAAAAGCACCGCTTCACAAAAAGCGCTTCAATTATCGTGACTTGGTGCCGCAAGTGAATTTTGGTTGGAATAAGGTGGCTGATGCGACCGATTACCGCATTCAGGTGGCACGTGACCCAGGCTTTAATCAGTTGATTGCCGATGAGGTTGTGGTGCAACCAGGGTTTACTCACGGCAATCTACGCAGTGGTGAATATTTCTGGCGTGTCAAAGCCATCCGCGACTGGGCCGAAGGTCCGTTTGGGGAAACGCGGCAACTGTTTGTTGAGCAGGATAGGTTGCCACCTGAATTACAGGTGGCCTTTCCAGGCAAGGTAAGTCAACAATCGCAGTTGACATTGAGTGGTCGTAGCGAGGCGAGGGCCAGTGTCTTCGTTGATGGTAATGCAGTGGCTATGGACGCTAATGGTGGGTTTTCTCATCAGCTGCAGTTGGAGCAGGGGGTTAATGTTCTGGTGGTTGAAGCGGTCGATGCGGTGGGCAACGTGACGTATAAAACTCACATGGTCTACGGTAAGTTTTAGGTGGCGGGCATGCAACTAAGCTTCCCTATACGCGTTAAGTTGATTATGACCCTGTTGCTGGTGATTACCCTGGTGGTGGGATCTATCACCTATATGATGGCGACGCTCTTTCATACAGATAAAACAACTTATATTTATGACTTAACGTCTATTGTTGCCCAGCATGTCGCGGAAGAGTCTCAGTCCTTGCAAGTGGGGTACCAGGAGCGGCTTAAATTATTCTCCCGCATTATGCTCAACTCAGATTTGCCTCAACGGGAAAAAAGCAGCCTGCTGCAAACTTTGTTTGAAGACATTGGCGAATTTGTTGCGGTGACCTTATATAAGGGTACTGAAGAGCAGCTGACCGTCTATGATGCGGGCTCGCTTGAGGCTGCGGGTCTAACTAAATCGGATTTGAAGGCCTACCGAGACCAACACCCATTGCCATTTGCACGGATCAACGGCGGTGAAATATATGCAGTGAACTCGACGCTCAACGAGGCCTTGCCAACCTTGACCATTGCCGTCACGATTGCGAATCAAGAGAGTAGCAGCGTGGCAGCGGCGGTCGTAAGGCTTGATCAGCTTCTTAAACTCACCCGGCGTTCGTCGGTGTTTGAAACCTTTTTAACGAACAGTGAAGGCGCAGTGTTGGCTCATAACGATGTTGCAATCGTTGCCAGTCATGCGGGACTGGGGTGGATACCTATAGATGCGCGCGATAAGTTGGATGTGCTGTTGAAAAATCAAAGCTCGGCAATCACTTTGGAGTACGACATCCTGGATGGTGAGCCTGTGGTTGCCGGATTTTCGCGTTCTCAAAATGGTTCGTTAGTTGCTGGCGCCCAGGTACCCAAGAGTGCGGCCTATCTTACAGCCCGTGAATTGCTGGACGACCTGGTGTGGGTAGCATTGGCGCTGTTGGTGCTGGCGGCGATCATCGGTATTTTTTGGGCTCAAGCCTTGACTCGGCCGATAGAAAGTTTGTCGAAGGCGGTAAAAGTGGTGGGGCAGGGAAATTTCGATATTCAGTTAAACGTCAAGTCCAGAGATGAAATTGGCGCCTTAGCGGATTCATTTAATCATATGACTACCGAGTTACATGATCGTGCCGATGCATTGGATGTTGCGCAATCGGCATTGGTGCAGTCGGAAAAAATGGCCGCCTTTGGTCAGCTCGGGGCGGGTATTGCCCATGAGGTCAAAAACCCACTCGCTGGTATCCTCGGCTATGCCCAACTATCCAAACGCAAAGTCGACAAGGAAAGCCCGGTCTATAAGAACCTTGCCGTTATCGAAAAAGAAACCAAACGCTGTAAGGATATTATTGACAACTTGATGAAGTTCGCCCGCCAGGAGGATGCCCATAAGCGGCCTACCGATGTAAATCTGATCATCGAAGATGCAATCACGATCGTTGACCATCAACTCAGCGTCAATCAGGTTCGGGTATTCAAGGAACTAGCCGAGGATCTCCCCTACATCAATGCCGATGCTAACCAGATCCAACAGGTATTGATAAACTTCCTGATCAATGCCCAGCAGGCAATGGATGGCAAACCTGGCGAGGTAAGGGTGAGCAGTCGGTTATTGGCCTCGGGAAGAATAGAAATTGGCGTGGCAGACGACGGACCGGGCATGTCCGAAGAGGTGAAGGCCAAGGTATTCGAGCCTTTCTTTACCACCAAACCGGCGGGCAAGGGTACTGGGTTGGGGTTGTCGGTGACCTTTGGCATTATCCGTGACCATCAAGGTACTGTGGCGATTGAGAGCGAACCAGGGCAGGGAGCGGCTTTTATTATCTCATTGCCGACAATTGATCAGCTGCAAAAAATCCCGGATGAAGACCATGGCAATGAAAAAGTGGACGCCAGCACTTGACGACTTAAGGAATTAATATCAAGGCCGAAACCCTTGTTAGCAGTGTATGTGTAGACAGGTCTCGTTTTGATATAACAAAAAGGGTGTAGAAGGACAGTACTATGGATGATGGATCTCGCATCTTGGTGGTCGATGATGAAGCAAGCCTGCGTGGCTTGTTGTCAGAAGTGCTCACTGATGATGGTTACACTGTGACGACGGCAGAGAGCGCTGAGGAGGCCTTAAAAATATATAATGAAGATCCTTTTCCTGTTGTGGTCTCCGATATCCGCATGGCAGGAATGAATGGTATTGAATTGCTCAAGAAACTCAGAGAGATCAATGAGAGTACCCAGGTGGTGATTATTACCAGTCATGCCTCGATAGATTCGGCGGTAACAGCCTTGCGTGAAGGTGCTTATGATTATTTGGTGAAACCCTTTGAAGATTTGGACGTGATTTCTGCGGTAGTCAAGCGGGCCTTTGAGAAGGTTCGCCTGGTCGTTGAAAATCGGGTTTTGTTGGAAAAGCTAAAAAACAATAATGAAGAGCTGGAATCGGTTAATAAGGTGTTGCGCGAAATGGCCATTCGCGATGGTTTAACCGGTCTCTACAATCATCGTCACTTTCAGGAGGAACTTACTATCGAGGTCGCGCGTTCGCGGCGCCATGAACGAAAATTCTCGCTGGTATTCTTCGATGTCGATCATTTTAAAATGTTTAACGATACTCATGGTCATCCGCAAGGCGATACGCTGCTACAGATGCTTGGGCAACTGATCCAGGGGCGTTTACGGGCGACTGACCTGGCTTGCCGCTATGGCGGTGAGGAGTTTGTGCTGCTACTGCCTGAAACATCAAAAGAAGGGGCAGCGATAGTGGCGGAGAGTCTGTGCGCGGATATCGTCGGCACTCCATTTAAAGGGGGGGAAACACAACCACTGGGCAAGATCAGCGTGAGTGTTGGTGTAGCGACGTTTCCGGAAGATGGCGAAGAGGCACAAGTCTTATTGGAACGGGTTGATAAGGCTTTATATAAAGCCAAGCAAAATGGCCGCAACTGCGTAGTGCTGGTCGATGGCGAGCATTAGGAAAACGCTGTCATTCTAGTAGTTATTATTAATTAATTTGGAAACGGGAGCAGTCAGAACAACTCTTGCTTATATTGCCACCTCTAGCTGCATAGCTCGCACGGCATTTTCATTATGCTATTCAATCTATCTTAAAAATTTTGAAGCTTAGATTTGCTAAGAGCATAGTACGTATAGCTATGTAAATTCTAATGGTCTATCCACATACTTGTTGTTGGTAGGCCATAGCCTCAAGAGTATAGGTATTGTCTTTTGGCAGTCTTTCTTGGCAGATGGTTAGTGCCTGTTGGCAGGTTACGTCTGCCTCGTCCTGGCGGTTGGCTTGCAGGAGCAACCTGGTAAGACGAATCAGTGGCCTGGCAAGTTTCGGATGATCGGAACCGTAGAGTTTTTTGTACATGTCGACGACCTGTCGATACAGCGTTTCCGCTTCTTCAAGGCGGCCCTGCTTAAAACGCAGCAGACCGAAATCCTCCAACGTTGTAGCGATGTAGCGGTGATCCGGCCCCACTGCCTGCCGCAGGCCGTCCAGCGCTTGCTGGTGCAGGGCTTGCGCCTGACTCAGCTTACCCTGGGCGGTGAGGATTGCCGCCCAGGCGTTCATGGTGATGAGGCTGTGCGAGTGGTCTGGGCCATGGGTCTTCTGTTGAATTTCTAACGATTGGCGGATAAGCGGGGCTGCTTCGTCAGGTCGGTCTTGATCATGGTGCAACAGGGCCAGGGAATAGAGCGTTACGCCGGTATCAGGGTGCTCATTTCCCATGGCTATTTTGGTGATGGTCAGCGCCCGGCGCAACACGGGCTCGGCTTCGGCATACTGTCCCTGGTTCTGTAACAGCAACGCCAGATTGGCAAGACATATGCCGGTTTCGGGATGGTCCTCCCCCATGGCCTTTTCGGTGATGGTCAGCGCCCGCCGGAACAACGGCTCGGCCTCAACATAATGCCCCTGCGCCTGTAACAACCTTGCCAGGCTGTCGAGCATCACTCCAGTAGCGGGATGGTCCTTCCCCATGGCCGTTTCGGTGATGACCAGCGCTCGGCGCAACAACGGCTTAGCCTCCGCATATTGGCCCTGGCTCTGCAACAGCGACGCCAAGCTTTTGAGATACACACCAGTATCGGGGTGGTCTTTCCCCATCGCCTGTTCGGCAATCTTCAATGAGCGGCGGCACAGTGGTTCGGCCTCGGTGTATTGGCCCTGGGCCTGTAACAGGTTCGCCAGGTTATGGAGTATCGTACCGGTCACGGGATGAGCCTCCCCCATAGCCTTTTCGGTAATCGCTAATGACCGGTAAAACAAGGGTTCGGCCTCGGCGTATAGGCCCCGGGCCTGTAACAGCCTCGCCAGGTTGTGAAGCATTGTAGCGGTATCAGGGTGTTCTTCTCCCATGGCTGTTTCGGTGATGACCAGAGCACGGCGGAACAATGGCTCGGCCTCGGCGTATCGGCCCTGGGCCTGTAACAGAGACGCTAAGTTACCGAGCATCTTCCCCGTATCGGGGTGTTCCACGCCTACGGCTGATTCGATGATGGCCAGCGCACGGCGAAAAAGCGGCTCGGCCTCGCTGTAGCGACCCTGGATCTTTAACAGCGTTGCTAAACCCGCGAGGCTTGGAAAAGACCAAAATAAACCTTTATTCTTATCGAAGCTCTGAATCTTTTTACCACAACTTAAAAAATATTGGCCTTGAAATCTTATGGTCATTTGCTGTTCTGAAGTCAGCTAGGCTTGCCAATAGTGGCCAGTTCAATGCAAAAGCTCGAGCCTTTACCGACTTCACTTTCGACATGAATCTCACCTCCATGTTTTGTGACAACAGTTTTAACCAGGGCCAAGCCTAGGCCCGAGCCTTGAATTTTGGCTCGATCAGCACTGTCGACACGGAAGTAGCGTTCAAATATTTTTGCTAAGTCTTGCTCCGGTATGCCCAGGCCGTTGTCATTGACACAACAGCGAACACGATCGCCTTGCGCTTGAATGATTAGTTCGACACTGGAATGTTCGGGACTGTATTTTATGGCGTTGCTGAGCAGGTTGATCAGGGCGCGTTCAAGGAATTTGGCACTGCCTCTGACATACACCGGTGTTTCAGGAGCGATGTCGTGCACCTTGATGTGTTTGACAGAACTTTGGTGCCAGACACTATCAATCGCATTGGCCGCGATTATGCAAAGGTCAAGTGGCTCGAAATTCAGGTCGACTGAATGCTCGATCTGACTTAGATCGAGGAAGTCGTTGGCCAGATTGAGGGTGCGATTGCTATAGGTCTCGACCCAATCGACGATCTCTGTTTTGCTCATACGCTCATTGTCAAGTTTGACGATTTGTACCAGTGCCAGTAGTGAAGCTAGCGGTGAGCGTAAATCATGCGAGAGAAAACTGAAGGTCTCGGCGCGTTGACGTTCGGCGTTGCGTAAGTAGGAGATGTCCGAGAGGTTTATGATTAAGCCGCTGATGTGATGTAGTTCCAGCGCTAATGGGCTGAGCTGAATCAATAAATCATGTCCAGTACTGGAACGACTGTTCAACTGTTGCGATGAGGCTTCGAGCAGCGTGTGTCTCAGCACTTGTGGCCAGGCTTCTGGACCCTCGAGTTCAATCTTGTTCAGTAATGGCGAAACATACTGGTTACGTAATTCATCGGCTGTGGCCGCCACGCCAAGATGGCTGATGGCCTTGGCATTGATGAAGTTAATCTGACCGAGATTATTGATGACCACAACGCCATCGGCCATCTGATTCAGGCTGTCATCCATGAAACGTCGCATGGCACGAATGCGTGCGCCAGTTTTTTGTACTTGCTGGATGCGTGTTTCAAAGATTTCCAGTGAGCTGTCGTAGCTCACAGGTTGTTGTGGCAGATAAGATTTAACAAGATCAAGCAACAGGGCGATTTCCTGTTTGTTTAGCGTTCGTGGTTCTGCAAGCGTAATGGCCAATGACCAGTTTGGCAGTTGGTATGAGCTGAGATCAATGATGGTTTTGTTTTCTGCCGATGTTGATGGGTCAGCAGAGGGATGCTGCCATTCAGCCATTGGGGCGTCCTCTTCGTGGTAAAGGCGCCAGGCGAGCACAGGTATCAGCATGCCAATAAATTGCATGCTGGGTTCCAGGTATTCACCTTTGGGCGATAGCAGTGCAGGCTCTTCATGCAGGCGGGTGAGTTCCTGGTTGAGAAATTTGCTTGCCTGTTCTAGCCTGCGCCAACTCCAAAGCGGATAGGCCAGTGCCAGTGCCAGCAAGGGTGCGGCTGGCGGAAACCAGTGTTGAAAACTAACTAGTGACAGTGTGCTGAGCGCGAGTGTGCCAAGGATAAGTGCTGCAGACATGAGCAGGGCATTGCGTGGCGTGAGGCGCGGAAAGAGTAGTACCGGAAGCAGTATGATCAGGGCGCTGAGTGCGATTCGAGTTTTTGGGCTGACCTCTTCGATGATGAGGTTGTTGCGCAGGGCATCAAAAATATTGGCGTTAACTTCTACCCCTGGCATGGGCTGTTTGAAGGCGGAGACCGGTGTTGGCAGTAAATCGCCCAGGCCGGTGGCGGTGGCGCCGACAAAAATAATTTTGTTGCGTAGCGTGGCTCTCAAGTCCGGGTCTTGCAGTACTTTTGCATAAGAGAGGTATTTGAAATGACCTGGCGGTCCAGCGTAGGGTGTCATGGCGTGGTGGTCGCGCACCAGGTAAAAGGGTGACGGCTGATTGTTACTCTCGGGGGCGCGCTCACCTGGTAGTGGTGCTTGGCTCGATTTGATCATATTCAACAATGCCACGCTTAGGTGTGGCCAATGTGCATCCGACAGCCCCTCTTTTAAATAGACACTGCGCGCCAGGCCATCCACATCCAGTTCTACATGGGCATGACCAAGGCTATGGACGCCTTTGATCAGCTTGGGCATGGGTAGTGTTTCAATCAGCTGACCGCCCAGGTAACGCTGTTCCAGTAGCACAGGTAAAATCACCCGACCGTTGTTATTGATGGCATTGGCCAGCAAAATATCTCCGTTAGGATCATGTTGATCGGAATCGGCAAAAATAATATCAAACACTACCGCCCTGACATCTGTTTCGCTGAGCTTGTTGAGTAGCTCTGCGTGAACACGACGTGGCCAGGGCCAGCGTCCCAGCGCTGTCAGGCTGTATTCATCCACCGCGATGATGACAACATCCTCAGGCGCGGGCCGAGTCCATATCTGCTGGGGGGTATCAAAGATGACCAGGTCAACTCTTTCCAGCCAATCGCTATAGATCAGCCCAACGGTAATGACTAATAGGGTGGCGGCAAAACTCAGGTGATGCCTGATGCCAAAGCGCTGCCAGCGTTTTGGCGGCTTGGTGTCGCTGTCGATACGCGCAACCTGCATTAGCGCCAGACCGGGTTATTGAGATTGGTTACGAATGGTAAATATTCTCGATGGAGAGAAACTACTCTTGCTGCCATCGCTACTGACGCTTTGCACGTGCCAGAAATAATCGCCATCAGGTAAGTCTTCGATCGGCTTGTGGTTGGTGTTGACGATTTTCGGGATGTCGAGAACTATCTGTTTAAAATTTTCATCATTGGCCAATTGTAAATGATAGGAGTTGCTCCCTTGGGCTTGCGACCAGGCGATGAATGGTCTTGGATTGGTGAGTATGGCTTCATCCTTTGGGGTATAGGCGTTTGGCGTTTGAGGTGGCTCAATAATGACAAAGGCATGGGTCGCATTGAACCCTTCAAACCCCATATCATCGATGCCACGGGCACGCATGAAATAGTTTCCAGGCGACAGCCCCTGCCAGGTGACCTGAGGTGACTGCAGCAGCCGATTGAAGAGCGGTGCGTTAAAACTTGTATCCTGGGACAGTTGTGCTCGGTAGCTGACTACGCTTGGGGAGGCAGGCCAGCTGAAGGTGATGTCTGTCTTGGCTGTAAGTCTACTCAAGCCGGAGAGATCCGGGGCAATCGGTAATAGGGTTGGAATTGAGGGTGGTTCGCCAGTCTTTGCCAGTGTGGCAAAACCTGCGCCGACATCGCGGCTGACGCCGGAGCCGCTGACCTCGACCTTGCCCTGCAAGACTTCATTACGCATGACGTCACCACCATCGTCGGCGTTGACTCGAAACTTTGTGCCCCGCACGGCGGCCACGGCGGCAGGCGTGGTGATGCGATAACGTCCGCCCGGCTTCTGTGCGGCTACATCGTTTTCGATATAGCCCTTAAGCACTTGAACAGAGAGCGTTGCCACACCGCTATCGGCATTTTTGGTTGTGCCCTCAATCAATATTTCAGAGTCAGGTAACACTAGAATGCGTGAGCCATCGGCAAATTCGATGGTGATACTGCTGTTCTTGCCGGTGCGAATCCCCTGGCCCGCTTGCAGGCTTGTGTTGGCCGCGAGTGCCAAGCTAGAACCCGCGCTAATTAAGCTGACATCACCGCGCTTGGCGATGACCTTAACAATAGCGCTATGTTGCTTAAGCCATTCCAATGGAATACGTAGTCGCGTGCCTGGAGACAAATTGCGGGCTTCTTCAATGTCGTTGAGCTGCATAACCTTGGGCCAGTAGTCGACACTGATTAGATATTCATGGGAAATACCCGATAGTGTATCCCCTGGACGGACAGTGTAGGCCCATTCCTCCGCCCAGGTTTGCGCGGTTGTCAGACTGAGTATCAGTGCCAGCAGTGCGCTTCTGTATGTTGCCTTGGTCTTTGATTGCAGCATTTTTATGATTATTTCAGGGTTGATGTTGATCTTAGGTAATCGCGGAATCAGTGAGTGATTCCAGCCGATAGCCGAATTGGTAAACCGATACCATGCGCCAGCCATGTTCGGGTGTGAGCGCGAGTTTTCGCCTTAGTTTGCTCATGTGGGAATCCACCGTGCGAGTGGTTACATCTGGATTGAGTCCCCACACGCTTTCGAGGATGTGGCCACGCGATAGCAGCCGGCCATTGCATTGAAACATAAAGCGGGCCAGATCAAACTCTTTGTGGGTTAACTGAATTGTTTCGCCATTGCACTCTACGGTGAAGTGCTCACTGTTTAAGGTGTAAGGCGGATAGTGGAGGGTTTTTGCTTGCTCCTGGTAGCCAGCACTGCGGCGTTCAAGCACCGCAATACGCGCCAGTGTTTCGGCCTTGCGGGCAGGTTTTACCAGGTAATCATCTGCGCCTGTTTGCAGGGCAGAGACGATATCCTCCTCGGCATCGCGACTGGTCATGAATATTACCGGTATGGTGATGTCATCCGCGCGCATCTTTTTCAGCAATTCAATGCCGGTTGTGTCGGGCAGATTCCAATCCAGAATTGCCAAATCGAAACTCTCTCGGCTTATGGCCTGGTTGAATGAGCTGCCGCTGTTGTGCCAGTGCACATTGTGACCAGCTTCGACAAGCCACTGTTTCAACTGCTGGGCTTGAACGGAATCATCTTCAACTATTGCGATGCGCATTCATATTCCCTATAAAAAGTGTTTTTAATGTAATATTTGTAAACCGTTGGCCAATCAGTAATGAACATGATCAGCAAAAAACCCAATCACAGTGCTGATTATATGTTGGATTATCCCAATAGTTGCTGCTGGATTGCAAAGTATCTTTACTTGAATATGTTAATCGTTAAGGTAGTGGTGGCAATTCAGATGAAATCTATGTGGCTGGCTCTAATATATTCTCTAACGAGAGAGATGATTTTGATGAGATTCCAGCGACAAATAGTATTATTTGAATGGCTGCATTCGCTAGTGATGCTTTCTGTTATCAAGCCACTGCCTAATCGCAAAAATAGACCTCTACCAAATGATAGCCAAACTGACTTTTAACCGGCCCATGTAGCTTATTTGTCGGCTTTTTAAAGATCACATTGTCAATCGGTTTAACCATTTGCCCTGGTCGAACCTCACCAAGGTCACCGCCTTTTTTGGCTGAATTACAGCTGGAGTACCTTTTTGCCAATTTGGCGAAGTCCTCGCCATTAGCCAATAACTGTTTGACCTTCTCTGCTTCGTCTTTTGATTTAAGCAAGATGTGGCGTGCCATTGCAGTGGACATGGGGTAATTAACCTTTTGCGAGTGTTTCTTTGGTTATTAGTGTGCAGGTTTCGTGAAGCTCACTATAGATGATGAATATTTCCTGACGCTCAAGCTGGCCCAAGACTTGTTGGATCTTTTGCGCTGTAGATACCTCGTGCTCACCGTAGTCAGTGCCATCACGAGTAACAAACTCTTCAATCAATGCATGCAGAGTGTCTTTGGCTATTTCTGTATGGGGAATGATCATGGCTAAATTTAAACCAACACTTGACGTGTATCTTGATTAAATTGATAGACCTGTTGTTCGATTTTTTCGTCAACCATAACATCCGGCCTGTTGCCGTTGGGGCAGGCGAGGCGGGGAGTGGTGCCGAACAGGCGACAAATTAGCGGCCGGTCATCGTAGACCTGGCAACCCTTGTCACCCAGGTATGGGCAGCTTAGCTCGGCCAATGCGGCCGCATGCGCTTGATCACTTTTGACTGGCAGCATGGCCATCTCTTCGCTGGAGGTTGTCACTGGGCCGCAGCAGTCATGGCAGCCAGGTTTGCATTCAAATGACGGAATACCTTGGCGGAGGAAATGAATTTTTTGCTGGTTTCTTGTCATTGGTGGTGATTAACATTTTCGCAAAAGTATAGTGAGCTATTTTAGCAGATTATGATTATCTTCATTCTGGTGTTTGGACTTTCCTCAGTTTAATATCTGAGCAATAGTTTTGTTTGCTAAGGAAATGATATGTCTATTGTGTCCCGTGATTGGCTAAATACACTGCCCAAGGTTGAGTTACACCTGCATTTGGAAGGTAGCCTGGAGCCTGAACTTATGTTTGAACTGGCTAAAAGAAATCACATTGAGTTGCCATTTGAAACTGTAGAACAGCTGCGCTGTGCTTATGAGTTTAACAATCTACAGGATTTTCTGGATATCTATTATCAAGGCGCGAATGTACTTCAAGTCGAGCAAGATTTTTATGATCTGGTCTGGGCTTACCTCATAAAATGCCAGCAACAGAATGTGGTTCACGTCGAACCATTCTTTGATCCACAGACCCATACAGATAGAGGTGTTTCATTTGAGACCGTTATCAGTGGAATTTCACGAGCATTAAAGGATGGTGAAGCACAGCTTGGTATTAGCAGTAAGCTGATTATGTGTTTTCTGCGTCATCTCAGCGAGGAGGAGGCGTTTGTCACCTTAAAGCAAGCTGAACCATATCTTGACCAGATTATAGCTGTCGGCTTAGACAGCTCTGAGCAGGGGCATCCGCCTGAAAAGTTTAGCCAAGTCTTTGCCCGGGCGCGCGAGTTGGGTTTGTTAACTGTTGCCCATGCTGGCGAAGAGGGGCCTGCTGAGTATGTTAGGACGGCTATTGATGATTTACAGGTAGCGCGTGTCGACCACGGAGTTCGCTCAATTGAAGACCCTGAATTAATGGAGCACCTCGTTGAAAGCAAAATTCCGCTGACGGTTTGCCCTTTATCAAACACAAAACTGCGTGTGTTCGATGAAATGTCTCAACATAATATTCTGGACATGCTGGAGCAAGGTGTTTGTGTCACTGTCAATTCTGATGATCCTGCCTATTTCGGCGGTTACATGACTGAAAATTTTGTAGCGCTGGCGCAGGGTCTTGAAATGAGTAAAGAGCAGGCTAAGCAATTGGTGTTGAATAGTATTGATGCCAGTTTTGCTAACGATGCTAGAAAACAGGCAATGCGAGCTTTGCTTGGTTAAAGAGTTATCTGGTCTAAATGATTATGTCTATGAAAGAAATCAACGTTAGTATTGGTTTAACTAAACCAAAAAGCCCAACCAATGTCGGTGCGGTAATGCGTGCCGCTGGCTGTTATGGGGTTGATGCTGTTTTTTATACCGGCGAACGTTATGACCGTGCTGTAAAGCTGAATACGGATACCAAGTCTATCAGTCAAAATATCCCTTTAACCGGTGTCAATAGTTTGCTGGAAAATATGCCAGATAAAGCAAAGATAGTTTGTGTTGAATTGGTCGAAGGCGCAACGCCATTGCCCGAATACGAGCACCCAGAGAATGTCATCTATATTTTTGGCCCTGAAGACGGCACCATTAGTCAGGCGGTGATAGATAGGGCGGATGCGGTTATCTATGTGCCGACCATCGGCTGTATGAATTTGGCAGCAACGGTAAATGTAGTGCTTTACGACAGGTTGGCAAAATCAGATTTGAGTTTTGCAAGTGATAAACTGATACGCCAAAGCAGAGATACCAACAATAAAGTCAAAGTGAATGCGCCACCCGCAAAGCAGCCATCCAGATAATGCTGTGGAATTGAGTCGTGAACGGCTCTATTCTTCAAACTAGAACAACGACAGACACGTGCAAGTATATTGTGTTACATAGCTCTAGATAATTTAATCGTGCACGTTTTTTCGGTAATAAGTGAGAATCGCTTTGTAAATGTACCAGTCAATCAACCAATATAAAGACTTTCTATACCAGCAACTTTGGGAAACAGATCTCAGCACTCTCCCTCGGGGCCGGTGCGGGCTGATTCAGACATTGCGTTTATTGTACGTCGTGGTGCACGAATTGACCGCTGGCCAATTGACGCTGCGTGCGATGAGTCTCATCTATACTACTCTCATTTCTTTGGTGCCACTGTTGGCTGTCAGCTTTTCGGTGCTCAAGGCCTTTGGCGTTCAAGGAAAAATCGAACCTTTTTTGCTAGAATTTCTCACGCCATTGGGTCCAAAGGGTGAAGAAATAGGCGTCAATATTATTGGTTTTATAGACAACATGAATGTCGGAGTGCTGGGTGCTGTTGGGCTTGGGATGTTGTTTTACACCGTAGTCTCGCTGGTCCAGAAAATAGAACAGACTTTTAATCATATCTGGCATATTGATAGCCCAAGAAGTTTTATACGTCGCGTGACTGATTATCTGAGTGTGTTGATGATCGGACCAGTGATGGTTGTCAGTGCGTTAGCGATGACCGCCTCAATGGTCAGTTCGACGTTTGTTCAGTATGTTATTGGCATAGAACCGTTTGGCACTATATTTTATTACATAGGTCTGACGGTCCCGTATGCCCTGATCATCATGGCTTTTACATTCATGTATATCTTCATACCGAATACCCGTGTGAAGATTGGCCCGGCCCTGACCGGTGCGATAGTATCAGGCATTCTCTGGAAAACGGGCGGCATGCTGTTTGCCACTTTTGCCGCCGGTTCGGCAAAATACGATGCAATCTATTCCAGCTTTGCCATTTTAATTATGTTCATGATCTGGCTTTATCTAAGCTGGCTGATTTTCTTGCTCGGTGCTCAAATTGCCTTTTATCGCCAATATCCGGAATATGTGCGTCCGTTACGCGGAAGTATCGAAATTAGCAATCGCGAAAAAGAAAGATTGGCGTTATTGGCTATGTATTGGATAGGAAAAAACTATTACCAGGGACTCACATCATGGACGCTGCAGACACTGAGTACCCAGCTGGGAGTAGCCTCTGACCTGCTGAGTAATACGCTGAATCATCTAACACACAGCGGGTTGATCCTGGAGATAAACGATAAAGACACTACCTATATCCCCGCTAAAGATCTTGATGCCATCACGCTTTACGAATTAATCAATATTACGCGCAATGCAAATGACATTGCTTTCGGATACACACTGGCTCAACCTGAAGTCGAGCGCGTACTGACGGGCCTGGATCAGGCTTATACCTCAGTATTGGGTAGCAAAACACTTCGGGAGTGGATCTCAGAACACAACAAAGCTCCCGAGTCTGCAAAACATGCCTGAACATAAGGTGACTATCCTGGATGTTATCGCTGTCTTGGAAGCTGCCGGTTATTGATTGAGATCATCGCCGGTCTCTTGTTTCTAATGAGTTATTTGAATGGTGCCGGTCATATCTGAACGATTATATGTGAACGATGGCGACTGTTATTTCGATGCCCAGCAATATCACGTACGGGTAAGCGACTGTTGGCCGTATTGCGTTATGTACATATTCCCTGATTAGCCCGACTGTTCCTGGGCGATTGGCTTCCCAGTTGCTATAAAATTGCATAGCGGGTTGATCACCTGAATTGGCTATCATCTTTTCGATTGCCAGCAGACGTTCGCTGGTGCGGGCCTGCCCCGTGCGCCAGATGCCTTCTTGCAACCAGAGTACCAATACAAACACTAGCGCCAGCCACAAACTAACGATCACGGTTAGTGAGATCAAGCAGGCCAATACGGCAGTCAGTTTAATCAACAGTCCATAACGGTCGTAGCGTTCGTGGTCGTGGTGCAGGATGGTCCATTCCTGGCTAAGTAAATGGGGTGATGATGCGGTCATCTGAAATTTCCTTGAATACAGCGTATCTTGTGTTATCGGATGACAATTATCCTGTGTCAGGCAGAAAATCGCTAGGTTGCCTCTGAATAAGTCTAAGCTGCTGTCACTGGATTTTGTTTCTGTGTTGCCTCGTTTGGCATTATCATTAATGTATGGAAAAACAATGAGTTTTTGATGAAGGCCTTTTTATTCATATTGATTTCACTGCTGTTGTTGCCATCGGCTCAAGCCGAGCAGGTGAGGCTGGCTGTTGCCGCCAATTTTCTTGCGACAGTTAAGGTTCTTGCGCCCTTATTTGAAGAGCAGACGGGGAGTGAGCTGATCATCAGTGGCGCATCGACAGGTAAGCTCTATGCTCAGATAATTAATGGTGCTCCCTATGATGTTTTGCTTTCAGCGGATCAAAAACATTCACAGCAGCTTGAACAGGCTGGCAAGGTAGTGGAGGGCAGCCGCTTTATTTATGCTGCGGGTAAGATCGTGCTTTGGAGTTCAGAGGCAAAGCCACTTGATAAAGACAGTATCGCTGGTGGTGATTTTTCCAGGCTTGCCATTGCCAACCCACGCACGGCGCCTTACGGCCAGGCGGCACAGCAGGCCTTGCAAAATATGGGCTTGTGGCAGGCAGTTAAAGCAAAGTTAGTGCAGGGTGAAAGCATAGGTCAGGCCTTTCAGTTTGTGGCGACAGGCAATGCCCAGCTAGGTTTGGTGGCCTTGTCTCAGGTGTTGAATCCAGCCAACCTTTATAACCGGCAACACTATTGGCTGGTGCCTGAAGATTTATATGAACCGTTAGCACAAGAAGCCGCATTGCTAGCGCATGGCCGGGATAATGCTACCGCAAAACAGTTTTTACAATTTCTTCGCAGTGATGAGGCGGTCAACATCATGCGTGCTTATGGTTATCATTGATGGCCGAGATTGATTTAAGCCCCGTTTGGTTGACCTTGCAACTGGCGACGGTGACTACGCTGATTCTGTTATTGCTGTCTACACCGCTGGCCTGGTGGCTGGCCCATAGTCGTTCGCGCTGGGCTGTGGTGGTTGAGGCTGTGGTTGCCTTGCCTCTGGTATTGCCGCCGACGGTATTGGGTTTTTATCTGCTGTTGGCCCTGGGTGCGAATGGTGTCATTGGTGGGCCGTGGTCTGAGTTGACCGGCTCGCCTTTGGTCTTCACGTTTAGCGGCCTGGTGATTGCCTCGGTTTTATACTCGCTGCCGTTTGTGGTGCAGCCACTGCAAAATGACTTTACCGCCATCGGTCGCAAACCGTTGGAGGTGGCTTGCTGTCTGCGGGCTTCATTTGTGGATGCCTTTCTTACTGTCATGTTGCCGCTGGCGAAGCGTGGTTACATCACCGCGGCGGTATTGGGTTTTACCCATACCATGGGTGAGTTTGGCGTGGTATTGATGGTGGGTGGCAGTATTCCTGGTGAAACCCAGGTGTTATCGATTGCCATTTACGAGCATGTTGAGGTGCTCGATTACAGCACTGCCCATGCGCTTTCGTTAGGTTTGCTTGCATTTACATTTGTGGTGTTGATGATGGTTTATTTTATTAATAGACGCTTTCCCGTTCATGAACACTAGACTGCAAGCCCGCTTTGGTCTTTCGTTTGAGGGCTTTGACCTTGAAGCCGAACTGGACGTGCCTGTCGGTGGCGTGACGACATTGTTTGGTCCTTCCGGCTCCGGTAAGTCGACTCTGCTGCGTTGTCTAGCTGGGTTAGAACGTAGTCAGATGGGTTTTATGCAGCTGGGTGAGACCGTTTGGCAGGACGACTCAAAAAATATATTTCAGCCAACTCAGCAACGTGCTCTGGGTTATGTATTCCAGGAACCCCGCCTGTTTAATCATCTAACTGTGCGTGGCAATCTAGAATATGGTTTCAAGCGTACCCCCGTTAGTGAGCGACGGCTGGGCATGGAGCAGGTGGTTGCGTTGTTGGCCCTTGATCACCTGCTTGAGCGCAAACCCCAGCATCTATCACTGGGTGAGCAGCAGCGTGTTGCCATTGGCCGTGCTTTGCTTGCCAGCCCGAAATTATTGTTGATGGATGAGCCGCTGGCCTCATTGGATATTGCCCGCAAGCGAGAGGTATTGCCGTTCATTCGCAAACTGCACGATGAGCTGGATATTCCGGTTGTCTATGTCAGCCATTCATTGCAAGAGGTGTTACAGATCACCGACACCATAGTGTTGATGCGTGACGGCAAGACCGTTGCCAGTGGTCCTCTGACTAAGCTGTGCTCGGAACTTGAGTTGAGCCAATACCTCGGCGATATGTCCGGTTCGGTCTTGGAAACAACAGTGGCTGCACATGAAGTTGAGTTTGCTCTGAGTCGGTTGGTCTTTAATGGTGGTCAGCTCTATGTGCCGATACAGAATTGCGATGTTGGTCATGGGCTACGTGTTCACGTGTTGGCACGCAATGTCGGTATTGCTCTGGAAAAACCTCAGGTGACGACCAGCTTCTTAAACATACTTGAGGCCTCGGTGATAGAGGTTAGCGTGCCACAGATAGATAAACATTCTGTGCAGCTAAAACTTGATGTGGGTGTGCCATTGCTGGCCAATATCAGTCGTAAATCTTTACATACCTTGAAGATAGAGCCAGGGCAGAAGGTTTATGCCTTGATTAAGGCTGTGTCGCTGGCGCAGGAGCTTGTGGAGGTCTAGCCTAGTAGTTCTGAATAGGGCATGAAAGATAGGATTTCACCGCGTTCAAATGTTACCCCTTCAGGCACACAGAGCAGTCCATCACTGTTGCTGGTCGACATTAGTGTGGCAGAGTCCTGCGAGCCATAAGGCCTTGCCATCATTTCCCCCGCTTCATTTGTTAGCAGAGAGACGCGTTTGTATTCACGACGACTGTCTGGTTTGGATTGTTCAAAGTCGGCCAGTACGGGAAATGATTTTGCTGTTGTCTTTGTCAGTCCCTGGCTTTTTAGAATAAACGGTCGAGCGAATAGACAAAAGGTGACAAAGCTTGAAACCGGGTTACCGGGTAGACCGATAAAGGGCTTGGCCAAGACATTGCCAAACGCCAGCGGTTTGCCTGGCTTGATCCGGATGCGCCACAGGTCCAGTTTGCCCAGATCTTCCACTACCGCCTTGACGTGATCTTCTTCACCCACTGAAACGCCGCCACTGGAGATGATGGCATCACAGCATTGTGCGGCTTGCTTGAGTGCGGCCTTGATGGCGGCAGCATCGTCGCTTACCGGACCGAAGCTTGTAACTTCGCAATTCAATGTGGTGAGCATGTTGGCCAACAGGTATTGATTGGCGTTGTAGATCTGGCCAGGTTGCAGTGGCAGTCCGGGTTTGATTAGTTCATCGCCCGTGGTGAGCAGGGCTACTTTGAGGCGACGGTGCACACTAATATTGTTAATGCCCGTCGATGCCGCCAGGCCGATCTCAGCCGGGCCGAGTTTAGTGCCTTTTTTTAATATCACAGCACCGCGCCTGACATGGTTACCTTTGAGGCGGACAAACTGCCCAATCTTTATCTCTGCTGGCAACGTGACAAGATCATCAGTTACGCTACAGGCCTCTTGCATGACAACGCTATCAGCGCCTTCCGGTAATGGTGCGCCGGTAAAGATTCGCGCGACACTGCCTTGGGCAAGCGCGGCAGTCGGTTGCTGGCCAGCGGCAATGCGCTGGCTGATGGCTAGGGGCGTGTCACAGCCGATGTCTGCGCTGTTGATGGCATAACCATCCATGGCGCTGGCATTGAATGGTGGCACATCAATCTGTGACTGAATATCCTGTGCCAGTACACGGCCGAGGGCCTTATTCAGATCAACTGTTTCGGTTTCTATTATAGCAATCGCTTGCGACAGCAAGGCTTCAAGTGCAGTTTCTACTGGGATTAAACCGCTGCTGTCAGATGTTGTTTGCATAAACGATGTCTTTGTTTTTAAGAGGCGATATTGGGCAGTAATTCGATAAAGTTGCAGGGTCTATGCCTGTAATCAAGCTGTTGCAGCAGGATATCTTCCCAGCCAGTTTTGCAGGCATTGCCGGAGCCAGGCAGGCTGAATATATAGCTGTTATTGGCAGTGCCTGCCAGGACGCGTGACTGGATGGTTGATGTGCCAACCTGTTCGATGGAAAGAGTGCGGAAGTATTCACCAAAACCGGGGATCTCTTTGTCCAGCAGGGGCCTGATGGCCTCGGGCGTGACATCTCGCTGAGAGAAGCCGGTGCCACCGGTGGTGATAATGGTTTGAATCTCAGGATCAGCAATCCATAGTGAAAGCTGGGCACGGATGCTGTAGATGTCATCTTTGACAATCATCTTGCCACCAAGATGATGGCCTGCTTTTTGAATAGCCTCAGCCAGATAGTTGCCCGATTTATCAGACTGTTCATCACGCGTATCAGAAATAGTGAGTACGGCAATAGTGATGGGTATGAATTCACGTGGGGCATTGTCGAGCATAACTAATCCTTCTGCTGCTTAGTTTGACGAGTATAGGGTAAGGGGATTCCTGCTAGCAAGATCTATATCAATCCCTGTTTTGGCTTGTTCTAAGTTTATAGGTGATGTAGTTTTGCCTCTGTTTATTAAGGGTGAATGTTATGGAAGATTGCTGCTTTTCAATGGAAATGGATGTGCGAGACTATGAGTGCGACATTCAAGGGATAGTCAATAACGGGGTGTATCAAAACTACCTTGAACATGTGCGGCATGAATATCTGAAGGATATGGGCATTGATTTCGCTGACTATGCCCGCAATGGCATCAATCTTGTCGTTGTCAGGGCAGAGCTGGATTACAAACTGCCTTTAAGCAGTGGCGACAAGTTTGTGGTTGGTCTAAAAATGGTGCGTGAATCCAAGGCCAGGTTTGCCTTTTACCAGGATATTTTTCGGCTCTCAGACAACAAGCCGGTCATGAAGGCCAAGATCATCGGTACAGCACTTAATGAACGTGGCAGGCCATCTATCCCGGCTGAGCTGGATGCGCTTTTAGCCAGTGCACCTGGTTAAAGCAACGGCTCCAGGTTTGGCCAGATATTGCTCAATATTTTGTCCTGGGCCTTTGCTGTTGGATGAAGGCCGTCTTGTTGAAACAGGCTTTTGTCTTTACCGATTCCGTCGAGTAAAAAAGGGATTAGGGGCACATTTTTTGATGATGCAACACCTTTAAATGTGTCGTGGAACTGTTGTGTGTAGGCAGGGCCGTAATTGGGCGGGAGCTGCATGCCAACCAAAAGTACGGCGGTGCCCCTGGCCTTGCTCTGCTCGATCATACTGTTCAGATTCATTTGTATCTGTTTGAGTGAAAGGCCACGTAGGCCATCGTTGGCACCAAGGACGAGAATGACAATGTAAGGTTGGTAACGTTGCAGCAGGCTGGGCAGGCGCGATACCCCTCCTGAGGTGGTTTCACCACTAATACTGGCATTGATGACTTTGTAGTCGTGGTTTTCCTGATCTAATCGCTTTTGTAAAAGCGCCACCCAGCCTTGCTGCGGTTCTATGCCGTAGGCGGCGCTGAGGCTGTCTCCCAGTACCAGTAAGGTCGGGCTATTGGCAGAAACTGTAGTGCAAAAGATCAGGGCAAGTATAAAGGTTATCCAGGCTTTCATTAAATCCTCCGAGACTTTACATTGTAACGCTGTGGAATTTTTTCGAAACCGTGGTTGTCTGAGTTAATACTGAATAGGGCCAAGCCTGGAAATATATGAATGTTGTTTTAAAAGTTGAGCGCCTGACGAAAAAGGTGATAAGTCCTGAGGGTGAGCTAACGCTTTTAAATGATGTTGGCCTTGATATTCTGGCGGCAGAAACGGTTGCGATTGTAGGTGCGTCTGGGTCTGGAAAGTCGACCCTGCTTGGTTTGCTAGCTGGTTTAGATACACCGACTGCTGGGCAGGTGATGGTTGATGGGGTGGAGCTGTTTGCCCAGGATGAAGATGGTCGCGCTCGGCTCAGGGCCGAGAAGGTCGGCTTTGTTTTCCAGGCCTTTCAGTTGCTGCCCAGTCTCACCGCGTTGGAAAACGTCATGCTGCCGTTGGAGCTTGCAGGGCGAAACGATGCCACTGCTGTGGCGCGGCAGGTGCTTGAACGGGTTGGTCTTGGTCAGCGTCAGAGTCACTACCCCAAGCAGTTGTCCGGCGGCGAGCAACAGCGGGTTGCCATTGCCCGTGCCTTTGCGCCGCAACCTAAATTGTTATTCGCCGATGAGCCGACTGGCAACCTC
>CAMYNQ010000035.1 GCA_947259785.1 uncultured Chromatiaceae bacterium | reverse complement strand
AACGCATTCGCGAACTTAATTTTTATAATGTGCGAATGAAACATTTCGATGGTCACATGGGCTGGAAGGAGAATGGCCCTTATGATGTGATAATTGTGACGGCTGCACCGGAAGAGATCCCTACAGAACTGTTTGGCCAACTTAATGAAACAGGACGTATGATTGCCCCGGTCGGCCCCAATGGTCAGCAACAACTCAATCTAATCAGTCGTACCGATCAGGGTTATCAATGCCAGGTTATTGAGAACGTGAGTTTTGTCCCGTTATTGCCGGGGAATCGTTGATGCGTATTTTTTCTCGTTTATATGACTGGGTACTAGCGTGGGCTAGACATCAACATGCCGTCTGGTTTCTAGGGGGACTTAGTTTTGCTGAGTCTTCTTTTTTCCCGATTCCCCCTGATGTGATGTTGGCGCCAATGACACTGGCCCGGCGTGAGAAGGCCTGGCGCTATGCCTGGATCACCACCCTGGCCTCGGTTGCGGGTGGGGTCTTGGGTTATCTAATTGGCATGTTTGCCTTTGATCTGATTGAACCCTGGATACAGGAATTTGGTTATGCCGATCGCTTTCAAAAGGCTATCGACTGGTTCCAGGTATGGGGTTTCTGGGTAGTGTTCCTGGCTGGTTTTTCTCCCATTCCATATAAATTGTTTACCATTTCTGCAGGCACTGTTGGCATGGCCTTTTTTCCCTTTGTGCTGGCCTCGGTTATTGGTCGTGGTGCGCGTTTCTTCCTTGTTGCAGGGTTGATCTATTGGGGCGGTGAACGCATGGATAGTCTGATGCGTAGCTACATTGATCGCCTTGGTTGGTTGTTTATAGCCGTGGCGGTTGTGGTATATCTCATCGTTAATGCGATCTAAGTTCAAGGCAACAACCTCAACTTTATTATTAAGCGTCTTAACGCTGCTGTCCTTGTTGCTGTCTGCATGCGGCGCTCATGTTTATCACCAGGTGCGCAAGGGTGATACGCTTTATTCAATCAGCTGGCACTATAGTCAGGACTATCGCCAGGTCGCAAAATGGAATGGTCTTGGTTCACCCTACATGATTAATGAAGGGCAGTGGCTTCGTGTTGCTCCACCAGGCCCGGAGGCTGGTTTGGAGCCACCAGTATACGTAAAGAGACCAGCTCAAGCCCAAAGCAAAAAACCAGAAGAAAACAATGTAAAAAGTCCTGCTGAAAAAACGGCAAAGAAACCGGCCATAGTTGCTAAAAATACCTCTAGTTCTTCGTTATTGCCTTCATCCTCTGCTGCTATTGCTTGGCAGTGGCCGCTTAAGGGAAAGCTGATAAGAAAATTTAATGCCAACAAGCCTGGGCAGCAAGGCGTTGATATTTCGGCGGCGGCTGGCACCCTGGTGCACGCCGCTGCTGGCGGTAAGGTCGTCTACAGTGGTAATGGTTTAAGGGGCTATGGTAACTTAGTTATTATTAAGCATAACGATAAGTATTTAAGTGCTTATGCACATAATAAAAGTATATTAGTGAAAGAGGGTGTATTGGTTAAAAAGGGGCAGGAAATTGCGCGTATTGGCGCGACTGAGTCTAAGCAAATCAAGCTGCATTTTCAGGTTAGAGTTGATGGCAAGCCGGTTGATCCATTGCGCTATCTCCCCAAGTAATTTTCATGCTAGTCTTCATAAAGCGTTGACTCATGCGCTAAAAATATAAATGTAATGTAATTTTGTTTGGATGTGAGTGGTGGAGTTGTTTATTCACTTGTATGTCACGCAGGGCATCATGGGAGTTTTGTTGTGGTAGATAAGATGGTCGATAGCGTCCCCGATGATTATGTTGAATTGAAGGGCGTTGATGAAGAGCTGGAAGCACAGCAACAAAGTATAGCCGAAGAAGACGAAAGTAAATTAACGTCATCAAAACCTGCGACCATAAATGGCAAAAATGACGTCGACAAGGCTTTATTGCAACCGCCGGAAGCATCTCTCGATGCCACGCGAATCTATCTTAATGAAATTGGTTTTTCACCACTCTTAAGTGCTGAAGAAGAGGTTTATTATTCACGCCTGTCCTTGAAGGGTGATGAGGCGGCGCGTAAAAAAATGATTGTCAGCAATCTGCGTCTGGTGGTCAAAATCGCTCGCTATTATATGAGACGCGGCCTAGCTTTTCTTGACTTGATTGAGGAAGGCAATCTGGGATTAATCCATGCGGTAGAAAAATTTGACCCTGAACGTGGTTTTCGCTTTTCTACCTATGCCACTTGGTGGATTCGTCAGACTATAGAGCGGGCACTGATGAACCAGACTCGCACCATTCGTTTGCCGGTTCACGTGGTAAAGCAGATTAATAGCTATCAAAAGGCGGCGCGTCGACTGGCCCAGGCCCTAGACCATGAACCTAGTGCCGAGGAGGTGGCTAGTAGTCTTGAGCTGCCGCTGAAAGATGTGCAGAATATTCTCGGTCTCAGTGAACAACTTTCCACCGTCGAATCACCCACCTTGGACAAGGACAAGATGCTGCAGGAAACTGTTGCTGATGACAAACAATCTGACCCCTCATCGGTGTTGCATAAAGAAGAGGTTCAGGCCTGTCTGCATGAATGGGTGGCGCTGCTTAACGAAAAACAGCGCCAGGTAGTTGAACAGCGTTTTGGCCTCAATGGTGATGATGTTGCTACTCTTGAAGAGGTTGGTGCGCGTATCGGCGTGACTCGCGAGCGAGTTCGGCAGATTCAGGTTGAAGCGTTAAAAAAACTACGTAAAATTTTGGAAAAAGAAGGGATTTCAATGGAGCAGCTGTTGGGCTGAATCATGCTTATCCTAGATCATGATCAGCGCTGCCGCGACAGTTCTTCCTTCATATGACAGTACATTGTAAGTACGGCAGGCTGCGGCTGTATCCATAATTTCATAACCGATTCCAGCGTCAATCAAGGGCTTTAGCAAGGCCCGCTCTGGCCATTTTAGGCTAGCCCCCGTGCCAATAATAGCCACCTCGGGTTTCAGTTTTGCAAGTGCCTGTACATGTTCTTCGCGTAAATCATCAATGTTTTGCGGTGGCCAGTTTCTATCCAGATGCAATGATGTGAGTAAGATGCTGGATGTCAGTGTCTCCTGCTGCAGGCCTTTGGCCTGATTGCCATCGGCATCGGTTTCATCGCTCAGTTCAGCTAACAGGGGTACCAACACCACAATTTCACCTTTGCTATAGCCTTTGATGCTGTAGTGGTGAATGTCCAGATCTTGATGGATTTGCATCTTAGTTTGCTTCCCATAATTAATAATTTGCCAAAACAGTCATTTTATCGGGTCAGGCCCTAGGTTCAAGCGTAAATATATAAGATAATTGACAGTTTTTAGGTCCATCGGTATGTTACGCCCTTTGGCCCCAAGGTCCTGATTTATAGGGTCTGTTAACACTGATTTAAAATCAGCGTTGCTGTCCCAAAAATGGCTAGGCACCAACAGTAGTAGGCGCCTTTAGGCGAGACACGAGGAGTGAGGCTTGTTTATTCCAAATGAACGACGAGAAACGCAGCATAGCCCTTTTTTGGGGGGCAACCCGGAGGGACGGGGTCATTTTCCCGCAGGCCGGCGTTTCATTTTCGCTTATGTACAGTAAGTACACAGCGCTCAATGTGCCTTGTCCTACAGAAAAATGACCTACGTCGCTGTTTTGAAATCAGTGTTAACAGATCCCACCTGGAAGTAAGACTTTGATTGAAGATTTCCCAAGAATTAAGCGTTTGCCGCCGTATGTATTTAACATCGTTAACGACCTCAAGGCTAAGGCCCGGGCACGTGGTGAGGATATTATCGATTTTGGCATGGGCAATCCGGATCAACCAACACCACAGCATATTGTCGACAAGCTGACTGAAGCGGCACAACGTGGTGATACTCATCGCTACTCTATCTCAAAAGGGATTCCGCGCCTGCGTCGTGCAATTTGCACCTGGTACAAAAATCGCTATGACGTGGAGCTGGATCAGGATTCTGAGGCCATCGTTACCATCGGTTCAAAAGAAGGTCTGGCCCATCTGGCTCTAGCTACCGTGGGGCCGGGAGATGCCGTGCTGGTGCCTAACCCGTCTTACCCGATTCACCCCTATGGTTTTGTTATCGCCGGGGCTGATATTCGCCACGTACCTATGACTGATGGTGTGGATTTCTTTAATGAGCTGGAAAAGGCGATCAAGGATTCCTGGCCGAAACCCAAGATGCTGGTAATGAATTTCCCTGGTAATCCAACCACCCAGTGTGTCGATCTCGAGTTTTTCGAGAAGGTCGTTGCCATTGCCAAGGAGCACCAGATCTGGGTAGTCCATGATCTGGCCTATGCTGACATCGTCTTTGACGGATACAAGGCACCATCGATCATGCAGGTACCTGGTGCCAAAGAGGTGGCGGTGGAATTCTTCACCCTGTCCAAGAGTTATAATATGCCGGGCTGGCGGGTTGGTTTCATGGTCGGTAACGAAAAACTGGTCGGTGCCCTGGCGCGGATGAAATCCTATCTTGATTACGGCATGTTCACGCCGGTGCAGGTGGCGGCTATTGCGGCATTGGAAGGGCCGCAGGAGTGTGTCCAGGAAATCTGTGACATGTATCAGATCCGTCGCGATGCGCTTTGTCATGGCCTGAACTCTATTGGTTGGATGGTTGAGCCACCCAAGGCCACCATGTTTGTCTGGGCACCCATTCCCGAGCAGTACCGCCATATGGGTTCACTGGAATTTGCCAAGAAATTGTTGAAAGAGGCTAGGGTGGCGGTATCGCCAGGTATTGGTTTTGGTGATTATGGTGATGACCACGTCCGTTTTGGTTTGATTGAGAATGAGCACCGTACTCGCCAGGCGATTCGCGGTATTCGCGATATGCTGCGCAAAGATGCAGCAGCAGACAGTTAGAAAAATATCTTACAGTAGTTGCTCGTCGAGCGGCTTCAAAACAATGAGATTTGTAAAAGGAAGAGCTATAGGTCTTTCTTTTAAATTAATTAAGAACAAAAGGTTAGGAGGGTTATCTTGAAACCGGTTAAAGTGGGTTTATTGGGTCTGGGCACCGTTGGCGGTGGAACTGTTAGTGTTTTACAACGTAATGCCGAAGAGATTCAGCGCCGCGCCGGTCGTGGTATTGAGATAGCCATCGCCACCGCGCGTGATGTCAGCAAAGCGCGTTCATTTGATACCTCAGGCATCGAACTGAGCACTGATCCACAGGCCGTGGTCAACCACCCTGAGGTTGACGTGGTGGTCGAATTGATTGGCGGTACTGACGCTGCACTTGAACTGGTGATGCAGGCCATCGCCAATGGCAAGCATGTGGTCACCGCTAACAAGGCGTTGATCGCCAAACATGGTAACGAGATCTTCACCGCTGCCCAGGACAAGGGTGTGATGGTGGCCTTCGAGGCGGCAGTTGCTGGCGGCATCCCCATAATCAAGGCTGTGCGTGAAGGTCTGTCTGCAAATAATATTGAATGGCTGGCTGGTATCATTAACGGCACCGGCAATTTTATTCTCACCGAAATGCGTGACAACGGCAGTGACTTTGCCGATGTTTTGGCTGAGGCCCAGCGTTTGGGGTATGCCGAAGCTGACCCAACCTTTGATGTGGAAGGTATCGACGCTGCGCACAAACTGACTATTCTGGCTTCAATTGCCTTTGGTATCCCGCTGCAATTCGATAAGTGTTACACCGAGGGGATCGGCCATATCACGCGTGAAGATGTAGAGTATGCCGAAGAGTTAGGTTATCGCATCAAACACCTGGGTGTTTCACGCCGCACCGACAAGGGTGTTGAGCTGCGCGTCCATCCAACCATGATCCCCGAGCGTCGCTTGATCGCCAATGTTGATGGCGTTATGAATGCTGTGCTTGTTAAGGGGGATGCGGTTGGCCCCACACTTTATTACGGTGCCGGTGCTGGTGCTGAGCCGACCGCTTCAGCCGTGGTAGCAGATGTGATTGACGTCGTGCGAGTACTGACTGCTGACCCTGAAAATCGTGTGCCGCATTTAGCCTTTCAGCCGGATGCTCTGTCTGATCTACCGGTTTTGGAGATGGGCGATGTGGAAACAGCCTATTACCTACGTCTTGAAGCGAACGACAAGCCGGGTGTGCTGGCCGATGTCACCAGCATCCTCGGCGGTGCCGACATCAGCATTGAAGCGATGTTGCAGAAAGAGCCGGCCGAAGGACAGGAGACTGTTTCAGTCATTATCCTGACCCATCGCATCCGCGAGGCGCAGATGAACGATGCAATCGCCAAGATTGAAGCATTGGATAGTGTACAGGGCCAAGTAACCCGTATTCGCCTGGAAGCGCTTGATGCTTAATTATTTCTCTATTTCTTAATGACGGTTGTGCTTCGCATCGCGAAGCACAACTGATCAGTTCAGAGACTCTAACTTGCTGGAATGTGCCTCAAATGAGGGCTAGTTTTCTGTATAATTTCCGCAAATCTAATTATCGACAGATAGGCTCAACATGAAGTTTATTGAAACCCGGGGTAATGACGGCAAAAAACCTGCCTCTATCACCTTCTCCCAAGCAATCTTAAGTCCGATGTCTTCGTTTGGCGGTATTTATTCACCAGAAACCTTGCCTGCTTTGGACGATGCCTTTTTTAAGGCGCATATCGACTCTGGCTATAAAGCTCTAGCCAAAGACATATTGCAGGCATTTGACGTGGATATCGAAGCGTCAGTGATTGATGCCGCGTTGAGCCTTTACGACGAGTTTGACGATCCAAACAATCCTGTGCCGGTCGAGAAAGTCTACGACGACCTCTACGTCAGCGAGCTATACCACGGTCCAACACGTGCATTTAAAGATATGGCGCTACAACCTTTTGGCAAGGTTTTATCTGCCGTGGCCCAAGCGCGGGGTGAAAAATATCTGATCTTGGCGGCAACCAGTGGTGACACAGGGCCAGCCGCGTTGGAGACTTTCAAGAATCGTGACAACGTCCAGGTCGCCTGTCTTTATCCAGACGGCGGAACCTCGGATGTACAACGTTTACAGATGGTGACTGAAGATGCGGATAACCTAAAAGTGATTGGTATCCATGGTGATTTTGATGATGCCCAGAATGCATTAAAGTCACTGTTGGTTTCTGATGCTTTTGGTGATGCTCTGAAAGCACATAATATTTTGCTGTCCGCCGCGAATTCAGTTAACTTCGGTCGCATTATTTTCCAAATTATCTATCACGTTCATAGCTACCTTGAGCTGGTGCGCAAAGAGGTGATTCAGTTAGGTGAACAAGTCTATTTGAACGTTCCAAGTGGCAATTTTGGTAATGCCTTAGGCGGTTACTACGCCTGGAAAATGGGATTGCCGGTTAAACAGATTCACATTGCATCGAATAATAACAATGTGCTGACTCAGCTCATTACGACTGGGCGTTATGACATAAGAGATACGAGCGTTATTCCCACCACTTCACCGGCGATGGATATCTTAAAATCGTCAAACGTAGAACGTATTTTATTTGATCTGTTCGGTGCTGAACGTACCAAAGAGTTGATGCACAAGCTTGATACGGAAAAATGTTATGAATTAACGTCGGGCGAATTAAGCAAGCTCCAGGCAATCTTCGCCGCTGACTTCTGTACTGATGAAGAAGGCTTGAGCTATATCAAGCAAGCTTTTGATCAAGCAGGTTATCTCATGTGTCCTCACACCGCGACCTGTTTCAAAGCCTACGACACCTGTCGTGAAGATAAGTCTATTAAGACCATTGCCTATTCAACTGCAGAGTGGACCAAGTTCTCTCCTGTCATTGCCAATGCCTTAACCGGTGAAACGTTTGAGCATGATGTTGATGCTTTGGAAATGATTGCCAGGAAAGCGAACATCACAATTCCCGCTCAGATCGCAGCTTTGTTTGACAAAGAGATTGCACAAAAAACGGTGATTGATAAGCAAGATATAGAAAAAGAGATTCTAAGTTTCCTGAGTGCTTAGTTTTTTGCTTCATGACTCATAAAAAATTCTGAATGGTCACTGCTGTACCGCAATTGAGGGATAACTGAAAAAGCCTGAGCTTAAGTAGTTACAAGAAGTGTGCGAGTAAACACCATAACTACATAGGATTCAGGCTCTGATCAATTGATTCACTTCAACAGCATCCGCGCGATTACACGAGAGGCAGCTCTGCCACACCGAGTTGATGATCTCGCTCCAGGGTCATGCAAATTCAACGAGTTATTAACCAATCACTTTAAGCTATCGTCGACGGTGATTGCTTTTATCTACAAAGATCGCTGGTCGCTGGGGTTATTCAGATTAAGGGTAACTTTGATGACGGGATGCAGATAATCAAAAACGTAGTGAAAGGAGCTCCTGTGATCATCGTAAGCTCGATCAATCCATACCGGCTGTAGGGCCAGAAGAGTGCCTCTTTTGAAATAGCCGAAGAGCTGGAATGTGCGCCTGATTATCGCTGCCATCTGTATTGGCCACCCGCAAAGCTGGGATCTTGCTTGGAAATTGAAAGAAGAATTCAATGCCTGGTTCGACGAATGCACTGACGAAGAAATCCTCGCCGCACAAAAATTGTTGGCCCAAAAAGAGGGCGTTTTCTGTGAGCCGGCCTCAGCCACCTCACTGGCGGGTGACATGCGTGACATCAACAGAGGCAAGATCCCAGAGGGTAGCAAGGTCGTCTGTACCCTAATGGGCCATGGTCTGTAAGATCCAGACACAGCTTTCAAACAAAGCACCAAACCCATGGCCACTGTAGAGGCCACCATGGATGCTGTTAAAAAAGCCATTTTGGATAATACGGCTGATTAAATAACTTCTTTCATTCTGTTCATTAAAACGGCGGCCCATCGGCCGCCGTTTTTTTAGTTTATATAACAAACAACAATAAGCGCTTAATAGCTCAGATGGTGCTTGCTGTTCTTTTAAACACCCTCCCACCGTAATGGGGAAATCAATCCCCCTCCTGGAAAAACACATATACTCCATAGTTATCGAGCTGATATGGAATATTGACAATTATTTGCAAATCCCACCTTGAACCTCATCCCCCCATGTTGTTTGATAGTAGGCATGAATAACTGACAACCACGCTAGAGCGTTCGACTAAATTCAGATAGGAAAAGCAACAAAATGCATACAATGAAACACTACGCCATCAGCATGTCAAAATTTGCCTTATCGATTGGTAGCTTTGGTGTTGCACTGATTATTGGCGCATTGATTAGCGGCTGGTTGGCGATTGAAGCATTGGGGTTTTTGACAAACTCGCAAATGTAATTGGCAACATAAAGCGCAGGTTGTCCTTCCCCTATTACCAGGGAGCATTATTATAGATTGCGCTGCCAGGGCCGATAATACTCTTTAATGAGTCTGGCTTAATAGCTGACTATTTTCCCTTCAACGGTAAGGCCAACTAGACGGAGTAGACAATGAAGGATAGTGGCACAAGCGATATTAGCAAGAGCGACCTTAGTGCCTGGCTGAAAGACCAACAAATAGATGTCGTCATGCGCGAGTTTTTGTCTAAAGAGAATCTGTCTGATGAACACTTTGAACAACGCTTCTCTAAAATCAGGGCCAGCTTCGGAGATATTGTTTATAGCAAACTCGTACATTTGCTGTGTCACTTGTCGTTTACCCCCGAGGCTGCCAAAAACCACCTAGATGCTATTCTACGCTTGCGCGCCGACATGGGCGAAAGGCTCATTAATCCCGTTGATTTACGCGTTGCCTTGATGCACTATTTTTTAGATGAAGAAGAGCAGTTGGATCGCCACAAAGTCGTGGATATCCAGTTCTTTGACCAAATCCAGGAGTCCATACTCAAAGACGATCTAACGGGCTTGTTTAACTTCCGTTATCTCAAGACGCAGTTGCCACAAGAGCTGCATCGAGCGAAACGCTACGGTGCCACGGTGTCGGTCATGATCTTTGATATCGATGATTTCAAGTTTTATAACGACCAACATGGTCATATGGCTGGCAATGAGGTGCTTAAGACCTTTGCCGAGGTTCTACAACAAACCACTCGCGCAATGGACTCTGCCGTGCGCTATGGCGGCGAAGAATTTGTCCTGATTCTCCCTGCGACGCGCAAGGAGGGTGCTGTCTTGGTATATGAACGTATTCAACAGGCCTTATTCGAGGCTAGCATCGAACATGCGGCGATGCAGCCCTTAGGCGTGTTTAGTACCAGTGCTGGGGTTGCAACTTTTCCCAGTGATACAGATGACCCAGACAAGCTCCTTGAACATGCCGATGCCGCGATGTATATGGCGAAAAATACCGGCAAAAATAAATGCCATTGCTATGGCCAGAATCGCCGCTCCAGCCTTCGTGTGCGCAGCAAACTGGACGGCTATTTTACCCTGGCCGGCGATACCAACCGCTACGAACTGATGACGGTGGACGTTAGCGAATCGGGGTTATTGATTGAAACGGCACACGATATTCCGGTTGGGGCATTGATGGATATTCATCTGCATATGCCTGACGGCATGCACGAGCTGCCCTTCCCCGCACGGGTATTACGCCATAAACCCGGTAGTGAAAAGCCATTCAGTTTTGCCTTGCAGTTGATTGAGATTCCCACTCAAGATCGTTTGCGGCTGCAAGATTTTGTCCGGCAATGCGTCGACCATGGCGATGTTGCCGACTGACCCCTTTAATATTTTGATCGACACGTCCATTTATCATACCTATAGCATTCAGGGGCTCTTGGATAAGTCTTACGAGCAGCAGGATAATGGGTGAATGACAATGAAGAAGTGACTGCGGCTCAATAGCCTAAGGCTTTACAGATTATTGCCGAAAATACTAGTAAGGCGGGTGTACTGATTTGCAAGGTTTTTGTTAAAGAATAATGAGTTTGCGCGACCTGTTGGACAAGGTGCTCTCAGATGATGGCTATTAGGTCACTACGGCAGAGAGTGCCGATGAATGCCATGTGAAAGTGGTTTTGGAAAAAGCCGATACAGTTGCTGGCGAACAGTTTAGATTGGTGATTAGTGATACTGGTCCTGGTATGCAAGCAGATAAGCTAAAACATTTGTTTGAGCCGATTGAGAAAACGCAAGGTCCCCCAAGTATGGAGGAGGGGATTGGGCTGGGGTTATTTATTACTAACTATGTTGTGAACCGTTATCAAGGGCGGGCTTGGGCGGAGAGCGTTTTTGGTGAGGGTGTAACGTTTTATATAGAGCTACCAATAAAAAAGTCAGTATAGAAAAAATTTTTCAAAATTTGACTGTAGCCAATCAGTATCGCGTATCAGATAGGTCTACAGTGGCGTAGAACTCTGTTGTATCTGTTTTCTGGGTATGCTCCATAATGTCGAAGTTACCACTGCCATTTAAGCAACAAGGCATGGCTGTACATAAACAGTTTGATCAAATTGCCGACAAGGTTGAACAGGGTGCGCCGGCAAATGAAATCTTATTGGATCTGTCTGAGCAACTTGGGTCTTGTGTTGCCTGCCATAGCCTCTATCGATTGGATGCCGAAGCGGGTGCGAAAAAACAACACATCCGAACCAATGATAATCATGTGGCCAATAACAAGGGGGTATGGTTTATCAGACCTTTGTTATGATTATCTTGGCGTGTATTCAAATACATCATGACTGCCACCGCGCAGCACCGATTCAATATGTTTGGCCTGAAAGCGCTGGCCGGTGACCATTTCCAAAACACCTTGAACCGCGCCCAGTGTGAACGTACAGTTACGACTTGAACCTTCCTCTTCTCCCGCCGAACACACCGTTTCTCTGGTGTATGCCAGAAAGCCTGTATCGGTTTTTTCCAATCGATCCAGGATCAGTAAGCGTGTGCCATCCTTGCCAAGGGCTGAGGCAAGCATTTGGGTGATTTCTTCCAGAGAGTAATCAGAAGTAGATAATTTTAGCTGTTCCGCGACTTGCTTGCCACGTATGCGCCCGGCTGCAAAGAGGGCGATGGCCGTGGTTCTTTCGCCCAAAGCATCTTCCATACCGGTGATAATGGCTTTGAGGCAGACAACACTGCTGAAGTCTCCAAGCTCTTCCCTAAGTGGTGTGCTCATCTTATTCCGATCCTTTTCATAAGATTGATGGTTTTGGTCAGATAATGGTGGCTAAAGTAAAAGTTGTGGCTGGGGATGTCAATATAGGCTGAGTAGATACCTGGATAGTGACCAAGTCCTCTTAATGGAAAACGGACGGTTATTATTATTGCTATTTCGATGTGCTTAGATCATACCGCCAGATCGGGTTGGGCCTTCAGGGTTTAGCTTTTTTTGTCTTGCCTTGTTTAGTACGTTCTTTATTTAAATCGTTTCAGGGTGCGACACTTTGTCACATTCTCAACTTGAAGGTCTGACGTTAATCTCTATCCCACAATAATGCTGTTAACAACATAGTCGTTGGGAGTAAGAATGAACATGTCACGTAATGCACCTGTTGCTGTATTTTCACTGGGTTTGATGACAAGTGCCATGTCCGGGTTGAGTGTTGCTGTTGCGGCAGAGCCTGTCACTTTGGGTGAGGTAACTGTGACTGGCACACGCGAGGCACAAGCTGTTGCTGAGACAGCGGCCTCAGTCGGTATGGTTAATAAGGCTGAAATTGATGAGCTGAAAGCGGCCCATCCGAGTGAAATTATGGGTAAGGTGCCGGGGGTGCATGTCAACGTTACCGGTGGTGAAGGGCATATGACTGCGATTCGTCAGCCGATCACCACGGCGCCGGTTTATCTCTATTTGGAAGATGGTATTCCAACCCGTTCTACAGGTTTCTTTAATCACAATGCCCTGTATGAAATCAACCTGCCCCAGGCCGGCGGGATTGAAGTCACCAAGGGTCCGGGCTCAGCCCTGTATGGCAGTGATGCCATTGGTGGCGTGATCAATGTCTTGACCCGTCCGGCACCTTTAAAACCAGAGGCAGAGTTGACCGCCGAGGTGGGCGAGCATGGCTGGCAGCGACTGTTGCTCAGTGGTGGTAACAGCATGGGCGATGATGGTCTTCGTGCCGACCTCAATCTGACCCGTACCGACGGTTGGCGCGACAGCACCGACTACGACCGCCAAAGTGCAACATTGCGTTGGGATAGATTTCTAGATAGTGGTGCCTCATTAAAAACAGTGATCAGTGGTTCCAATATTGATCAACAGACTGCGGGAACTTCAAGACTTTCAAAATCTGATTACCTCGATAATCCGACCAAAAACCTGACCCCCCATTTCATTGCGCAAGGTTGAAGCGCTGCGTGTTTCAACCGCCTATGAAAAAGAGACCGAGGATAGCCTAGTTAGCATGACCCCATACGCTCGTTACAACAGTATGGAGCTGTTGCCTAACTGGTCGCTGAGTTATGACCCACAGCACTACACTACCGAAAATGTCTCTGTCGGCCTGTTGAGCAAATATCGTCGTGATTTTGCTCCACAGCGCACCCGCTTGATTGTTGGCCTGGATCTGGATCATAGCCCAGGCTCTCGCGATGAAAACGCGCTTAATGTCACCAAGGTAAATGGCATCTATACCAGCTATAGCAAAGTGGCCAAGACCTATGACTACGACGTGGCCTATACAGGTGTTTCGCCCTATGTGCATGTGGAAACTTCAGTGACTGATAAGCTACGCCTGACGGCTGGTCTGCGGCTTGACTATATGTCCTATGATTACGATAACAACCTCTCTACATCGACGACAGGCAGCCACCGTCGTCCCGACAGCACTACAGTTGATTTTGATCATCTCAGTCCTAAATTGGGCGCCACCTATGCCTTCAGCTCACACCTGAATGGCTTTGTCTCATACCGGAATACTTTCAGGGCACCTAGCGAAAGCCAGTTGTTTCGTCAGGGCCAGGCAGAAAATACCGTTGATCTGAAACCGGTAGACGCAGATAGCTTTGAAGTGGGTATGCGCGGCAAGGCAGGCAAGGGCAGTTATGAAATCTCTGTCTATCACATGGTCAAAGAGGACGATATTCTCAGTTACCGCAATACCGTTGACGGCACCCGTGAAACCCAGAATGCGGGTGAAACCAAACATCGTGGCATTGAGTTGGGTTATGACCGAGCGCTGACACAGACTGTCGCTATTGATATCGGTTACAGCTACGCCAAACATACCTATGAGGCATGGAGCCCTAAAACCGGTATTAACTACAGCGGCAACGAAATGAAATCAGCACCACGCCAGATCGATGACATCCGCCTTAGCTGGCGTCCAAGCCAGCTCAATGGTGGTCGTGTTGAATTGAGCTGGTCACACCTGGGCAGCTATTGGTTGGACGATGAAAACAGTCATCGCTATGACGGTCATGATGTCTATCACCTGCGTGCTAACCATATGCTCAGCAAACAGCTGGAGCTGTTTGGCCGGGTTGAAAATCTGACCGATGAGCGTTATGCCACCGCTGCTTCATATAGTCAGTTTGGTGGTGAGCAGTTTGCGCCAGGCCTGCCGCGGACTGTCTACGCCGGCGTCAGCTATAGCTGGATGTGATTTGTATGCAATGGATTAGCGCTTTGTTGCTTGGGCTGATTGTCCTTACTATGCCTTGCATGGGTTACGCCCAGCAACACATTCACCACGCAAGCAATGATGCCGAGGTAAGCGGTCCTGCTTCAATTCTAACGGCCCGTGTACCCACAGCCAGTTTTGATTTTAACGGCAGGCTGTGGCTGGCCTGGTTGCATGGCCAGCATATCTACGTTAATTACTCCGATGACCTGGGCAAGACATTCAGTCCGCCGGTAAAAGTAAACCCCGAGCCGGAAAAGATTCATCATAACGGTGAAGCGCGGCCCAAAATTGCAGTGGACAAGGCGGGGCGTATCTTTGTCGCCTATACTCAGAAACTGCCTAAACGCTTTACCGGCAATATTCGTTTTAGCCGCTCAGTGGATAATGGAAAAAGCTTTTCTGCACCGAAAACAGTCAACGATAATCTGGATGTGATCAGTCATCGTTTTGTCTCTATGGCGCTGGATGCTGAAAACAAGTTGCACCTTGTCTGGTTGGATGGCCGTGACTTCATCGCGGCCAAAAAACAAGGGCGGGCCTATAACGGCTCAGCCCTGTATTACAGTGTTTCTGACGATCACGGCGTCAGCTTTCAGCCCAATAGCAAACTGGCAGATTACACCTGTCAATGCTGTCGCATAGCGATGGCCCTAGATAGTAATCAACACCCAGTAATTTTATGGAGGCATATTTTTGCCAATGAGTCAGACAACAGCATCAGTCGCGATCATGCCCTGTTGCGCCTGAATAAAAGTGGCAAGGCCGGTGCACTTCAACGCGTCAGTTTTGAAAATTGGGCGGCGGAGACTTGTCCACATCATGGCCCGGCACTTGAGCTTGGTGAAGATGGCCGTTATCACATGACCTGGTTTAATATTCATAACGGCAAGCCGGGCCTCTATTACGGCTATTCAGATGATCAAGGCAAAACAGTTTCATCTGCCTATGCGTTTGCTGGCGGCAGTGAGCAGGCCCAGCATCCCGACTTGATCGAGTTTAATAACAAGGTCTATTTGCTGTGGAAGGCCTTTGATGGTCGGCAGACAAGCATCAAGTTGATGCAGTCGAATAATAGGGGTGAGAGTTGGGGGGATGTAAAAAGTCTTGCTACTACCGACAAACAGTCCGACTATCCCTATCTGTTGACGCATGGTGAACATCTCTATCTATCCTGGCATGTGGTGGATGAAGGCTATCAGCTGCTTGATATTACCGAGGTGACACAGTGAGGCTACTGGCAATACTGTGTTTGTTCTTGCCTCAGCTATTGCAGGCGGCGCCCCTCAAACCGTTTGTCAGCGGCTCAATGGCCGAGATCATGACGGCTCAGGGCGAACAGCCAATGATCGTCAATTTTTGGTCTGTCGATTGTCCCCCCTGTTATAAAGAACTCGCTATGTGGCGTGAACTGAGCGCGCGTTTTCCAGAGGTGAAGCTGGTACTGGTGTCAACAGATGAGGGCGATGTTAAGCAAGAGGTGGTTGAGGTATTAGAAAAAACAGGCGTAGCTCAACTGGAGTCCTGGCAATTTGCCGATAAGCATGTGCAACGGCTGCGTTATGAGGTAGATAAAAACTGGTATGGCGAATTACCGCGCAGTTATTTTTATTCGCCCTCTGGTCAAGTAAAGGCTGTTAGTGGTCTGGTTGAACAAAACAAGATAGAGCAATGGTTAGCGCAGTTTTATCCGATACCGAAATAAGAAGTCAGACATTACGCAGCCAGCGTAATTTTGGCTTTTCATTGCTAACGGCAATTGCCTTGCATTTAGCGGTGTTTGTTGCCTTTATCAATTTTAGTTTTGATGCCGAGCAGCCTCAATTAATGATGCCTGCCTCACAATTAATCAAGGCAACGTTGATTATGTTGCCAGCGCCTAAACCAGTTGCGCAGCCTAACTTTATGCCTGCAGCAGCAATGCTGAAAAAACCAAAACCTGTCCCGTTGGAAACGCCGAAGCCGTTGCCTAAAACGGTCAGTAGGGCGTTAGCAAAACCAATCTTGCCTGCAGAGCCTCAATCATTCGTTGAAACTGCTCAGGCCCCCCTAGAAATTCAACAACAGCCAACGGCTATAGCAGCTGTTGATGAGGCGTTTGAAGAAACGGTGCCTCGTGAAGCTATAGCTTCCGAAGAACTTTACCTGCCGCCCTCCAGCAATGTTGCCTATTACCAAAATCCAAAGCCGCACTATCCAATGGCCGCCAAACGGCGTGGCATGGAAGGTGTGGTTGAGCTGCGGGTGATGGTAGATAGTCGTGGCACTCCGGTGACTATTGAGATCAAGCTGTCATCAGGTTTTCAGGTGCTGGATCGTGAGGCCATTAAGGCGGTCTGGCAGTGGCGGTTTCAAGCGGCAAAACGAGCTGGCATGGCCGTTGCCGGTGAGGTGATTGTGCCGGTGCGTTATCAGCTAGGTTCTGTTTAGGCTTTTAGTTTAATGCGCTTGAAACAATCAGACGATATGTAAAAAAATGTTAGTCTAGACGGTTGGTTATTTCGGCAGTATTGTTGTTAGTATGAGCAGACCCATCGCGTATCCTCTTAAGCAGAAATGCTTGCCTTTTGTTTTATTCCTTATTGCCTTGTTGTTGCTAGGGTGCGGTGGTGGGAGTACTACAAATGAGCCATCACAGAATGTAGCCAATAATACCCCCCCTGTTGCTTCTGATAGTGCTATTTCACTTCTCATGGAAAGTGTAGCTTCAGCCACTCTTACCGCACATGACAGTGATGATGACGACCTCACCTATAGGCTGGTTACACAAACATCTAAGGGTATCGTCAGTCTTGATAATGCCAGCACTGGTGAATTCACGTATACAGCGAATCCTGGTGAGTTAGGTGATGACAGCTTTACCTTCCAGGTGAGTGACGGTCAGCTGCTATCCAATACCGCTACTCTTAGTATTAGTATTACGGCGTTAAACCTTGCCCCTGATAATGTTTCGGTAAGCAGTGAGAGTGGCCAACTGACGCTTTCATGGGATGCGGTGCCTGGCGCTGCATCCTATACCGTGTACTGGAGCACATCTAGCGGCATTACCACCACCAATAGCCAGGCCGTATCAGGCATTAATGGCCTTTCATGGGCGCATACAGGGTTGGGTGATGCTGTCAGTTATTATTATCGAGTTTCGGCCAGTGATCACAATTTGAATGAAAGTTCGCTGTCAGCAGAGCTCACTGCTACCACTTTAGCGGCAACCAGCTTATCCGCTCCAAACAGTCTGGTAGCGACTCCTGGCGACGCTGAGGTCAGCCTGAATTGGTCGGGCGTTGATGGAGCTTCTTCTTATACAGTTTATTACGCAAGTGTGGCTGGGGTTTCACCCACCAATTACAGCAACCTGAGCGGTGGGGGTCAGAAATTAGCCGTCATCGCTACAAGCACCACGATTGTAGGCTTGGATAATGACACTCGTTATTATTTTATTGTTGTAGCGAACAATACATTAGGTGAGGGAATGCCATCAAATGAGGGGTCTGCTCAACCGATGCGGGTTGATTATTTATATATGAATGGCCTACGTCAGCAAGGTGGCTTGAATGACTATGAACGTAATAGCCAGCTAGAACTTGCCGCACTCAATCATGGTAACTATCTTGTGGTTAATGAAGTGACTGGGCACGATGAAACTATTGCCGGGCAGGGTTTTACCGGTGAGAGTCCAGGCGATCGTGCCAAGCTGGCTGGCTACGAAGGTTTTAGTCGTGTAGGTGAAGTAATTAGTTACAAAAGTAACGCAATTGATTCACTGGATGGTTTAATGAGTGCTATTTATCATCGTTTTGGGCTAATGAGAAACGATGTTGATGAAATTGGTTTTGCCTTGGCGCAAGATAATGTTGGCAACGTACGCAGTTCCTTTGTCGGTGTGAATGGAAATAGCAAACTGTCTGAAATATGCAGTGGCGATAATTATATGGGGATTAATGCGTATTATAGTGTGTGTGATCCGCAAATAAGGGTAGAGGCAAGTGCTTATGAAGCAGCACGTGATTACCAGGTCTATCTAAATCCTGAATTGGTGGTATGGCCTGCAGAAAGTAGCAGTAATGTATTGCCAGTGTTTTATGAGGAAACCCCAGATCCTTTGCCCGATTATTCGGTATCAGGTTATCCCATTTCAGCAGAATTTAATGACAAAAAGATCAGTTCACTGGTGGTGTCATCGTTTAAATTATTCAGAGAAGCCGATGACGAGGAAGTGACCAATACACGCTTATTGAACAGTAGTAGTGATCCAAATCAGAAGTTTTCAGCCTACCAGGTAGCATTATTTCCGTTGGAACGCCTTGATTACAATACAGGTTATCGGGCAGAGTTATCTTATGTTCAGGATGGTGTGCTCATGAATAAGCACTGGACCTTTACGACTAAGGACCTTGGTACGACAGTTTACAAAATCAATGCCACGGCTGATGCCCTTACAACACCCTCTGGCGAAACCTTCCATGTCTATGTGCCACCGACACAAAATGATCCTCGCATAAATAGTTATCAAGCTAGCTATTCGCCAGGTTTAGGGTTTGATGCAGAATTTGAAGATTCAAATACTTTAATGATCACCTTAACTGGCGATTCTGGCGGTCGTGCCGATTTCACGCTGGGTAATGGCGGTTCATTTTCTGTCACTATCCAGTGACAGTCTGTACATTGTCTTTGCGAGCTGGTACAGACTAAATATAGGTATATTTAAGGTACTTGAAATAATCTGAATTTCTTAGTCCTTAGCCGCTAAATCCTCTATTTTATTCGCCCAAATGCTGGCGCCTTATGCTAAAGTTTCGCTTTGTATTTATGGGGCTACACCGCGCCTTCAGCCGTGTTTTTGGAGCAAAAGATTGCAGTCTGATGTCAATAAGGTGGAAGCTGGGCTTCCTGTCGACGAAAACCTCAATTTCGATTTTAGTTCAGCCTCTGAATCCCGTTCAGACGCTGATTCCCCGGCACTTGAAATCAAGGGCTCTATGTTTACCTTGCCGGTGCTGCGTCTGCAAAGCACTGACATGGAACTGATTGCTAAGGACTTGTCTCAGCGTCTGGCCCAGCATCTACGCTTTTTTGAGCATGCCCCTGTGGTGATTGAGCTAGACCACCTTGATGATCAGGCCAACCGACTGGATTTGCCCGCTCTCTGCGCCTTGCTGCGACAGGCCCATCTAGTGCCAGTCGGTGTCAGGCAGGCTAGCCCTGAGCAGGCCCAAGCAGCGATTGCTGCTGGTCTGGCCGTTTTGAAGGGCGGGGGAGGCGCATCACCGCGGAGTGAAAAAACAGCCCCTGCACGTCAAAGCAAACCGACAGCCGCGCCGAGTAAACAAGTTGATAACGCCAGCCCAAGGCCAGAGGCATTGCCTGCAAAGGTGGTAACTCAGCCAGTGCGTTCAGGGCAGCAAATCTATGCCCGTGGTGGTGACTTGATTGTGCTGGCGGCGGTCAACGCTGGTGCCGAGGTGATTGCCGACGGCAATATCCATGTCTATGCCCCTTTGCGGGGTCGAGCCTTGGCCGGTGTGCAGGGTGATAGCAGCGCCAGTATCTTTGCTCAGTCGATGGAGGCAGAGCTGGTGGCCATTGCTGGAAACTATCAGGTATTTGAAGATGGTCCGGCAAAAGATGTTTATGAACGTGCGGTGCGTATTTTTCTCGATGATACGCATATCAATATTTCTCCCCTGATCCAATAATGGGCTTGGCCGCCGCCATGTGAGATGTATTCACAAAGGTCGCTGCGCTCAATCAGGGAATCTGGTTTTGTTTAACGATAAAGGAGACATATCTTGTCTAAGGTTGTTGTTGTTACATCGGGCAAAGGTGGGGTAGGTAAGACCACTACTAGCGCAAGCTTTGCCACTGGCCTCGCCATGCGCGGCCATAAAACTGCGGTTATTGATTTTGATGTAGGACTGCGTAATCTGGATCTGATCATGGGCTGCGAACGCCGTGTTGTTTATGATTTTGTTAACGTCATCAATGGCGAGGCAAGTCTGAAACAAGCGCTGATTCGCGACAAAGCCCACGACAATCTCTTCATCCTGCCAGCCTCACAGACACGTGACAAAGATGCGTTTACCACTGAGGGGGTCGGTAAAGTAATCGACGAGCTGCGTGAGAGTTTTGATTACATCGTCTGTGATTCTCCTGCGGGTATCGAAAAGGGTGCCATGATGGCGCTCTATTATGCTGATGAGGCCTTGATTGTCACCAATCCAGAGGTTTCATCGGTGCGCGATTCCGACCGCATTCTGGGTATCCTCAGTGCCAAGTCTAAACGTGCCGAAGAAGGGCTGGAGCCAATCAAGGAGCACCTGGTTGTTACCCGTTATTCAGCCAGCCGTGTAGCAACAGGTGAGATGCTCAGCATTGAAGATATTCAGGAATTGTTGGGCATCAATCTGATTGCTGTGATCCCAGAGTCAGGGGCGGTATTGCAGGCCTCTAACGCCGGTGTGCCCGTGGTGCGCGATGAGGTCAGTAATAGTGGCCAGGCTTATCAGGACCTTATCAGCCGTTTTCTCGGTGAAGAGCTGCCTATGCGCTTTCTCGATTCTGAGAAGAAGGGCTTTTTGAAACGTTTATTTGGAACCTAAACTATGTCGATTCTTGATTATTTAACCCGCAATCGCAAGAAGACCGCCTCGGTTGCCAAAGAGCGGCTGCAACTGATTCTGTCACGTGAGCACGCCACGTCTAGTGGTCCAGACTATCTGCCTGCACTGCAAAAAGAACTGTTGGCAGTGGTGAGTAAATACACACATATTGATCTTGATGACATCAAAATCAATGTTGAAAAAGACGGTGATTGCGAGATTCTAGAGCTTAATATCGCCTTGCCAGAAGCAGAAAACAAAGTAGCCTAGCTATAAAAATAACAAACCTGGCTGCGGCATCTTTGTCATGGCCAGGTTTTTTTTCGTCGCTCAAAAACTGCGTGATTAAATAAGCCTAAGCGATTCGTCAGTTTCTATTTTTAGCGCATCAGTCTGTGCGTTTGAAAAGCGGCAGGGTGTCTAGGTCTACGGCACTGACGGGGTCAAGATGGATGACTACATCAGCGGTCGGGATCGCCAGCAAAATATTGTCTTCCACCTGATCGGCTATGTCATGGGCTTCGATCAGCGGCAGATCATCATCCATCTCCAGATGCATTTGTATAAACTCGGTACGACCTGAAAGACGGGTACGCAGATCATGCAGACCACGCACTTGTGGATGGTTTTTGGCAATCTTGATAATCTGCTTGCGTTTTTCTTCTGTGATTTCCCGGTCGAGTAAGTCATGAAATGCCTCGCTGCCGATTTCCCATGAGCTGTAGAGGATGTAGGCGGCGATGGCCAGCGCAAACAGAGGGTCGATGCCAAGCCAGCCAAATTGTGCCAGCAGCAATGCGGCGATGATGGCCGCGTTAGTGAGTAGGTCGGTTTTATAGTGCAGGGCATCGGCGCGGATGGCGGCGGAATTGGTTTTGTTAATAACGTGACGCTGTATGCCTATCAGGATTAAGGTAGCGATGACGGAAAAGATCATCACGCCTAAGCCAACGTCAAAGGCCTCAATCGGTTGAGGATTAATAAGGCGTTGGATGGCTTCCAGAATTAGAAACAAGCCCGAGCCGGCAATAAACGTAGCCTGGGCCAGGCCGGCCAGTGACTCAGCCTTGCCATGACCAAAGCGGTGTTCCTTGTCTGGCGGTGCCAGTGCATAGCTGACTGCGAGTAAATTGATTATTGATGCGCCGGCATCCATAAGTGAATCGACCAGCGAAGCGAGGATGCTGACCGAACCTGTTTGCCAATAGGCCGCCAGCTTAGCGATGATCAGTATGCTTGCAGTGGCGACCGAGGCGCGGGTGGCCAGCTTGAGTAGGCGTTCAGTTTCGATCTTGCTGACAGGGTTTGACATCAGGTTATACGCGCTTAATTTATTGAGATAATAAATGATTATAAAGCACTCATGATTGAGTCTCTAGGTTGATGGATAACCTGTAAAACGCAGAGTTATTACCAGTCAGTGCATTGATGCAGATGAAAAAGCGACCAAACGGAAAGGTAGGCAGTTTAGATAGGATTTTGTCTGTGAGTTATCAGTGTTGTGCCCATCACCATAATTAAGTGAAATTTTCACCGTAGTTAAGGTTTAACTTTGGTGATTTGCATAACCGTTCGTATTACTGTTCTGCTAGTGATAATTAATAATAATGATGAGTGATGGCCGTTTAGCTTATTATTTGCAGGCTGAGTAAGAACGCTCTGAAACAAAGGCTCAAGTGTGCCCTAAGCAGTCGAACCCCAGTTTTAGTCAAAAGTAAAATCAATGCTTGAAGCGGTCATTTTGAATCAATGTCTGATGACTGTCCGTGAACCTTTGTGCCTTTCTGTGATATTAATTGAAATTGATTTTATAGTAACCACCAGACTACAAAATCAATGTCATTAATTTATCTTCCTCCTTGATTAGTCAGACGGTGTGGCCTATGTTTTTCATAGGCGGATAAAAACATAATAAGACTCATAAGCTAAGCGTGATAAGTTCCTATAAGTGGTTAATTTCGTATTAAAGATCATGCTAATCATAAATCCTGTGTAGTGATTATTCAGGATGAAATGAATGTAGTGGCTTTAAGAGTAAGCAGTTAAATTCATGTCATAGGGGGGGCTTTACCATGTGCACCGTTACAGATTGCCAACATGTTTTTTTTGTTATCCGGCAACGTAACCGGTCACTCCTGAATAAATAAACCCTCCACCATTTTTGTCGGATATTTCATTCGGTATAATCTTACGGCTACTGATTTCAGGTCTTTTATCTGTTTCATTGACTAGTGATTACTTGCCATCAGCTTTTGTGGGATATTTTTTAAGTTTGATAACCAAATAGAAGTAGGATGACATCACAAAAACAATAAATAAAATTCGCAATTTTATTTAATAGACTTTTAGTCCCTCCTTATAGTTGTGTAAATATCGGCAGGAATACGGCTAAAGTAAAAGGGATCTTTCTATGCGGAAAAAAAATAAAATCTTATCCTTTCCCGGTATAGCATTTGTTACGTTCATTGCGCTTTGGAGTAGCCACGTGTGGTCTGTTGAGATCATCCAGTATTCGGCTTTCATCAACTCGCCCGTTCTTGGTCCCATTTCCCTGGAGGATACCCAGGTTGGATCTGGATTTAATGATTTCCAAGGTTTCGGCCTGGATGTGTCATTCACTAATAACCTGGGTGCAGATGGTTTGGGGACGGCGATATGGGAGGTCACAAATAACAGTGGCAGCAATCTGACCAATGCTTGGTTCTTTGGCTTACTCGATGCTGAGATTGATGAACCGATCAATTCATTTTTCAATGAGTCAGGTGCGCTAGTGAACGTGGCTGGGATAGGATCAGGTGATACCGCCGCCGATTCTTGGGAGATTGATGAGCCGGGTTTTGTTTTCGGCAATATATTCGATAATTTGCTCACCAGCTCATTGGACAATAGTAATAGTGTACCTGCTGGATTGGAGGATGACGTATCCCTTGCCTTGGGTTTTGATATAGGAAACCTGCTGGTTGGAGAGAGCATACTGGCAACGTTTGGTACCAGTCTCATCGATATCGGCGGGCTGAGCCATACCGATCCAGATTCAAACCTCACCTTTTATTTCAATGGAGCTGTAGAGGTTCAACCTTTAAGTGTTCCCGAACCTGGCACATTGATGTTGTTCATTATTGGCATGGCAGGATTGATGATGAGGAGAATACTTTCCTCGCAGTAATTTTTATGAAAGGTGTGAGATGGTTGATGGAGCCAGTAGCAGAACTTCATACCCGTTTACAAATATAAAACTTGCAAAATTGTCAGCGATATAACGTAGAACACAACCAGGGAGTGGTAACTATGAGGTCGCAAGCGTCTTCTAACCACCAGGCAGTTTGGTGTTCCGGAAAAGAAAATGGTGTAAACACGATTCGCGAAACACCAAAAGCATCACTGTTAAAACTGCTTAAGTGCCTCTCCAGGTTCACAGCGCTTCTTGTTTTCGCTGCATTCCTTTATCCCCAAACCATCCACGCAGCGACTGCCGCCTGTGTCGAAGGCGCAGAGCCTTTGGCCCTCTCCTTTGGTGATAATACTACAGGCTGTGCGATTGATATCTTGGGTGATACGGATGCGTACTCCTTCACCGCTACCGCCGGTGATCTTATCCGGGTACGAATGGCTGATGGCAATCCATTCGACCATCAAAGCCTGACGAATCGAGTGCAGGTATTTGACGCGGCGGGTACGGCGGTAGGCAG
>CAMYNQ010000034.1 GCA_947259785.1 uncultured Chromatiaceae bacterium | reverse complement strand
TTGCCAAGTCGATGCCAACAGTTGTAATCTTCATTTCGGTCGCCTCTTCTGGTTAGTGTAAATTCGCATTTCCACTTTGGCACTCTGATGCCGTTTCGGAAAGGGGCGACCATTCCATTAGCCTGGCGACACTGCGGCCGTTCATGGGCGAATAGCCTATAGGCAGAAATGGGTCGAGATCTTCCTTAGAGTTAGTTTCTTGGTAATGTAAGATCAAGTTTGAGTTAACACAACTGAGTAGTAAGAACGTATCACCAATAGAGCCCCCACCGTTAGCATTACACTTGCGTCACGAAGAATTCATTGTATCCACTGATACTTAAACCGCCAGCCAACTTCAACCGCAAGCATTGAGTATTTATAACGTGGGTTGAATCGAGCCCCCAGCCGATGCAAGCAGCCCAATAGTATTGCTGTTGAGAATCTATCGATTTTTCCATTTTCTAACAAGTGAGTCTTTGGTACTCGTTAAAGAGTTGCCCCGTCCATGGGCCAACTCCACTGCGTTCCTCGACAGCTATTTAAGGCCTCGGCCGTCCTCGTCACCTCGCTATCGCGTCGGCTCTCAAGTGACTGACGGGGCGAGTAGCGACTGCCCACTTTCTGCGAAAGGTGGTCACGTCTCTCTGGCCCCTACCGAGGGCTTGTGCTACCCCGCTCGCTATTCGCATAGCTCTCCATGTAGCACGGCGATCGCTAATACGTCTTAGTACAATCCCGAGATTTTCTGCGGCTTCAATTTGGGAGTTATCTAAAAATCTTTGGGCTTGTGTTTGTGCGATATGATCGTTGCTCTAATTATTGACGGCGATAAGGCTGTTGGCGGAGCCACTGAAGGGCCTCTGACGAGCTATTAGATTGAAAGGCTATGAAATTAGCTGATGCCTATTTGGTATTTCAAGTTCAAATTAGTTACTAACCAGGAAAATAGCACTTTTGTCCTTAAATGGATTGAAATTGTTACTCAATAAGGTAAAAATGATCTACAGAAGGTTAGGTTGTGGGGCTGTTAGGAAGAAATTAAAGAGTGAGTGTCCAGTAGCATGATTAAATGCCACTTATCGCGTTTGATGGGGGAGAAAAAGCTCAAGATCTCTGATGTTTGTCGAGACACAGGGATTAATCGCGGCACAATCACCCGTCTTTACCACGAAACTAGCCAGCGGGTAGAGCTTGAAGTCGTTGATAGACTCTGTGAATACCTTCACTGCAAAGTCAGCGACCTATTTGAACATACGAAACATTAAGGTTGGCTGAGCGCATGGGGGAAATCTTAATCAGCTGGATCGGGGGTAATGACCTCCAGGCACGCCCGGAACACCCAGAGCACCACAAGGGCTTGGGGCCGTTGTTTGCTACGCTAAAAGACCGCAGATTTTCTCGTGCGCACCTGATCTACAATTACCCAAAGAAGGAAGTTGCTCCTTATCTGAAATGGCTGAAAACGCAGGTAGATACAGAAATTCAAGGTGAATACGTCAAACTCACATCCCCCACCGATTTCGCCGAGATCTACCAGGCTGCCAATGCCACTTTAAAACAGCTCTGGCAGCCGACCGTCGGCAACAAGATCAGCATCCTCCTCAGCCCCGGTACACCCGCGATGCAGGCTGTGTGGATTCTGCTAGGCAAAACACGTTACCCGGTAAAGTTTATTCAATCATCGACACAACAAGGTGTGCAGGATGTAAATCTGCCTTTCGATATTGCTGCCGAGTTTCTGCCCGAGCTGGCCATGCGTAGCGCTGGCCAACTCACCGAACTGATGGCCAATACTTCACCGGACACTGCCCAGTTCGACAGTATCATCTCGCAAAATCCAACTATGCAGCGACTCAAAGAGCGCGCAGCCATTCTCGCTGCCCGTGATGTTCCCGTACTTATTCAGGGCGAAACCGGTACCGGCAAGGAGCTGTTCGCCCGTGCGATTCACAACAGTAGCGCTCGCTCGAAACAGCCCTTCATCGCATTGAACTGTGGTGCCATTCCCAAGGAGTTGATCGACTCAGCCTTGTTCGGTCACGTCAAAGGCGCCTTCACCGGCGCGACCAACAATCACAAGGGTGTGTTTGAACAGGCCGACGGCGGCACACTTTTCCTGGATGAGTTTGGAGAGTTACCCCTCGATGCCCAGGTAAGGCTCCTAAGAGTGTTGCAGGATGGCAGTCTCACCAGAGTAGGCGACAGCAAGGAACATAAAGTAGATGTGCGCATTATCGCTGCTACCCACAAGGACCTCACCCAAGCCATCGCCGATCATCAATTCCGTGAAGATCTCTACTACCGGGTAGCCATCGGTGTGCTCCCATTGCCACCGCTGCGCGAACGAGAGGGTGACCTGAATTTGCTAACGGATAACTTATTGGCGAACATCAATAAGGAAGCTTCCACCCAACCTGGCTACAAACATAAGAATATTTCTCCTGGCGCAAGAAAAGTTATCCTGAATCATTCTTGGGCGGGAAATGTACGCGAACTCCACGCAGCTTTATTGAGGGCAACGCTATGGAGTGCTGGAGATCAGATTAACGAAGCCGATATGGGGGAATCCATGCTACAAACCCCCCAAAAACAAGGCGGTGTCATGGAGAAGACCCTTGGGAATGGGTTTAATATTCAAGAGCTTATAGATGGTATTGAGCATCACTATGTAGAAAAGGCTTGGCAACAGTCCGGTAAGCACAAGAAGCAAGCAGCAGATTTATTGGGCTACAACAACTATCAAAATCTCGACAAGAGATTGAAGAAATATGGCATAGAGTGAAACTTGGCACACCTCTGGCAATAGAGGTGATATGGACAGAATAATTTTTATGAAATCAGCAAACTTCGAATTTCTACGACCAGAAAACGAGCTGCTGGCCAATCTAGGTGGCCTGGCAGAAGCTGTATTGCATATCGATCCAGGCAGTGCGCTGACCCGCCTGCGCAGTTTTGCCGAAGAGCTTACTAAAGCCGTTTATAAAGAAGAACTGTTGCCGCGTATGCCACAGTCCAGTTTTTACGAGTTGGTTAAGAACCCTGTATTCAAAGATTGCGTGAGTCAATCACTGATTCACCAAATTAACTTTCTTCGTATCCAGGGTAACGATACCGCCCACGGTGCAGAAGGCGAGTTGCGTAATGCGCAAATGGCGCTTGGTACTGCTCATCAGCTGGCTATGTATATGGCCATCAAGTACTACCGTAAAAAGAGAGATCAGATCCCAGTCTTTGAGGATGTCCAAGATCCCACCGCGGCACTCAATCAGCTACAAAAATCCGTTTCTAGCTATGAAAAAGAGCTGAAAGAACAACAGGACGAACTTCAACGGGTAGTGGATCAGCTAGAGCGCGAGCGTACTAAAAACATTGAAAAGCTGGAGCCTCCAGCGAAACCCGACCAACAAAAGCGCAAGCAGCAAAGCCAGCAAGTGGCAGATAGCCTGCAATGGAATGAAGCTAAAACCCGCGCCCTACTGATCGATGCCATGTTGCTACAAGCAGGCTGGGATATCCAAAACTCAGACCAGGTAGGTCAGGAAGTCGAAGTTCAGTTCCCCGATAATGTCAGTGGTAAGGGCTATGTGGATTACGTACTGTGGGGTGACAACGGTCATCCACTGGCAGTAATCGAAGCGAAAAAGTCAGGCAACACGAACCTTCAAGCGGGACGTGAACAGGCGCGCCTCTATGCCGATGCCTTTGAAGGCATGGGTTACCAGCGTCCTGTAATTTTTTATTCCAACGGCTACGAAACATTTATCTGGGATGATCATCAATACAACACCTATCGCCCAGCCTACGGTTTTTACAGCAAAGACAGCCTCGATTACCTTATCTATCAGCGTCACTACCGCACTGCTGAGTTGGAAAAGTTCAATCCCGAGCTGAGCATCGCTGATCGTCCTTATCAGATCGAAGCTATCAAGACCGTTGCGGCTCACTTCCAAACGCAGCGCCGCAAAGCACTAATCATTCAAGCCACAGGTACTGGCAAAACCCGTGTCGCCATTGCCCTGGCAGAGCTGCTACTGCGTACCGGTTGGTCCAAGCGAGTACTGTTCCTCTGTGATCGCAAAGAGCTTCGAATTCAGGCCGATGATGCCTTCAAGCAAAATCTGCCCTCAGAGCCGCGCTGTGTCATCGGTGAAACCAATAAGATCGATCAATCAGCCCGGATTTATATAGCCACCTATCCCGGCATGATGAACCGTTTCGCTCAGCTAGACGTAGGCTTCTTTGATCTGATTATTGCAGATGAATCTCACCGCAGTATCTACAACAAATACCGAGACCTGTTCGACTACTTCGATGCTTTGCAGGTGGGCCTCACCGCCACCCCGGTAAAATTTATCAGCCGCAACACTTTCGATATTTTCGATTGTGAAACCACCGACCCTACCTTCGAGTTCGGACTGGATGCCGCTATCAATAACGAACCACCGTATCTAGTACCGTTTCGCGTGAAAGACCTCACTACTGATTTTTTGCGAGATGGTATCCACTACAACGACCTGAGTGATGAGCAGAAACGCCAACTGGAAGAAGACCTCGGAGAAGAGGAAGCGAAAAACACCACTATCGCCGGTAAAGACATCGGGCGGAAAATCTTCAGCGAAGACACCGATCGCATCATTCTAGAAAATCTCATAAACAACGGAATCAAAGATGAGACCAGCTCACTGGTCGGCAAAACCATCATCTTTGCTCAGCGTCAGGATCACGCCGAACATTTGGAAAAACTCTTCTGCAAACTCTACCCACAATATGGTGCCAAGGTTTGCAAAGTCATCCACAACGCTATTCCTCATGTAGATAGCCTGATCAAAGAGTTCAAAAAGCCCAACAACGAATTCCGCATCGCCATATCGGTGGACATGCTGGACACTGGTATCGATGTGCCCGAGGTGGTTAACTTGGTATTCGCTAGGCCGGTTAAATCTTGGGTCAAGTTTTGGCAGATGATAGGACGGGGCACACGCCTTCGCCCCAATCTATTTGGCTCCGGTAAAAACAAAAGCGAATTCCAGATCTTCGACCATTACGGCAACTTTGATTTCTTCGAGCAGGAGTATCAAGAACCGGAAGACACCGGTGGTAAATCCTTGCTGCAAACCACTTTCGAGGCACGTTTTGAATTGGCTCAGGCCGCGCTTAAGCAGAACAATGCGGAAGCCTTTGACTCAGCTATTGAACTACTGCGAGCCGATATCAACGATCTGCCCGATACCAGCATTGCTGTTAAGCGTGAACTGCGTACAGTGCACCAGCTTCAACAAACTGATCTGTTGCAAAAGCTTGATGCAAAAACGCAGCATCTTTTAGATAACACGATTGCACCACTGATGTCTGCGCGGGTACTGCGCGACAAACATGCGACCCAGTTGGATAAGCTCATCGCCGTGATTGAGCGCTGCCTGGTAGAGCAGGCCAGCTGTTTTGAAGAAGGCCAAAACCAGCTTCTCGGCGAGTTGGATAAGCTGGCAGTCAATATTCAGGCCGTGCGCCAGAAGGATGCCATGGTTGCCGAGGTACGCAGCGCCGACTTCTGGCAAGCCCCCAGTATCGAAAAACTAGAGAAAGCCCGTAAAGAATTGCGTGGCATCATGAAATATCGCAGGCAAGGAACTGAGCCTGGTTACGAAACCGCTAAAACCAAAACCGATGACACAGGCATCAGAGAAACCGACCGCGAAGTTAGAATCGCTGGCGCCAACGAAGCGATGATCTATCGCCGCAGGCTCAAAGAGATTCTCGACAACATGGTGACTGCCAATCCGACCCTGCAAAAAATTCACAAGGGTGAAGCCATTGCTGAATCTGAATTGAAGAGCCTGACCTCCACCATTCTCACAAGCCATCCAGGCGTGAGCCTGGAAGTGTTGAATGATTTTTATGGCCGCACTGCAGAACAACTCCACCTCACCGTGCGCGAGCTGATAGGTATTGACCCACAAGCCATCGAAGAGCACTTTAAAGGTTTTTTGCATGCTCACCCCACGCTAACCGCCCAGCAGGTACGTTTTATGAACCTGCTGAAAAACTACATCGCCCAGCACGGCTCCATTGTTATCGACAAGCTCTACGAAGCACCTTTTACCTCTGTCTCCTACGATGGCATTGATGGTGTTTTTACTCCCGATGATGCGAGTGACCTTGTCACCGTGCTCAAGCCATTTGTAAGGCAGGAAGTGCAACCCTAATGACAACTCAAATAAAAAGCAGAACAGAGCGGGGGATTGAATGTTAGAAATCTCAACCCTGGACGACATCAGCGCTCTGCGTGAAAACTTCGAAATCGAATGCAAACTTGCTGCTGGTAAAGATGGCAATGGCGAACTCCCAAGGGATTTTTGGGAAACCTACAGCGCCTTCGCCAATACTGATGGTGGCGATATTTTGCTGGGAATAGAAGAGAGAAAGAGTGGCTTCCGGCTAGGTGGCATCAATAATATTTCCAAAGTGCTGGACGACCTTTGGAACCTTGCCAACAACCCGCAGAAGGCCAGCGCCAACATTCTCAACCAGCAGTATGTGCAAGAGCTCCACATTGAGGAAAAAACAATTATTCGGGTTCACGTGCCCCGAGCAACCCGCATACAGCGGCCGCTTTTTGTTGGTGGTAACCCTATGACAGGCACCTACAAGCGTCAGAACAGCGGTGACTACCGGTGTGATGCGGAAACAGTACGTCGCATGCTGGCGGAACAAGTAGAGGATAGCCGTGACAACGAGATCCTATATAGCTATGGCATGGATGACCTCGACCTCAACAGCTTTAATGCTTATCGTCAGCTCTACGCCAGTCGCCAGCCAGACCATCTTTGGAACGAACTAGAGTCCCAGGCATTTCTACGTAACATTGGCGGCTGGCGCATGGATCGGGAGTCGGCACGTGGCGGGGTAACCCGCGCCGGCCTATTGATGTTTGGCCAACTTCCCTCAATTCAGGAAAGTTTCCCCAACTACATGCTCGATTACCAAGAACGTCCTGAAGCCAACGTCGAAGCCCGTTGGGTTGATCGCTTAACATTAGACGGCACTTGGTCCGGCAACCTGTTTGATTTTTATCGTAGGGTTATCAAGAAACTTACCGGCGATTTAAAAGTTCCCTTTGCCCTGGAAGGGGATATCCGCCAGGACAGCACTCCGGTTCACCAGGCCTTGCGTGAGGCACTGGTGAACACGCTGGTTCATGCTGATTACTCCGGCCGTGCCTCTGTGCTGGTAGTTAAACGGCCAGACATGTTTGGTTTTCGCAACCCCGGCCAGATGCGCGTCCCCCAAGAAATCGCTGTACAGGGCGGTGAGAGCGACTGCCGCAACCGTCTCATCCATCAAATGTTCCGCTACGTCGGTCTGGGTGAGCAGGCAGGCTCGGGAATCCCCAAAATCTACCATGGCTGGGACAGCCAGCACTGGCGCACGCCACTACTCTATGAAAAAGCGCAACCCTCAGAACAGACCCTGCTGGAACTGCGCATGCTTGACCTGCTGCCTGAGGGTGCAATCAATCGCTTACACGAGATTTTTGGTAATCGCTTTGATGAACTGGACCGGCTGGAACGCCTGATACTGGCCACCGCTCTCACCGAACAGGTGGTGACCCACCAACGCATGGTCGAAATTACCACCGAGCACGCCCACGATTTAACCCTGGCCTTCCAGGCACTAACCAAAAGCGGCCTACTGGTCACCAGTGGTCGGGGCCGGGGCACCGTTTATTGCCTGCCGGGGCAAAGCTTCCCCACGCCCGATCAGGCATTTGGTGAAAGCAGTATTACTGCCTCCCGCACTATGTCCGGAGCTCAAGCATCAAGCTCCGGACATAGCGCGGATAGCTCCGGACATAACGAACAGGGCTCCGGACATTCTGAGCGAGCCCCGGCGGGCTGGTTAAACGTGACAGGCCTAGCTAAGCCATTGATCGACAAGGTGGAATTGCTGGACGAACAGCTACGTCAGGAGCTCGTGATAGATGCTTGTGATGCTATTGAGAAGAAGCGTCTTCCCAGGGATGAGATGGAAGCCATTATTCTGGACTTGTGCCAAGACTACTACCTGACGTTGCCAGTATTATGCAGCCTGCTACAACGTCAACCTGATCCACTGCGTAAGCAATACCTGAAACCATTGGTTGAACGTGGGGCACTTGTTCTGGCATTCCCAACCACACCGACGCATCCGTTGCAGGCGTACACGGCGACTACGTAACCAATAATGAAAAGTTGTCGGATGGCGCTACGCACATCCGGCCTATATCACTAAGTGAATTAGAGAAAAGAGAAGTACATGCTAACAGGACAAATCCGCAACGATATTGACAAACTCTGGGAAAAATTCTGGACCGGCGGTATCACCAATCCATTAACAGTGATCGAGCAGATCAGCTACCTGATGTTTGCCCGCATGCTCGACATGCAGGAAGAGGTGGCCGAGCGTAAAGCCGCTCGCAGCGGTAAAGCCTTTGATCGCCTCTTCCCTGATACCCCGGAAGGCCAATTGCTGCGCTGGAAAAACTTCAAACAAAAAAGCGGCAAAGAGTTGCACAGCCATTTAAAGCGAAACGTCTTCCCCTTCTTTGCCACGTTGGGCGGAAAATCTGGGGAGCAAGATGGTTTCGGTGGTGAAGGCAGCGCTATGCAGGCCCTGGGGCACATCGGCGAATATATGCAGGATGCCGATCTGGAGATCAAAAATGAATCGGTGCTCACCACCGCTGTAGAGATGGTGGACAAACTGCCGCTGACTCAAAGCGATGTCAAAGGTGACATCTATGAATACCTGCTCAGCAAACTTACCACCGCCGGTATCAACGGCCAGTTCCGCACCCCGCGCCACATCATCGACGCTATGATTGAATTGATCGCCCCGCAGTCTAGTGATGTGATCTGTGATCCTGCCTGCGGTACCGCCGGTTTTCTTGCTCGCACCATGGAATACCTCAACCGACAACACTCCAATGAGGCCGGAATTTTTGAAGATGAGGAGGGCAACAAGCATTATACGGGTAATCTGCTCGAACCTTATCGTGACCACATCAATAAAGAGATGTTCTGGGGCTTCGACTTCGACACCACGATGCTGCGCGTCTCCAGCATGAACATGGCTCTACACGGTGTGAACGGTGCTAATATTCTCTATCAGGACAGCCTTAACAAATCCATTAAAGAGCACTACCCGGCGCAGGAGCAGCACTTCTTCGACGTAATCCTAGCCAACCCACCCTTCAAAGGCAGCCTGGACGAAACTAACACCAACCCCGACGTACTAGGCATGGTCAAAACCAAAAAGACTGAGCTGCTCTTCGTAGCCCACATTCTACGCGCCCTTAAACTGGGTGGCCGTGCCGCCGTCATCGTGCCCGACGGAGTGCTGTTCGGCTCCAGCAAGGCCCATCAACAATTGCGCCAGGAGCTGATCGAAAATAACCAACTCGAAGGTATCGTTAGTCTGCCTAGCGGTGTCTTTAAACCCTACGCCGGGGTAAGTACCGCGATACTGATGTTCACCAAAGGCGGCACCACCGAACGGGTTTGGTTCTATGACCTGCAAGCGGATGGGTACTCGCTGGATGATAAGCGTGCCGAGATCAAAGATAACGACCTGCCCGATGCCATTGCCCAGTGGCAGCAGTACCGTTCACTAGTCGAAGCCAATACAGACTTTTCATACATTAACGAACCTCAAGACACTGAGCGCGAAACAGGGCCATTTTTCGACAAGACTTTAAAAGCGTTCTGTGTGCCAGCCAAGGAGATCGCTGCCAACAAATACGACCTCTCCATCAACCGCTATAAAAAAGTGATCTATGAAGAGGAAGAGTATGACTCGCCTAAAGATATCATGCTGCGTATGAAGGCTTTAGAAAAAGAGATATTGAAAAAGATGGAAGAGTTGGAGGGCTTGCTTTGAGTTGGCAATCTGCAGCACTGGGTGAAGTATGCCCAGCCAAACCTCTTAAAAAAGTTTCTGTGAATACAGAACAGAGCGTATGGCTGCTTAATCTTGATCAGGTCGAATCGAATTCTGGAAAGATTCTTTCAAAAGTAATTGCTCCGTACTCAAAAGCAGGCAACTCAACACATTGGTTTGATAATAGACATGTCCTGTATTCTAAATTGAGGCCTTACCTAAACAAAGTGGTCCTCCCTGACGAGCAAGGTTTAGCGACAACAGAGCTTGTACCGCTGTTACCGGACCCTAATCGCTTGGATAGAAAGTATCTAGCGTACTATTTGCGTTCAAATCTATTTGTAAACTGGGTTAACGGTCAAGTGGCTGGAGCGAAAATGCCGCGTGTGAGCATGAAGGTGTTTTGGGAGCATAAAATCCCACTCCCTCCGCTCGCTGAACAAAAGCGCATCGCCACCATCCTCGACAAAGCCGCCGCCATTCGCTGCAAACGCCAACAAGCCATCCAGCTCGCCGACGACTTCCTCCGTGCGGTCTTCCTGGATATGTTTGGTGACCCGGTGACTAATCCGAAGGGGTGGGAGATTGTTGAGCTGGGAGAGTACCTTGAGTTTCTTACAAGTGGGTCACGAGGCTGGGCAAAATATTACAGCGAATCGGGAAGTAAGTTTATTCGTATACAGAATGTAGGGAAGAATCTACTCCTTCTTGATGACATGGCATACGTTAATGCTCCAGAAGGAGCTGAAGCAAAAAGAACCAAAGTGAGATTGGGAGACGTTCTTCTTTCTATAACGGCAGATTTAGGTAGGTCGGCTACTGTAACCAGAGAAATTGAAGGAGGGCATATAAATCAGCATCTGGCTTTGTTGCGACCCGTTGTGAATCTGATTAATTCTAGATTTTTAGCAGCATATCTATCCTCAGATGGTGGAGTTAAGCAATTTCAAATGAAAAATAAGTCGGCTGTTAAGGCTGGCTTAAATTTTAATGACATTCGAACTCTAAATATTTTACTTCCACCTATTGAACTGCAAAAGAAATACGAGAACATCTATGAAAAAGTAACCTCATCGTTAGAAAGAATGAGTGCTTCTTGCGATCAATCTAGTTTCTTATTCTCGTCCCTCAGCCAAAAAGCCTTCGACGGTGAACTATGAACAACCTAGTGCGTATCCGCGCGTCTCATCCATAAAACTCGGCCGGTAAGGAGAGCAATGAAATGAAAATATCAAAGATATCGCTTACCAATTTCCGCTCGTTTAAATCAACCCAATCCATTGAGTTAGCCCCCGTAACACTCCTATTCGGCCCAAACAGTGTAGGTAAAAGCTCGGTGTTGATGGCGCTGGCCTATGTGCAGCAGATACTGAGTAAGGGGCATTGCAACCCTCAAAAACTGGATGCTTTGGGTGACAAAACCATTGGGGGTTTTCGGGCTTTAGTACATGGGCAGAACTTGAATGAGTCCTTAAAGATACGTTTGGATTTTGCGCCGGATAAAACACCGTTTGTTTACTACGGTGCTGATGTAGAAGAAATGGCTAATCACATCCAAAACTTCCAATATGTTTTGATGGAGGACTTTGGCGGAAGTATTGAGTCCGGAGCTGTAGAGTTTGAGATTGCATGGTCACACCGCCACCAAAAGGCATTTGTAAATAATTACCGGGTTTGGATTAATGAGTGTTACGTCGGCTGTATAACATCCAGCGAAGATGAGAAAAATACCCGTATTTCTGAATTAAACACTCAGCACCCACTATTGATTCCTGATAATAACGACGACTGGCTTGAACGTACGTATGGAGAGGATAGCGATCGGGAGCCATTGGAAGAAGGTGACTACCATACCGAATTTGAGCAAGCCTTAAACCAGCTTAACCCTAATCCTTCTAATACTGCTGCAGTCGCAGATACCGAAAATACGGGTGAGCAATTCATAAATCGCATTGCTCCGGTCAGCCTGAGTTGCTGGGCGGGCGCTATTCCCAGGCTGGGCATGCCTGTGATGACCAACCTGACCGGCCAGGAGTTTGATGGTATTGAGGAGCATTTCAACTTTCTGGTTATTCGCCAAGTACTCAGTCAGGCGTTTGTGTTGCCACTGGATAAGCTGCTGGAGTCTCTGGAAAACAGTGTGCAAATTGGGCCGCTGCGAGTCGTACCGGACAACGACTACGTGCCTAACCCTCACCCCGAACAAAATGATTGGGTTGATGGCTCCGCTGCTTGGGACTTGCTTCATAAAGATCCAAACAGTGATGATTCCATAAAACGATTGTTACAGAGAACCAGTGATTGGTTTGCCTCTGCCGACAAACTGGATGCCGGGTATGAGGTCATTAATCATTCTGTTTCTCAAGTCGCCACGCTGGAGAGTGCCCCTGATCCGCTTGGTCTTCTCAGAAAACGCCATGTCTTCTTCAAAGAGTTACGCTCAGATATCTTGCTGTCAGCAAATCAACTGGGAACTGGTATTTCGCAAGTTATCCCCATTGTCGTGGCGGCAAATCATGACTCAGTTGGAATGGTAAGCATCGAGCAACCAGAGTTGCATATACATCCCAGGTTTCAGGTTGAGCTTGCAGATGTGTTTCTAAGAATGCGAGACAAACATTCCTTTTTGATTGAAACGCATAGTGAGCATCTGATCCTCCGCTTGCTCAGAAGGATCAGGCAGTCACCGGATGATGAATTACCGAAAGGATTCGAGCCTATTAAAGTGAGCGATGTATCTATTGTCTACCTAGAGCCTACTGAGAACGGTGTAGTTACAAAACGTATCCGTATTGATGAAGATGGTGAATTTGTTGATCGTTGGCCACAAGGTTTTTTTGTTGAGCGCCGTGAGGAGTTGTTATAAATGATTCATGAATACGCGCTTGACCCTGAAGTGGTTTCCCAATGGGCATCAAGTGATCGTGATTACGCAGAGTTTATGCGCGAATATGGCCTGGGGACTCCGAGAATCATTAGCTCTTTTCCCAAGAGCAACATCTCAAGATTAAGAAGATACTTTTTGCGCCTGGGACCAGCTGACCCTGATTCTATTCAAGGGAAACGCTACCTTGAGATGGTATTAAAAATTATCGAGGCATTAATCATAAGAACTGGTCAACAGATTCAAGGTGATAATTGGGCTGAGAACATAACGACCGAAAATGGAAGGCTCCCTTTTGATGTCGTCCTATCAGCTGAAGCTATTGATACAGAACAAAATATTACTCCAGGGAATATGTATGTGCAGGACAGCCTTTGGCATCATTCACACCAAAAAAACTTCAATCGTACAATTGATGACTTTTCCTCTGTAGTGAAGGGAATGCTTCGGTTATCAACAGATAAGATAGTGATTGTTGATGCTTATGGATGGACTACAGAAGCAATCCAATCGATGCAACACCTTATCAATTCTATCATCTTGAATAGGGTTAACCCTCAATTACCATCCGTTATTCTTTACTACAAAGAAAAGCATGGTGGCACTAATACAGGTGTGGGAAGCCCTGGTGCGAATTACGTAAAGAGTCAGATTATGGAAGGTGTTGACGATGACTTGTCTGGTATTGAGCTACAAATTGTAGAGTTAAGAGAAACTGGCACTAGTGACGTATTCCATAATCGCTGCATATTAACTGAACACGGGGGCATTATTACGGGGCACGGTATTGGTGTGTCGGGGAATGACGCCCATACAGATGAGGCTTTGTTAATGGAACTCGATATTTACGAAAAGAAGTGGAGGCAGTTTGTTGAAGATAACCACTTTGAAGTTATTTCACACTCGACCTAATTAGACGAAGACATCTAAAATTTAGGAAAAACATAAAAGGGGTGGGGAAGAGATGAAGTTCATCGGAAACAAACTTAATAGTGAATATCTAGAAATTTTCCTTCCCGGCCCTTCTGTTGAAGTAGATTCCGTTAAGGCGGCTATCGCCTACGGCGGTGGTGATAGTAAGCTTTTAGAGAATTGCCTGAAGCACAAGCGAAGACTGGATATCTGGATGCGTTATGACCACACTGTCCCAGTCAAAATCCCATTGCTTCGTAAGCTTCTCACCCATGTAGGTCAAAACATCTTTTGTTATCAGGTGCCCGATATTTTGCATGCCAAAGTCATCTGGTGGCAGGGGTACGGTGCTTATATTGGTTCGGCCAATATGACTGATCGAGCATGGTACTCAAATATCGAGGCAGGTTTGTTTCTGAGTGATGATGATCTGTATCACCATGATATGCATGCTCAACTCGAAAACTTCTTTGACGGTTTGCAGAACCTAAAAGAAGTCTTTCCCTTAACAAAAGAAATTATTGATGAGCTTGAACAGATTCAGGTGCTTCGCAGGCCTGAGCACGACCTGGATGCCAAGGCCAAGCAAAAACGATCAATCCCCGAGTTCGATAGCCTTTTGTCCGTCGACAAGGTATCAGCAAAGAATCGTAAGAAAGACGCCTTCCAGAAAGAATGGCATGAGGCGCTCAGTTATCTACGAGATATTGCTGAGCGAGTGGTCAATTACCGTCCTGTTTGGGTAAATGCGGATACTCCTCCCGCGTGGCAGGCGGATCAATTTCTACATGCCTATTACTACAATCATGTTCGTGATGGGCATAGTTATCCATTTGAAGAACTCTATCAGCGTAACAACAGTAATCCGGCAGATGCGCTTAATGCCGAGTTAGGGTGGTGGAAGGGTTTGAAAGAGCCCCCCAGCTCAGAAGACGTTAATTTCGAAGTGAACGCGCCATTTATTAAACGAGCACTCGCAAAAGATAAAATCGATCAGTTGGGTCTGTATGACTTTCGCCTGTTGTGTGGATACACCCATGCGACGCTTGAGCATGTGAAAAAAGTATCTCTGAGTATGTTTGGCATAGCGGATACCACTAGCATGTCGGTTGATGAGCGAATCAATTTTTTTGCCGATTGGCTTTGGCAACAGAAGACGCAAAAAGGATTGCATGTCAAAGATGTGTTGAAGGAGGTTCTTTTCGGTGGAAGCGATGCCTCGATGTGGGAGCGCCTATATCGATATGGCAGAGAGGGCGGGTATGGTTTGCCTCATTACGGGCTCAATTCGCTGGCTGAAGTGATTGGTTGGGCTCGACCTGAAGTGGTGCCACCAAGGAATGGTCGTACTAGCAAGGCTCTTAGAGCACTTGGATATAACGTCAAAATTTACTGATTTATCCTTCTCATCGTGAGTCATTATTCGTACACATATAACCAATTACTTTGCCAATCGTAAGGATGGCGAAAAGATAAAGTTTGTTATCTACAAATAAGATTGGTTACTTGTTTGATCCGGCTTGATCAAGGCGGGATCTCTAGTAATATCAATATAAACAATGAGTTGAATATCATTGTAAGAGGTGGCATCCCCCTTGCTCTATACAAGTAACGTCCCAGTTTGGGCATTACTTTTTAGGAGCATGCAAATGGGTTACGAAGTTGATTTTATAGGGATTGGTCAGGAGTCTCAGTGCGGTGACGCTATTGCCTTACGCTATGGAAATCTTCATGGAGAAAGGCATGAGCAGACCGTTGTAGTTATCGATGGCGGCTTCAAGGACGATGGCCAGCGTGTTGTCGATCACATCAAAACACACTATGGCACTGAAGTCGTAGACCTGGTTATCAGCACGCATCCAGATCAGGATCATATCAACGGGCTGGAGACTGTAATTGATCAACTCACGGTTAACGAGCTGTGGATGCATTTACCCTGGGAACATAATCAAGGCCTAGCCGACAAATTCCACGATGGTCGTATTACTGATAACAGCATAGGTGAGAAGCTCAAGGATACACTCAACAAAGCTCATGAGCTGTATGAGTTGGCTGTATCGAAAGGTATTACTGTTCGAGAGCCTTTTACTGGGCTTACGCATGCATGCGGCAATCTAAAAACTCTCGGGCCTTCCCTGGATTACTACGAGTCTCTGATCCCTGATTTTGATGGTATGCCAGAGTCAAAGCGTGAAGAAAGTTTTGCGTTCACTGAGGCACTCAATAGAGCTGCTGGTGCGATTAAACGGTTTTTCGCTCAATGGGGTGAAGACAAAATTACTGATGATGTTAGTACTTCTGCTAAAAACAACTCCAGCGCTATTGCTCAGATCATCATTGATGGTCGAAGACTTATATTCACCGGCGACGCAGGAATAGATGCGCTAGAGCATGTAGCTGATCAGTTGGATAACTGTATAGACCCAGCGGAAATCAGTTTTTTCCAAATACCCCATCATGGTAGCCGCCGCAATGTCGGACCTTCAGTACTGAACCGCATCATTGGTGATCCGGTGGATGAAGGTGAGTCACGAGGTATTACCGCTATAGCATCGTGCGCCAAGAAGAGTGACCCTAAACATCCACGCAAGTCAGTTCTAAATGCCTTCACTCACCGAGGCGCGAAAGTGCTGGCTACACGGGGCGCTGGGATATGCCATTTCAATAATTCGCCAGATCGGTCAGGATGGTCTTCGCTTGATCCCGAGCCTTACTACTACTCATACGAAGATGAGGAGGCTTGATTATGGAGGTGCTGGAGAAATACTTTGACCACTACGTGATTAATGCTCGACTAAAGCCAACCTTCTTTGTGGTGATGCCTTTGGCCATTACCACGCTAGCTTGGTGCCCGCAAGCGCAACAGCTTGCAGGAGTTGTGCTTACATTCTTGATTACCTTTGGCGTGATGGCATTTCTATCTAACTTGGTTTCCAATAAAGGTAACAAGCTACAGGCACATCTATACAAATTATGGGACGGCGCACCTACCACTCTGTTATTGCGACATAGTGACCCAACGCTAGATCCTCACACCACTCAACGCTATCACCGTTGGATCGAGAAGCATATCCCCGGGCTTGTTTTACCAGCCCCACAATCCGAGGCAGATAATTCGGCTGCGGCTGACAGTGTCTATCTTAGTGCTACAAATTATTTAAGAGAGCACACGAGAGATAAGGCTACATACCCAATGGTTTATTCGGATCTTGTTGCTTATGGTTTTGCTAGAAATCTCTTGGCATTACGTGGCTATGGTGCGTTCATTTCACTCTTCTGCATAGGATTGAATGGTGTTTTTATATCCTTTAATTACTCGGGGCCAACTATTCAAGAGTTTATAGCCAGCAACGTGAGCATGGTGCTATTTGCAGCAGGGGCTACAGTCGCGTCGCTGACCTTATTAATCATCTTTGCAATCAGTGTGAGCGAGGGATATGTTCGTGAACGCGGATTTCGATACGCCAAGAGTTTGCTTGCGGCTTGTGAAGCTGTTTAACGAAATTTAAACAAATTTAAGTTTGAGGTATACAACATATGATTTGCTATCCCGTAGGTGTGACAGAGGTAGAAATCTTAGCAATCAACGATTATTGGCTAATATCTAACGAATCCCGCACTGGCTTTCTTTATACGCTAAAAGAAATTGATAATACCTATAAGCCTAATAATTCTCGGCCGATTAGTGTTTTAACAAAGAAATCAAGATTCTTCACACCTCACCCCGCATTCACTTGCCAGAACTGCAGATGTAAGAAACCTGTTAAAAACAGGAGTGAATATATACGTCGTACTAAGAGTGAAGGAGAAATCATCTGTTGTGAATGCTCCAATCTAAAGCACCAGCGTGACATTGATATTGCTCATCGAACTTTAAAAGAATATAAGACTGAAATATTCAAACCTGTCCCTTATCTAGATAGCCTTACCTTCGAAGAGTCTTTTGCACTGCTGGTTATATTGTCGGAGCAAACTCAAAATAGCCACTTATTAGGTGAAGAGCTTAATGACGTAACCATAACGGGCATTCAATCAATTGATCAGAGAATCTTGCTGTCGTTAATTGAAAAAAAAGCACTTGTATACATATCTGCACTGCCTTCTGATGTGGAGAGTTCAAACACTTTACTTAATGGAGCATCAGATTGTCTCACATATGATAAACGATCTAAAAAACTAGCTCGATACCAACACCCTGACTCTATTGCTACTGGTGTTTACCTGTCCGCTCTGGCTTTAGATGAAGCCCTAGACGTAACAGATATCAGTTCAATCTTATATCACAAGCTACGAGCCTCAGCCTGGCCAATTGATGATGTTAAAAAGGCTCATCAAACTATAAAAGAGGTGCAGCTAGGCAAGCTTTATCAGCTTGTTATGGAAGTAACCCGAGAGTATAAGTTACCAGTCGAAAACTCAACATCGTTAAGCTCACTTTTGAATCATTTGGTAAACAAATATCCACCTCAAAATATTTTTTATACTTTCAGGGTATACGCACAAGCCGCTGCTGCTCGCATCCACAAGGAGTCTCCTCCTTGGCAGGTTGCGGCGCGCTATTTTACGAGTCTTGTAAGGGAGTATATTGAGGGGGCAGAGAATAGGGGATTTACCCTGAATCGGGTTTGGACTATACCATCAAACATCCAGACATCACCTTTTGAGGCCCTTTTTTCCCAGCTTTATCTTGATGGGCACTTCAATTGGAATAAGTTATCAGCAGGGGAAGTCGTTTCTAAATGGTTGGGTAGCGCTCGCTTGTCGGAGGAGGTGCAAGGGGTGCTCTCTGATGATAGCTTAAGGGATGACATGTAAAATTAATATAGATGCTATCCGGGGATTCAACTCGCTATCACAGCGGGCGGTATTGATTCCGAAAAAGACCTAATTAACTTGTATTGGAATTGTTTTCAAGCAAAAGCAATCTTTTATACGTCGGCAAATATTGGAGAACAAAAATTGGAATCCAGCCTTAAGATATTTTTCGAGATATCTAATCAATGGGAGTTAACCTCTGAACAGGAAAAGATAATTATAGGTATTTCACATGAGGATAAACTTGAACACGCCGAACTTCTTGATGAATCTATCCAGGAAAAGATTAGATATCTAAGTTATATATACAAAGCTTTACACTCGCTATTTCCAAAAAATCCCGAACTAGCAAATCGCTGGGTTCACACATCAAATCACAACGTAATATTTGGAAACAATCCTCCAATAGAGCTTATTAAAAAAGATTTAGCTGGCATTCGGATAGTATATGAATATCTGGCGGGGCATCTTTCTAGCCCATTTTGCTAGGAATAGCATTAGCTTTTATTCGTATTCTAAAGCCATCTGTTAGTAGCTCTACCTTCATAGAGAAGCGACTGAGAGATAGCCTAAAATAGTATAGTCTATATAGTATACATACTAATAATAAACCCCTTAATATCAGTCCATTGAGCATAATAGTATTATAAAAGAGGTTCTTTACCTAATTCAGCATTCTCGGAACGATCACCCTCGGCCGCTGCCGCGGCCAGGGCTGCGGTCACAACATGGCGACGCTTCCACAAACCATCTAGTTCGGCTTGCAAGGCTTCATAACCATCCAGGGTGATGTACAGAGATGACTTAGCTTGTGGTGGTCGGTAGCGGCCCATGCCCATGTGCGGAAAACTCGTATTTAATAAACTTGCCGAATTATAACAACGTTATTTATCAGAGATATCTGGAGTCTTTATTGCCGCTATTGCTAACAACGCATATCCCACAATAATCACGAGTTAATTCTTGCCCTGTAGATCGTGCATCTTTAACCGAAACAGTATTGGTACACAGTGCACATGACATGCTCCGATATTCGAGATAGCTTAAATGGCCGAATCATATGAGTTCCTCAGTTCGATTCTCGACACCATCACCGACCACATCGTGGTGATTGATGCCAAGGGCGACATCCAATACGTCAATCGTAGCTGGGTAATGTTTGGCAACAACAACGACTGTGCCGCCAGCCAGGACTGGCAAAACTTCAACTACCTCGACGTCTGTGATAGCGCGGCGAATCGAGGCGATGAGTTTGGCAGCAAGGCGGCGAAAGGTATTAGAAAGGTTATTCGTCGTGAATTGGATTCATATTATTTCGAATACCCCTGCCACAGCCCGAATGAGACCCGTTGGTTCATGATGCGGGCGGCGCCTTTCCAACACGCTGAAGCAGACTATTTTGTCATCTCGCACCAAAACATCACCGAACGAAAATTGGCGGAGGAAAAGGTATTAGCACTTTCCCGCATCGATGGCCTGACCCAAGTCGCCAACCGCCGCTACTTTGATGAATTTATCAATGCCGAATGGCGCCGTTGCGCACGCCTGCAGCAACCGATCTCACTGGCCATTTTTGATGTCGATCATTTCAAACTACTCAATGATACCTATGGTCACCAAAGCGGGGATGAGTGCCTGCGCAAGATTGGGAAGCTGCTCAACAGCTCGACCCATCGGCCCAGCGACCTCTGTGCTCGCTATGGTGGCGAAGAGTTTGCGTTGGTGTTTGGCAACACGCCGCTGGCGCAGGCCGAAAAAAAGATCAACGAAATACAGGAAGGCATTCACCAACTTGGCATTCCTAACCAGGCGTCACCCACCGCTGCCACCGTCACCGCCAGCATCGGGCTTGCCACCATGCCGGCCGATGCACGGCGCACGGAGGTCAAGCTGGTGGCACTGGCAGACAAGCTGCTCTACTCCGCCAAGGGGACAGGCAGAAATCGGATCGTTGCTAAATACTGCGGTTAAGCGATAACAATGCTAAGAACTTGAAAAAGGATTTGCCTCTTCGATCCGCGAACAGATGTCTTTAAAGGTCGGTCGCTTGGGCGGCTGTTCATTCACACATTCAGCCTGCAATGTTTTTAAAGCGCTTAAGGCATCGATGTTCAAAGATGCATTGGCATCGCCCAGGTGGTCCAACAACTCTTCCAACAAACAGCCAAATGCCCGCACCTCAAGTCGCTCTATCGAGGCAGTAAGCTCGGCAGGCAGATTGTCATACAAGCTGGCCGCACCAAAGTCACCCAACAGACAGTCTGCCGCCTGATTGACCAAAATATTATGCCCATAGAGATCGCCATGCATGATCTTGCGCTCATGCAGATGCCAAGCCACGGATGCGATGCCTTCGGCAATGTTATAGACATCACTCAGGCTGAAACTGCGCCCCTCCGGATAGACATCGCGAGTACAACTGGCAAAGCTGGGCGGTCCGGCCAGGTTGCTAAACTCTTCATCGATCAATGACATCAACAATCCACTTTTCTGCTCGGGATGCCCAGCGACCTTGGCCAACACCTCGACCAGGTGTTGATGCTGACCGGCGGCAATCGATGCGACCATTTCATCGGCGGGCAAACCATCACTGGTCACCGCGCCCTTGAACTCCTTCATCGCCACATCGACGCGGTCATTCCAGCGCGCCTTGGAGATTACACCCGAGGCCCCTTCACCCAGGCGACAACTAAGTTGCAGCTCGTCCCAATGCACCGCTTCCAAACTGTGCTCAATATCGTCGCCGGCACAGCAGGGATTACCGGCAAAGGCCAGCCAGGACAGCTTTGGCATTTGCGTCAACCAGTTTGGCAATTCATGCAATTGATTGGCGGATATCCTCAGCAACTCCAACTGGCTACAGTTGCGCAATTCATCGGGTAGGTGTCTCAAACAGTTACCGGCCAGCATCAGCTTTTGTAATTCTTGATGCCGACCAATCGATACTGGCAAGGTCTCGATCTGGTTATCGGTCAGGATCAACCAGCGAATCTTCGGCGGCAGGCTGCCTTCCGGCACCTGGCTGATGTGATTGGCCTTGAAGCCGACCATACTCAAAGAAGGGCATTGCGCCAATACCTGGGGAAAGACCTGAAAGTCGTTGTCGGATAAAAACAGGATGCGTAATTTTTTGAAACGGCCAAAGTCATCCGGCAGCTGGTTGAGTCGATTGCCCGACAGGTTCAGTACCTCCAGGCTATTGGCTAGGCCGAACAGTTCATCAGGAAATTCGCTAAGCCCGCAGGCCAAATCGATACGGGATTCATGGGCCAAACGGCCGGATTGTAGATCGGACAAAGAATGCAAGCTAACCGCCTTATTTATCGGCACAACGGATTGTTCCCGGCATTATCCTATAGCGACAACCGCAAGGCCATGGCAAAACCCATAGCCCATGACCTTGATTCATGCCCAATTCACAAGCTTCCACCTAGACTCAGTTTCAGACTAGGATAAACAACAGGCCAGAATTCACACAACCCAACAAGGAGCGCCCCCTTGAAACCACTGATTTATATGCTTCTACTCTCGTCATCTTGGCTAGCATTTGAGGCCAAGGCGCAGTTCCGCTGCCAGGGCAGCTTTGTCGACAACCGTTATTCCAAACTGGATGTACAGCGTTACTGCGGTGAGCCGCTGATGAAAGACTCATACACACAAACAGAAAAGATTCTTGTCGACGGTAAAGAAGAGGAATTTAGCTGCAGCCATATCGATCAATGGTATTACAGCATCGGTGTAAACAAGACTACCTATGTGGTCGAGTTTGAAGCCGGTTTTGTTGTCCGGGTAGTCAAGGGCCGAGACAAGCCTTAAAAAGTAAAGAGGCCTGTCGTTGCAGGCCTCAAATCCACAGATGGATTTATACTGTTGGATTAATACTTCAGGTCTTGCTCGGTAAATAGGCGTTCCGGCTCTGCATCCAGCACCCGTCGCAATATGTCATTCATTGTCGCTGGATCGTTGTCAAAACCACCATGCGATCTACTGGCACTACGGGGTGTTTGATTTTCTCTTCCCTCGCTATAGATAAATGACAGTCGTGGTGCGTGTAGCTCCTCACTGTATTTACGCATTCCCAGTATTTCTTCCACCGGCTCTTCTTCAAAGGCTCGAGAGACCAAATAAAGCAGCGACTTACGATAGACCTTGGCAACATTGTCATCCTTTTCAAGACCTTTGGATAAATTGTAAACACTCATATCACCCACATCGATCTCGGCTTGATCTTCCAGGTGGGGGCGGTAATGGGATTCAAATAAATCTAAGGTACAGGCCGGTGCCAACAGGGAAATGGTTTCAATACGTATGTTTTCTTTAAACTCACGTTTAATACTTTCAAGCATATGCGCCAATAAAATTCCGCCCGTACTATGACCGGCCAGATGCAATTTCAATCGCGGATTGGCCTTCACTGCGCAAATCATATCAGTGACGACGTGGCAGCCGGCCCGATCTGGCTCAAACGGCTTGCTCGCCCCCTGCTTCATCTCTCGCCACAGCGCCCGACCCGGTTTTTGCGTTGCACGTTCCACCTTTTTATCCCACCAATCACTGAAGCCACCCACCTGCGCCTCGGCGCGCCGCCGTTTACTCAGCAACACATCCTTGATCTCCTCTAACAGACCGGTGTCGTACATAACGTGGTAAGGATAGATACCGTTGGCCTTGAATATTTCCTTCATCGCACTGATGCGTTTGGCCGAGGCCTTGATGCTATTCAAACCACCGTGTCCATATAACAGAACGTGTTGATAGTTAGCCGTGGTTCGCAATAGATCAGCGGTTTGTAGTACGTCTTCGCGATTGCTCCAATAACGGCCTCGCTCATCAAAATCACCGTCGTCTATATGGACAAAATGGCCGGCGATCTCGGCACGATTGGGTGCCCTGAAGAGTCCTTCCTGATCTTCGGACCGTTCCGCACTTGTGCTCAGAGGACGTTGAAAAACCTGAGGGGTTGATAAGGCCAAGCGCACGACCCAGGCATCGCGAATATTCTCCTGCCAATCCTCGTAGCTCCACAATGCAATCCCATCCTGCCCCCAACTATGCCCCCAGGAATTCTGCACCCAAAAACCCCTGTCGTTATAACCAACAATGGCAAAGGCATGCCCGCCTTCGGTACGTTTGCGATAGGGGATGATCTTGGCGCCATCCTGCGCAACCAAGTTTGAACGCCACCAGCCACTATGTACATTGGCTGATACATACAAGACATGAACTTCGTTTAATGCGGCATGAAAATCAACTATGTTTGGTCGTAGGCGGTAGTAGGCACCGATGGTGTTTTCACGCGCCTCCTTGGCCCGGGCAACGGTCAGCAGACCATCATGGCCGGCCTCATAGGGCCATGACTTTTCACTGCACACTCCCATGCCGTACCAGCCCCGAATCGCGCCACGACAACTGGAACCGTCGTAGCCCTCGCCCGGCCACTCATCATGGCGCTTGGCCATCTCATACAACATGCGGGTACTCACCCGCACGTCGCGGTAGCGCTTTATATTGAGGTAATCGATAACGGCTGCGAGGCCAAACCCGGTACAGGCCCCCTCTCGACCCTGGTCACGCACATGCAGTAGGCTTTTTTCCGGGCGGATTTCGTTTTCCAATTGCAGTAGCGCCGGTTCATACATGCGATCTCGAATATCGGGTGAGTCTGAAACCGCAGTTAATCCATAGCCATCCGGAGTGGTAAAAACATCGTCGCCCATGTCGCCCTCCTTTGCTGATCGATAATGTGAGAACTACACACTCAACAATTGAAGGTTAGACCAGAGTTTTGGAAATTCACATAGAAGAGGGCTGATATTCGCCCAGCAACTTGCCGAGTGCGAGTTGTCTGACTATCTGAGATTAGATTTTAAGTGGCGAATGAAGGCATCTTACGATATGAATTAAAACCCTTCTTCGAAATCTTCGCCGCTGGGTGAAATATAGCTGACTTCCTGGCAAACGCTTTCCGACCTTAAAACGCTTAGGCTGGTCACGCACCAACGGTGTAGGCCAATACCTTGCTCACATGCGTCATTGGCCGACCACTCTCCGCACACCACTGATTGAACACCGCCTGCACGGCCCGCAGATCACGTTGAGACTTGGGCTCGGTGGTGATGATGTTTTCCCGTTTTAGGGCAGCGACCACATCCCGGCTCATGATGAACGAGTCTTTGCCCATAAAGCGAAGAAAGTATTGCCCTGAATGACCTCCCAGCCGACTGGCGCGTTTTTTTAGCAGAATCAATAAATCGGCATATTGCTCATCCGGCCAGTCGGCAAAAAACTGTGCCGCGCCGCCGTGCTCTTCGGCCAGGTCACAGAGAAAGGTGGCATTGTCACGCACGGCCAGGATCTTGGTGGCGTGACGAATGATACGCTCGTCCTTGATGAGCCGTTCAAAGTCTTCGTCCGACATATACATCCAGCGCCGCGGATGAAAGCCGGCAAAGCTCTCTTCAAAGCCGGGCCATTTCTTATCTACCACCTTCCAGCTGAAGCCGGCTTGGAAGATACATCGGCTCATCATGGCCAACCAACGGGCATCAGGGATGGCGGCGAGGTCATCGCGACTCAGCGGCGCGGGCAACAAGGCCTCCAGCGCATCAACGCCACGCTTGCGTTGGGCCGCCTGCTCAAATAGGGATTCAAAACTTCTCATCACGTCTCTACTCTAAATATTGATCCCGAATACCTAAATTTATCGGCCACACATAATAATTTTTCCATCTTCAGCTTATCTTAAGCTTTGGGCTTGTATTCTAATTCCAGATGGTTAGCTCATCAGCCATCTATTGTTACAAGGCTCGCAGCCAAAAACTCCTTCCCCCCTTACCCATTTGGCTG
>CAMYNQ010000033.1 GCA_947259785.1 uncultured Chromatiaceae bacterium | reverse complement strand
TGACTACCTTTAAATCAGGCAGGCGTTTTTGCAGATAACGTACCCTGCGATCGATCTCACGCAGTTCTTTTTTGCGATAAATGTATTCGGCATTTTCGGAACGATCGCCCTCAGCCGCTGCCGCTGACAGGGCGATGGTGACAAGGTGGCGGCGTTTCCATAGCCCAGCGAGTTCATCTTGCAGGGTCTGATAACCATCGGCGGTGATGTAGGGCGATGACTTGGATTGTGGTGGTCGATAGCGGCCCATATTGAAAATATTTCTGTGGTGTATTGATGAAACTAAGTTGTTAACTTCTAGGGGAGGATAGTCAGTGTTGTTTGTGCTGCTGGGTCATAACCGATGAAGCGTGCTTCAAGGGTATAGCTGCCGGCAGGGATGAGGGTGGCATTGGTATCGATCTGTTGGTTCCAAGTATAGGTGATGGTTTGGATGTCGGTTGGGCCGAGATCAAAGGAGGTTGCTATGTTTACGAGAGCCAGGCCTGTTGTTGACCATTTCCATATTTCAGTGCCAGCACCGTCTATGATAAGGAAGTCGTATTGATAGTTGTCCGAGAAGCTTAGTGTCTTTGTAGAGGTGCTATCGTTTTTTATCGACAACGTCATGTTGATCTCATTATCGCCTGAAACAAAAGTATCTGCGGTTTGGTTGAATTTGTCGCGCATGTGGATTGATGTGATAAGGCCGTTGTCGACATCTTTGTTACAGCCGCTCAATAAAAGCAGGACGATGATCGTGCTGCATGCAGTTTTGAAAAATGTTTTGTCGTTCATGATGCGTGTTTTCTCGCTGAAATATTTTTCTATAAAATTTTTTATGAAATTAGTCGATTGCTCTAATGGCAAAAGACAGTGATTCGCCAGGGAAGTCATTAATGCAAAATACGGTGTGCCAGCAGCATTCGTCGATATTCTTTTGTGGCATCAGGATGATGTCGCCGGGGTTGATGATATAGCCGTAGCCTTTTTCAAATAGCTGACGATAAAATTCAGGGCAGCGATTGATTAGTCGTTCCAGAGGGTCATTATCACGTTCATCCAACCAGCAATTGAGTTCTTCGCGCGCTGAGGTTTTTTGTTTTAGTTCAGTGAGCATGGTGTCATTCAATAAGCTGGTTAATGTTTCATTGTTGGCTGGGTTGCTAACGAATGTTTGAATCTCGTCGATTAGCTGGGCCTTTGAGCAGGCCAGCCAGCCGGTGCTGCCGTGCATCTGGGCGAAGACTACGCCGAGGTGGCCGCGTTCTACATCTTGATGAAATTGGGCGCCGCCATTGGGGGCGTTGAAGTAAATGATGCGTTCGACATAGGCCAGTTTTTCTGTGTCCAGCACGGTTTGCATAAATGCTTCCAGCTTAGTGTTGTTGCTGATGATGGCTGATTCGGGAAAAATGGCATCGGTGAGCTGAGCGGCATAGTGCTGACGCTCTAGGTCGGCGGAGACATCCTCGTAACCGACTATGCCGAAGGAGAAACGAAACCGTAGCGAGGCATCGTCATCTTCAAATGACAACCAGGATGCCTTGCACCACAGATTTTCACCGACCACTTCGTCACCGTCGACGGCATCGTATTCGATGGTTTCTATTTCCTGGTCGTCGCCTTCGTCCTGAAAGCTGGCCAGCATCTCAAATTGTGGCGTGGTGCGATCTATGTAGGGTGATTGTTCAAACAGTTCGGCTACCTCGGCACCTTCGGCAATGGCCTCCATCAGCCCCATCGCCTGCTTGATGTTGGCTTGGTGTGCTGGCAGTTCCGCGTCGACATAGCCGGGCAAGGCGTAGGCATCGGAGTTGTTCCAAGCGCTGGCAGCGGCGACGGCATCAATGCCGGCTTGCTTGGGCTGTTCTGCCACCCAACCCAGCGCGGTACCGCGCCGTTTTAGCAAAACGGGCTGTTTCAGGCCTTGTTGTTGTGCGGCAATATTGGCTTCATCGGCGCTGGCCTCGGGGCCGGCGATATAGACAACATGGGGGGTGGTTTTGGACATGCGAGTTCCAGCAATTCTCTCAGAAGATCTAATGATACCGCTTGCTTGGTTGCAGCACTACTGTAGTACTACCAGGGGGCTGGTGTGATTGAGTTATGCGGGTGTTTCCGAGACAATGGCGCCATGTCTGCCCTTCCCCCCTACTCTGTTCGTGTTAGTTTGCGTGCCAAGCGACTGCAAATGAAGATTTTGCCGCCGGGCAAGGTTGAGGTGGTGGTGCCTAAACGTTTTAACCTCAAGCATGTGCCGGCCTTCGTCGCTGAGCATCGGCAGTGGTTGCAGTTCCATCTGGGCAAGATGGCGGCAGCGTATGTTGAACAGCCATTGTTGCCGGAATCGATCTGTTTTCGGGCGATCGACGAGTCTTGGCGGGTCAGTTACCAGGAGGGTTCGCGTAACCGGGTGATAGAGCTGGCGGCGGCTGAGCTGAATGTGTTTGGGCCGGACGAACGACATGCTCGTCAGGCCTTGCGGCAGTGGTTGCAATGGCGGGCCAAGCAAGTCTTGCCTGCCTGGTTGGCGCAGGTTAGCGCCGAGCTTGGTTTGGCTTATAACCGGGTCACGGTGCGCGGCCAGAAGACACGCTGGGGCAGTTGCTCGGCGCAAAAGAATATCAACCTCAATCGGGCCTTGTTGTTTGTCTCGCCTGAGGCGGTGCGCTATTTGATGGTTCATGAGCTGTGTCACACGGTTCACCTGAATCATTCGCCGCGTTATTGGGCCTTGGTGTCGAGCAAGCTACCTGAATATGAAAAATATGAAGCCGAGCTGCGCCAGGCGATGGCTGCTATTCCGTCCTGGGCGTTACCGGGTTTTGGTGGCTGAGCGCGGTTTCGTTATACTCAGGTGCTGAATTAAGTTAGATAGAACCGCTTGCCGTTTGTTTGGTCAGGTGTGTGGAGAGCAAATGAATACAATTATTACTGAGATCGTGGTGTTGCTGTTGTGTATAGCGTTTCTGTTTTTTCTGGCCCGGGATGATCGCAAGAATCGTCGTCTGCGTGAGGAAGAGGATCGGCAAAAGGCGCTACAGCAGGCCAAGGTCGATTCCCGCCAGGACTAGCTGATGTGGATATCGTGCGGTAGCGAGATTTCCATGGCAATTGGCAGATGATCTGAGAGGGCCTCATTCACTACTTTCACCTCTTTCACTTGTACTGCTGAGGTGGTGAGAATGTGGTCGATATTGCGTGCTGGGCGCCAGCTGGGGAAGGTCAGCAGGTTCTCCTCGGGCAGGCAGAGATCGGTTTTGGCAAACAAGTTGGCCATTTCCTTGCTCTCAATGGCACAGTTGAAATCCCCCATAACACAGGCATTGGGATAGTCATTGACCCGCTCGGCGATAAAGTCGAGTTGTTGCTGGCGGGCGCGTTTGCCCAGTGCTAGATGCACCAGAAACAGCGCCAGGCTGTTGTCATGTCGGCCAAAGCGCGTCATCAATGCGCCCCGCCCCGGCATCATCCCCGGCAGTTTATATTCGATGGTTTCACTGGGCTGGTATTTGCTCAGCATGCCGTTGCTATGCTGGGCCAGTTTGCCCAGGTTGCGATTGGTCTGGTTGTACCAGAATGGAAAACCGCCGTGCTGGGCCAGATATTCAACCTGATTGATAAATTGGCTGCGCAGGCTGCCGCCATCTACTTCCTGTAGGCCGACAATGTCGTAGTCACTTATCAGTCGGGCGATGCGATCCAGATTATCGAAGCACTGCGAATGGGGCAGGATGTGTTTCCAGCTCTGGGTTAGGTAGTGGCGTTTCCGGGTCGAGGCAATCGCCACCTGGATGTTAAAGCTCATTAGCTTGATTTTGCGCCCTGTTTCGACGGCGTTGGCCGGCAGGTGGGTGCGTTTAGATTCTGGCATTAGTGCTCGATTATAGTTGGATGACTGTCTCACCTAGTTTGGCGGTCAGTTTCAGGTTTTCTGAATAGTCTACCGGGCAATCGATGATGCTAACGGTGTTATCGGCTAGGGCCTGTTTCAGTGTCGGTAGTAGATCTTCTGTCTTTTCAATGCGATAGCCTTTGGCGCCAAACGATTCGGCATATTTGACCAGGTCTGGGTTGTTGAAGTCGACATGGCTCTTACGGCCATATTGGCTCATCTGTTTCCATTCGATTAGGCCGTAGCCGCCGTCGTTCCAGACTAGGATGACGATAGGCGTGTTGAGGCGTATGGCGGTTTCGATCTCTTGACTATTCATCAGAAAACCAGCGTCGCCGGTAACTGCCACCACCTTTTTTTCTGGATAGGCGAGCTTGGCGGCGACAGCGCCAGGCACGGCAATGCCCATGCTGGCGAAGCCGTTGGAGATGATGCAGGTGTTGGGTTGTTCGCAGCGAAACATGCGCGCCATCCACATTTTGTGGGCGCCGACGTCGCAGATGGCGATGTCTTCCAAGGCCATAGCGGTGCGCAAGTCCCAGATCAGTTTTTGCGGCTGCACCGGAAAGGCTTGGCTTGCGGCATGTTCGTTCATGTCCTTGATCAGGGCGTCGCGTAGCGGCCGTAGTTTTTCTGTTTCCTGCTGGGCCGTGGCTTGTTCGGTGATGCGTTGCAGGCTCTGTTTGATGTCGCCGACTACGCCGATCTTGACGCCGTAGTGGGCGTCGACCTCGGCCGGTTGAAAGTCGATATGGATAATGAACCTGTCTTTGGTTGGGTGCCACAAATAAGGATGATATTCCACCAGGTCATAACCGACGCAAATGATGACATCGGCCTTGTCGAAACCAATGCCGACGTAGTCCTTGGCCTGTAGTCCGGCACTGCCCAGATTGGTGGGGTGACGAAACGGCACCACGCCTTTGGCCATGAAGGTATTAGTGACCGGAATGTTGAGCTGGGCGGCAAACTCGGCCAACTGCTCTGAGGCACCAGCACGCACCACGCCGTGGCCAGCGAGGATGATTGGGTGTTTGGCTTTGGAGATGGCCTCTGCAGCGGCATCGATGCGATCTTGGGTGGGTGCCGGGGTGACCGGGTTCTTCGACCACAGCGGCTCGGCATCGACTTCCATGTCAGCGATGTTTTCCGGGAATTCGATAAAGCTGGCGCCGGTCTTTTCCATCTGTGCCTGCTTGAAGGCCTTGCGTATTACCTCGGGGATGACCTCGGGCATGAGCAGACGGGCGGAATATTTAGTGATCGGGCGGAACATCTCTTCCAGATCCAATACCTGGTGAGATTCTTTGTGCAGGCGATGGGTGCCAGCTTGCCCGGCGATGGCTACTAATGGTGCATGATCCATATTGGCATCGGCGACGCCGGTAATCAGGTTGGTGGCACCGGGGCCGAGGGTGGAGAGGCAGACGCCGGCCCGGCCGGTAAGGCGACCATAGACATCGGCCATGAAAGCGGCGCCCTGTTCGTGGCGCACGGTGATGAACTTGATATTAGAGTCTAGCAAGGCATCCATCATGGCTAGGTTTTCCTCGCCGGGGATGCCAAAAATGTACTCTACGCCTTCGTTCTCCAGGCATTGTACGAACAGTTCAGCTGCTTTCATGCCTTGGATTAGCTTTCCTGTTTGATCAGTTGATTAACAACGTTGATCATGCCCTGAAAGCCGTTGGTTTTGCCTGGATCAGTGATGTATTTGCCGTTGACGACCATTGATGGTGTGGCCTGTAAGCCATAGCGTTTGCCCAGTTCAGCAGCGCGACGTACTTTGGCTTCCACTGCGAAGGAACGAAATGCCTTTTCAAAATCTTTCTGATCAACGCCATGTTCGGTGAACAACGCGGTAATCTCAGCTTCGCTATTCATGCGGCGCTTTTGCAGATGAATGGCCTCAAAGAATGGTGCGTGAATTTTATCCAGAACGCCCAGGGCCTCAGCGGCATAAAAGGCGCGCGCATACATGGCCAGGGTGGCATTAAAAATTGCGGGCAGCTGTACGAATTTCACATTGGCCGGTTTGGTTTTCAACCAGCGCTCCAGCATGGGTTCAAAACGGTGGCAGTGTGAACAGCCATAGGAAAATATTTCCACTACCTCGATCATGCCTTCATCGGCAGAGGTGGGTTGTGCTGGTGTGATAGCCAGGTGAGTTGTACCCTCTTGCAGTTGCGCAGCATTAACGCTTGGCATGAGAAATAGTGAGGCAAGCATTAGCAGGGTAAGTTTGAATAATTTCATAAAGCTAAGTCCTTATTGTTGGTGTTGCTTTAAATATTATGTTGGATGAACGAAATTGTATCTGATTGTCGGTTACTTTTGTGTTGCCGACAAGACCACTGCAGTGCAATATTGCGCCGCTAGAATGTAAGACCGCTTTGTTGTTATCATCGTTTCAACTTTTTGCATGGGATTTTAGGGAGCAAATGCGCCATGTCAGTCAAAAATATTGATTTAAAGTCTTTTATGAATCAGCAATACCTGTGCGAGTCCTTGACGATGGCCGAGGTGGAAAAATTGTTGGAGTACACCGAGCTGGTTTCTTATAACAAGAATGATGTGATTGCCCAGGCTGGTTCGGTGGGTGACGCGCTTTATTTTGTTGTTAAGGGTGAGGCGGCCTTGTTGTTTGATGACCATGGTCGCGAAATGGCGGTGGGTTCAATGCAGGAAGGTGAATTAATGGGCGAGATGTCTTTCTTTGATCGTCAGCCGCGTATGTTGCAGATGCGTGCAACCAGTGCCGAGACAGATTTGCTGCGTTTGTCCCGCCCTATGTATGAGCGACTTAGAATCGAGCATCCTTATATCGCGGTAAATCTGCTTGAGCATGCCATTATTAGCCTCGATCATTTGGTGCGTCGTTTGAGCACTAAAGAGGTCGATTTGTCGCGTTATATCTACGGCCCTGGCAAGCGTTAGTTCAGTGGCTACCATCGTATTATGATGCATCGTGTTTATCAGCAGGCCACTTTCATTACCGGTGCCCATAAAATTTCCCAGCTGCCTGCCGATGAAGGGATCGAGGTTGCGTTTGCTGGGCGATCTAATTCAGGCAAGTCCAGCGCCATTAATCGTATTTGTGGCCAGAAGTCTCTGGCACGAACCAGTAAAACACCAGGGCGTACTCAGCAAATCAATTATTTTGCGCTTGATCCGCAACGTCACATTGTCGACCTACCCGGTTACGGTTTTGCCAAGGTTTCAGATCGGATGAAGAAACACTGGCGTGAAGCCTTGGGAACCTATCTGCAAGAGCGAGAGTCGCTCAGAGGGGTGGTTTTGATGATGGATATTCGCCTGCCGTTGAATGACTTTGATCGGCAGATGATTGAATGGTGCCAGCGTAGTGAAATGCCCCTGCATATCCTTTTGACCAAGTCCGATAAGTTGAGCCGTGGCGCAGCTGGCAATGTCTTGCAGCAGGTGCGGCAGGCCTTAGCTGAAGAGTATGGCGTCGAGCGTGAACAGCCTTGGGCCACGGTGCAGCTATTTTCAGCCTTAAAGGGCGTTGGGCTGGAAGATGCCTGGCATAGGCTTGATATCTGGTTTGGATTGGCCAACGAGGCGGTATAGATAAAAAAAGCCCCTGGCTGGAGGATAGCCAGGGGCTCGAATGTCCACCTGCAGTTTCCAGGTGGGGCCTGCGGAGGAGTAGAGGCAGACCGTTGGGTTCGAAGGTTTGGACATTAATCCAGAAACTAAAGTTCAATGTAGCGGTAATAAAAGTTTCAGCGATAAAAAAGCCCCGGCAATATTGGGGAGAGCCGGGGCGGGGGTTGCTACCGACATTTGGGGAATGTGTGGTAGCGTTGTCCATCAAGGGGGGAGCTGTGATGGACAACCAAAAACCATAAAGGTGGTTTAATAAAATAATAACATTTATTTAGAATGAGTCAATAACTTTTTGTTATGCTGTGATTTATAAATAAAAAAAGCCCCGGAACTAATTGGAGGGAGTCCGGGGCTAAGAGTCTAAACCTGGCTTGGGGAAACCAGGAAGAGGGTCCCGCTCTAGGGAGGGTGAGCGGGGTAAGCGCAAAGGGCAGCGCTTACATGTATAGATCGGCACTATTCTAAAAAGTTCAAGGGTCGGATGTGTATTATTTAACGACTGCCTCGGTATTTGTATCGTCGGGGCAGTCGTGTTTTTATAAGTAGCTAATTTTTCTGTGTTTTTTCTCGTCCTGTGATGGGTCTAGTGGGCCTGATCCCAGTTGTCCCCTACTCCGATATCCACCAGCAGCGGCACAGCCAGTTCGGCGGCGCCAGTCATGCAGTTGTTAATTCCGGTTTTAGCGGCGTCCAATTGTTCGGTTTTTACTTCAAATACCAATTCATCGTGGACCTGCATGATCATGCAGGCATCAATATCACTTTGTTGCAGCCATTCATGGCAGCGAATCATCGATAATTTGATGATGTCGGCGGCGGTGCCCTGCATGGGTGCGTTGATGGCGGCACGTTCGGCGTATTGGCGGCGCTGGCCGTTACGGGCATTGATGTCATTTAAATAGAGGCGGCGGCCAAACAGGGTTTCGACATAGCCTTGTTCGTGGGCCTCAGCCCGCATTCGATCCATGAAATCTTTTACGCCGGGGTAGCGGGTAAAGTAGAGATCGATATATTCCTGGGCCTCACCGCGATTAACTCCCAGCTGTTTGGCCAAACCAAAGGCTGACATGCCGTAGATTAGCCCAAAGTTGATGGCTTTGGCACTGCGGCGCTGGTTTGATTCGACCTCCTCCAGTGGCACATTGAAAATCTCAGCGGCGGTGGCGCTGTGGATATCCTTGCCTTGTTGAAAGGCCGTCAACAGACCTTCGTCGCTAGAGAGGTGGGCCATGATGCGCAGTTCGATTTGGGAATAATCCGCCGCCACTAACTGATAACCTTCGGGGGCGATAAAGGCTTGACGGATGCGCCTGCCCTCCTCGCTTCTGATAGGAATATTTTGCAAGTTAGGGTCGGATGAAGACAGGCGACCGGTGGCGGCGACGGCCTGGTGATATGAGGTATGCACCCGGCCAGTCGCAGGATTGATCTGCTGTGGCAGTTTGTCGGTGTAAGTTGATTTGAGTTTGCTCATGGAGCGGTGCTCCAGAATCAGGCGTGGCAGATCGTAGTCCAGTGCCAGTTCCTGCAATACCGGTTCGGCAGTCGATGGTGCCCCCTTGGGGGTTTTTTGTAGGATGGGTAGGCCTAGCTTGTCATAGAAAATGGCTTGGATCTGTTTCGGTGAATTGAGATTAAAAACTTCGCCCGCCTCGTCATGGGCCTTTTGTTCCAGTTCGATCATGCGGCTGGCCAGGGTTTGGCTTTGCAGGTGCAGCATGTCCTGGTCAATCAAAACGCCGTTACGCTCGATTTGTGACAGGATCGGTACCAGTGGGATTTCTATTTCCTCGAATACCCGCTTCTGCCCGGGCTCTTTTTCAAGTTGCGGCCACAGGGCCTCATGCAGCCTTAGGGTGATGTCGGCATCTTCGGCGGCATAGGGGCCAGCCTGTTCAAGATCGATTTGGTTAAAGGTGAGCTGTTTGACGCCCTTGCCGGCAATGTCCTCGAAGTGGATGGTTTGGTGATCGAGGTATTTCTGCGCCAGAGAGTCCATATCATGACGCGTGGCAGTGCTGTTGAAAATGTAAGACTCAAGCATGGTGTCAAAGGCGATGCCCTGCAGTTTGATGTCGTAATTGGCCAGCACGCTCATGTCGTATTTGAGGTTTTGGCCGACTTTTTTCTTGTTGGGGTTTTCCAGCAATGGCTTGAGTTGTTGCAAAACAGCATTGCGATCCAATTGCCCTGGTGCGCCCTCGTAATCATGCGTCAGTGGCACATAGGCTGCCTCACCACTTTCAACCGCAAATGAAACGCCGACGATCTCGGCTTGCATGTAATCGAGGCTGGTGGTCTCAGTGTCGAAGGCAAACAGCTCGGCCTGTTGCAGCTTTTTCAGCCAGGCATCAAATTGGGCCTGTTCAAAGATGGCCTGGTAGTTGGTTTCGATAGCCGGTGTTGGCGGCTCGGGCTCGCTGACCTGTTGTCCTGCCCCCTCTTCCACCTGTCTGAGCCAGGTCTTGAACTCCATTTCTTTAAATAGCTCACGCAAGGTCGAGTTGTCAGGGGTTTCAAGTTTGAGTTGTTCTGGTGTGAACGGTAGATCTACATCACACTTAATGGTGGCTAGTTGTTGTGAAAGTGGCAGAAAGTCGAGGCTATTGCGCAGGTTTTCACCGACCTTGCCCTTAACCTGATCGGCATTTGCGATTACCTCATCAAGTGAGCCAAATTGAGTCAGCCATTTCACGGCGGTCTTGGGGCCGCACTTGGGTACGCCTGGGATGTTGTCGACGCTATCCCCCACTAGAGCTAGGTAGTCGATGATTTGTTCTGGCGTGACGCCAAATTTTTCCGCCACCGCTTCAGGTGTCATCAGGGTGTCGGTCATGGTGTTGATCAGCGTGACATGTTCATTGACCAGCTGGGCCATATCTTTATCGCCGGTGGATACCAGGGTTTCCATCTTCAGCTCACTAGCCTGAACACAGAGGGTGCCGATGACGTCGTCCGCCTCAACCCCTTCGATGACCAATAATGGAATACCCATGGCGCGAATAATGTTGTGAATGGGTTCAATTTGGCTGCGCAGCTCATCCGGCATGGGTGGGCGGTTGGCCTTGTAGTCGGCGTACATGTCGTTGCGGAAGGTTTTACCCTTGGCATCGAAGATCACCACCATCGATTCCGGCTGATATTCGCTGATCAATTTGCGCACCATGTTAATGACGCCATAAATGGCGTTGGTGGGTTGTCCTTTGGAATTACTGAGATTCTGGATGGCGTGAAAGGCGCGAAACAGATAGGAAGAGCCATCAACGAGGATCAGGGGCTTGCTGCTGGGTTTGGTCATGATGTTTGTGAATGTTTATTTTTTGAGAAGTAATTGGGTCAGTATAATAACAGTTCAGTTGTGAGGGATGATTATATAGAGTGAATAAACTATAGGTTGATTCGCTTAGCGCAAGTGGTTGATGATATCTTTGGCCGCTTGCGGTCTATGATTAGATTTTGGGTCGTAGTCATTTGTTGATGGAGGCAAAATAATCATGAAATACATTCACATATTAGCTGCCCTGATGCTGTTGTCTGCAACGGCTGTCGCTGCAGAGCCTGCGGCAAGTGGCGGGGCATCGCTGGATCAGGCCATGGAGCCGGAAGTTGTGATTACGCCGAGGGATCAGGGCCGGGTAAGGGAGTACCGGAATAACGGCCAGCTTTACATGATTGAGGTGATACCAACAAAGGGGGCGCCTTATTATTTGATTGATAGCGATGGTGATGGCCAGCTGGAAAGCCGTCAGAATCAGCTTGGTCCTGATTTTGTGATTCCGAGCTGGTCGGTATTGCGCTGGTAGTTGATCTTTATAAGTTGTGTATATAAGCGTTGTTGTTGAAGTCTGAACAAATGAGTGTGTTTTGTGTTGGTTTAGATTGGCTTTTTTAAAGCTTTACTAACAAAATGCGCTAACCTATTGTTAGGCTTATAATCTTTCCAGGTTATACACAAAAACTGTGGATAACTTTGTGGAGAGTTTGTATTTAAGTCCCTTAACGCTGATGTATGGGGATTTATTGTAGATTGGATGAAAAATACCCAATAATATTTTTTATATAATAATCAATTGGTTATTAATGTTCTCGGCAGGAAGTACAATTGTATTAAAGGATTGTCTGGCTTGCCGTTTGATTGTGTGTATAAGTAGCGCTGGAAATAAAGCGGTATCTGCTTGGCGGGCTGCTGGAATAGCCTGATTACACAAGATTTTGAGGGTTCGGTTAGTCAATGGCCGCGATAACGGGAAAAGACTTATTAATGCTGTGTCAGCAACCGGGGCCGCGCCTGCGGGCGTTGGTGCATGTATTGCTGATCTTGCTGCTGGCCTATAGCCTGGCCCAGCTGAGCTGGCGTTTGCTGCCACAAGCTGAGCAGCCAGCGTTGCTGCCGGTGACGAGCCTGGCGAGTAAAGCTGTCTCGGGCAGTGCGGGCAATGGTCTGGTGCAGCAGCTGCCGGGTTGGCATCTGTTTGGTGAGGTGACACAGCTGCGGGCGGCTCCTCAGCCAGTCGACTTGCCGGAGACAAATTTAAAACTGACCTTGAGAGGTCTGATCGCTTCGTCCAATCAGGATGAGGCGCGAGCGATTGTGGCTGATCCTTCGGGCAAAGAAAATTTTTATAGCGTGGGTGACAAGCTGCCGGGGAATGCGGAATTGAAGGAAATTCATGCCGACAGAATTGTGATTCAGCGAGGCGGTCGTTATGAAACCCTTAAACTGCCAAAAGAATCTTTGGATCTCGGCATTGCTTCAACTCAAACTGCATCACGGGCGGTGTCTCAAAGACGAACGACAAGAGCGACGCCGCGGCAGATTTATTCGTTGCGCGAATACCGTGATACTTTATTAAAAGATCCACAAAAGGTGGCCGATTTAGTTCGCATACAGCCGGCCAATAAAAATGGTCGCTTTGTTGGTTACAAGTTGCAGCCAGGTCGTGACGCTACGTTTATGACTCGCCATGGTCTGCTGCCTGGCGATGTTGTGACTTCGGTTAACGGCGTTGAGTTGGATAGCCCGGCCAAGGGTTTTGGTTTAATAAAAGATTTATCTTCGGCGGATACATTGGATCTGGTGGTTGATCGCAATGGTGTGAAGCAGCGTTTTACCCTGCCGGTAAATTAGAGGGAAAGTAGGAAGTTTGATGAGATTTTTCGGAAAACATCGCGCCAATAATGCTATAGCTGTTTGCTGCCGAGCTTGGCTGGCAGCGGCGTTGATTGTTGTGAGCAGCGTTAGCTTTGCGGCAACTCAAAATGAGGCTGGCATCACATTTAACTTGAAAAATGCCGATCTGGCTACTGTCATCGCCACTGTGGCTGAGTTCACCGGTAAGAACTTTATTGTTGATCCGCGCGTTAAGGGCAAGGTGACGGTAATTTCTTCCAAGCCCATGAATGCCAGCGAGGTCTACCAGACTTTTCTTTCTCTGTTGGACGTACATAATTTTTCTGCCGTACCGATGGGCGGTGTCATTAAAATCGTGCCCTCGGTAAATGCCAAGCAAATTGGTGGTTCCGAGATGATGAAGCGTGGCGCCCAGGGTGATGAGATGGTGACCCGGGTTATTGAAGTGGAAAATGTCTCCGCAGCCCAGCTGGTGCCGATTTTGCGGCCGCTGGTACCACAGCATGGCCATATGGCTGCCTATGCTACGACCAACGTTTTGATTATTTCGGATTCTGCCGCCAATGTTGACCGTCTGCTCAGTATTATCGGACGCATCGATGTTGCCAGTGCCTCTGATCTTGAGGTAATGCCGCTCAAACATGCCTCGGCCGCTGAGGTAGTACGAATTCTTGAAAACCTGCGTCAACAAGGTAAGCGGGCAGACCCCAAGGCGCCGCGTTCAGGCAAGGCAGTGCTGGTAGCTGATGAAAGAACCAACAGTATTCTGATCAGCGGTGATAAGTCTGAGCGCCTTGGGATCCGTGCCATTATTACTCATTTGGATACTCCACTGGAAACCACCGGTAACACTCATGTCATCTACTTGCGTTATGCCCAGGCCAAGGAGTTGGTGCCAGTGTTGACCGGGCTGGGTGATACCTATGATAAGGAAAAGAAGGCGGCTGCTGGTGGAAAAGCTGCAGCGCAAGTGAATCGTTCGCCGATCACCATTCAGGCCCATGAGGAGACTAACGCCCTGGTAATCACTTCGCCGCCGGACCTGTTTCGTTCCTTGCAAGGGGTGATCAATAAATTGGATGTGCGTCGTGCCCAGGTGCTGGTTGAGGCGGTGATTGCAGAGGTTAACGACGACAGAACCGCTGAATTGGGTGTGAGCTGGTTTGTCGATGGTTCGCCTGACGGCAAGGGGCCGATTGCAGGCACAAGTTTCAGCGATTTTAACGCCACTGCGGCCGGCATAGGCATCCGAAATGATACTGCCGTTGTACCGTCGCCACCGATCAGCTTTCTGGGGTTGGGACGTTTTAATAGTGGCTCTACCGACTTTACTGGGCTGATCAATGCCCTCCAGGGCGATAGTCGAACTAATGTATTGTCCAAACCGAACATTATGACGCTTGACAATGAAGAGGCCGAAATTATCGTCGGTCAGGAAGTGCCGTTCCGAACTGGAAGTTATACTAGCACTGGCGATAGCGGCTCAGTCTCCAATCCGTTTACCACCATCACGCGTGAAAACGTTGGCATCACTCTCAAGGTCAAACCACAGATCAATGAAGGCGATGCCGTCAAGCTCGATATCGAGCAAAAGGTCGATAGTGTAGCCAAGTCACCTGAAGGGGCGGCAGATCTGACTACAAATACGCGTTCTATCAGGACGACAGTGTTGGTCGATGACGGCGGCACCATCGTGCTGGGTGGCTTGATCGAAGATGATGTGCAGGAGTCTGTACAGAAGGTCCCAGTCTTGGGTGATATCCCCTTTCTTGGTGCTTTGTTTCGCAACAAGGCCACCTCCAATGTCAAAAAAAACCTGCTGGTATTTATCCGGCCGTCCATTGTTCGCGATGCAGCTGTCGCTACCCAGATTACTTCGAGCAAATATGATTACATTCGGGCAGAGCAATTACGCTTCAATCAGAAAGGCGTGATGATGGTCGATGATGCTGACTTGCCGTTGATGCCGGACTTTTTGGAATTACCACCGCCCTATGAGCCGGCAGAACCAATGCTTCAATCAATCGAAAACCGTGGCGATGGCCAGTGATCCACAGGCTGTGGCCGCAGCACCTCAGGAACCTCATCAAGAATTCCCCGGCCTGAAACGGCTGCCGTTTGGTTTTGCCAAACGGCATGGCGTGTTGTTGTCAGCACTGACATCTGAGGCAGCGCAGCTGCAGTGTCGTGAGACCGTTTCCAGTTTGACTCTGGCTGAATTACGTCGCTATTTCGGTTTGCCACTCAAGCTTGAACTGATGGCTGGTAAGAGCTTTGATCAACTGCTACAGCAAAGCTATGAGGGGGGGTCGGCCGAGGCCTTTGAAATGATGGGCAGTATGGCTGATGAGGATGACCTTTCCGTTATTGCCGAGGCTTTGGATGAGCCGGAAGACCTGCTCGAAAGCGAAGATGATGCTCCCATCATTCGTCTGCTTAATGCTTTGTTGACTCAGGCGATCAAGGAAGGCGCCTCGGATATCCATCTCGATACCTTTGAAGGTCGGATGGTGGTGCGTTTCCGGGTCGATGGTGTGCTGCGTGAGGTGCTGGAGCCTAACCGTCAGTTGGCGCCGCTGCTGGTATCGCGCCTTAAGGTCATGGCCAGGCTTGATATTGCCGAAAAGCGCCTGCCTCAGGATGGTCGTATTTCATTGCGCATCGCCGGTCGACCGGTGGATGTGCGTGTCTCAACCCTGCCGGTGGGCCAGGGCGGCGAACGAGTGGTATTACGTTTGCTGGACAAGCAGGCCGGTCGCCTAAATCTGGAACATCTGGGTATGGAGCCGGGGGCAATGGCGGGCGTGGATAAGCTGCTCAACCGCCCCCACGGCATCATTCTCGTCACTGGCCCGACGGGTTCAGGTAAGACGACGACGCTATATGCCGGCCTGGCTAGGCTCAACGATTTTAAACGCAACATAATGACGGTGGAAGATCCGATCGAATATTACATCGACGGCATCTCCCAGACGGCGGTGAATTCCAAGGTGGAAATGACCTTCGCCCGTGGTCTGCGTGCCATTCTGCGTCAGGATCCGGATGTGGTGATGGTGGGAGAGATTCGTGATTTGGAAACGGCGGAGATTGCCGTGCAGGCCTCGCTGACCGGCCATATGGTGTTATCGACCCTGCATACCAACACTGCTGTCGGCGCCGTCACCCGTTTGCGTGACATGGGTGTCGAACCGTTTCTGTTGTCATCAAGTCTGATCGGAGTGCTGGCCCAGCGTCTGGTACGCCTGCTCTGTCCGCATTGTAAAGAGTCATCACCAGCCTCTGAAAAGGAGTGTGAGAGTTTTGCCTGGGACAAGGCAAATCCGCCGACAATTTTTCATGCCAAGGGCTGCCCCGAGTGTAAGCAGGTTGGTTATGTTGGCCGTACCGGCATCTATGAATTGGTGATTGTCGATGAGGCCTTGCAAGGCATGATCCATGACGGTGCCAGCGAACAAGAGATGGAGCGCCATGCCCGCCTGGCTACTGCCGGCATTCGCGATGACGGCTTGCGTCGGGTGTTGGCCGGTGACACCTCGTTAGAAGAAGTGTTGCGCGTCACAAGGGAAGGTTAATCGGCTAGATGTCTGCCTTCGAATACAAAGCCTTAGATGGTTCCGGCCAGCAACACAAGGGCGTGCTGGAAGCCGATACCCCGCGTCAGATCCGGCAGCAGTTGCGCGACAAGGGTTGGACACCGCTGGCGGTGGTCGAGGTGCAACAGCGTGAGGCCAAGCAACGCAAATCGTTTAGCTTGCTTAAAACGGGCCTCAACCCGGCTGACCTGTCCCTGATCACCCGGCAGTTGGCGACATTGGTGCATTCAGGCACACCGATTGATGAAGCCTTACAGGCCGTGTCACGCCAGAGTGAAAAGCCACGCCTGGGCAATATGTTGCTGGCAGTGCGCTCCAAGGTTAAAGAAGGTCATCCGTTGGCCGCTGCGATGGCCGATTTCCCCCATGCCTTTGACGATCTCTACCGCGCGACAGTTGATGCCGGCGAGCAGTCCGGTCACCTCGATGCTGTGCTGGAGCGGCTGGCGGACTACACCGAAAATCGTCACGCCCTGCGGCAGAAATTTCAGCTGGCGCTGATCTACCCAGTGCTGATTGCCATCGTGGCGGTGGTGGTCGTGGTGGGTTTGGTTGCCTTCGTTGTACCCAAGGTGGTGGCGGTGTTCGAGGGCATGGGTCAGGAACTACCGCTGCTGACCCGAGGTCTGATTGGTCTGAGTGATTTTCTGCAGAACAATTGGATCCTGTTGCTCAGTTTTATCGTCATAGCCATTGTGGTTGCTTCGTGGTTGCTACGCCGTGAAGGACCGAAGCGTCAGTTTCATAAACTGCTATTACATTTGCCGCTGGTCTCACGACTGGTGCGTGGTATGAACACGGCTAGGTTTGCCCGTACCTTTAGCATCCTCGCCAGCAGTGGTGTGCCGGTGCTGGAGGCAATGAGTATCTCGGCCGAGGTGGTCACCAACCTGCCGATGCGTTCGGCGGTGGATGAGGCGGCACGGCGGGTACGCGAAGGCACTGCCATCAACAAGGCGCTGGATAACAGTGGTTACTTCCCGCCCATGACGGTGCATCTGATTGCCAGTGGTGAGGCCAGTGGTAATCTCGACGAGATGCTGGAGCGCTCGGCCTCGGCCCAGGAACGTGAGATGGAAACCCTGCTCGGTGTGTTGATGGGTTTTTTCGAACCGATGATGATTCTGTTTATGGGGGGTACGGTGCTGGTGATCGTGCTGGCGATCCTGCTGCCAATTTTTGATTTGAACCAATTAGTGAAATAGGAAAGACAATGAACCAGGCAATGTTACAGCGCAAGCAAGACGGCTTCACCCTGATCGAGGTCATGGTGGTGGTAGTCATCCTCGGTATTCTGGCGGCCTTCATCGTGCCGAAAATTATGGATAGGCCTGATGCGGCCCGTATCGCCAAAGCCAAGTCGGACATCGGTGCCATTGAAAGCGCCCTGTCGCTGTATCGTCTTGATAACCACAAATACCCAAGTACCGATGGCGGACTGGAAGCGCTGGTGGACAAACCCGCTGATGCACCGTCCTGGAAAGAAGATGGTTACCTGCAGCGCTTGCCGGTCGACCCATGGGGCAAGCCCTATCAGTATCTCAATCCGGGCGTTCACGGCAGCATCGATATATTCAGCTACGGCGCTGATGGTGCTGACGGTGGTGAGGGTGCCAACGCCGATATCGGTAACTGGAATATTCAATAAATCGGCATGAGTTTCCCTCGGCAGCGACGCCATGAGCGAGGCTTCACCATCCTCGAGCTGCTGGTGGTATTACTGATCATTGGTATTGTGCTTAGTATGGCAACCCTGTCGGTGGGCGGTAACGAGGCCAGGGCATTGAAAGAAGAGGCGCAACGGCTGAGCAACTTGCTCGATCTGGCCATTCAGGAATCGGTGCTTAATGGCCGCGAGATGGCGCTGGAGGTCAGTGAAGACAGTTATCAGTTTCTTAGCTACGATGGCAAGGATTGGCTGCCGATTGCTGATGTGGAAGAATTTCGTCTGCGTGAATTGCCGCAAGGAATTAATCTGGTCACCGAGGTTGAGGGGCAGGCCGCGGCAGAAGACCTGTTTGGTGAAACAGAAGCCAGTCGGGTCTGGATCATGTCCAGCGGTGAGGTCAGTCCTTTCAGCGTAACCCTGAAACTTGAAGATGGCCCGGTCTATCAGCTTGATGGCGACATGATGGGTGGGCTCAAACTCGAAGGCCCGCTGGAAAAATGATCAGGCGCGGCAAGCAGCAGCGTGGTTTTACCTTGCTTGAGGTGTTGATCGCCCTGGCAGTGTTGGCCATTGCACTGGCAGCGGCGATCAAGGGTGTTAGCAGTCATGTCTCCAATCTTTCCTATCTCAAAGAGCGCTCCCTGGCCCATTGGGTTGGTTTGAACGTCCTGACCGAGTTGCGTGTCAGTGGCCAGTGGCCTAAGTCGGGTGAAATCAAGGGCGACGAAACCATGGCCGGGCGCGAGTTTAAGTGGCTTGTTAAAGTGACCGAGGTGAAAGGCAGTGATGTGCGTCGGCTTGATGTCAAAGTTACCCCAGAAGACGACGATGATCGGCCATTGACCACCATGGTGGCCTACATCGGAAAGCCACCATCATGATGAGGCGACAGTCTGGTTTTACTTTATTAGAGCTGATAATTGCCATCGGCATTTTCGCTACGATGTCGGCGATGGCTTATGCTGGCCTGAATTCGGTGATGAATACCCGTGCGCATGCCGACATCCAGGCTGATCGTCTGGCGCAGCTGCAAAAGGCCTTTTTGATTATTGGCCGCGATATTGAGCAGGCGATTGACCGGCCGGTGCGTGACAATTATGGCGATGAGCTGCGGGCGATCAGCGGTGGGGGTTATGGCAGTTCGATTTTGGAGCTGAGCCGCTCTGGTCGTGCCAATCCCATGGCCCTGCCGCGCAGCCACCTGCAGCGGGTCGGTTATGAGGTGCAGGAAGATCAGCTGCTAAGAAAGGTCTGGCCGGTGCTAGATCAGGCGGTTGATACGGTGGCCTATGAAGGGGTAATGCTAACGGGCATCAAGGCGGTTGACCTGCGTTTTATGGACGCCAACAAACAGTGGCAGACACAATGGCCAGATCCGAATCTGAGTGGCACCGGCCAGTCACTACCAGCCATGCCGCGGGCGGTGGAAGTCAGCATCGATCTGGAAGATTGGGGCCGGATACGCAGAATATTCGAAGTGGTGGGGCCGTGATGACCACGCCATTAAGACATCAACAAGGAGTGGCCTTGATCACCGCGGTGTTGATTGTTGCCTTGGTGACGGCCGTGGCAGTGACGATGGCATCAAAGCAGCAGTTTGATATACGCCGCACCGCCAATATTTTTAATAACGACATTGCCTATCAGTTTGCCTTGGGGGCGGAAGACTATGCTCGCAATGTGTTGGAGTCAGACACAAGCTCTACGGATCATCTGGGCGAGGATTGGGCTCAGGAGGTGGCAGTGCCGGTAGAAGGCGCGATGTTGACCGGTGCAGTGCAAGACCTGCAGGGGCGTATCAACCTCAATAGCCTGCTCGATGGCAGTACTAAGGTAAATGCGGTGATGCTGAAACGTTTTGAGCGTCTGTTGCGCTTGTTGGATTTGGATGAACAGATTGCTCAGGCGGTCGTTGATTGGATTGATGGCGGAATTGAGCCAGAGTTGGATGGCGGTGCCGAGGATGATTATTACATGTTGCAGACACCACCCTATCGCGCTGCCAATCGGTTAATGGTCAGCGTCAGTGAGTTGTTGCTGGTGAAGGGGGTGGACCACGAGGCTTATCAATTATTGTTTCCGCATGTCAGTGCCTTGCCTAACACAGACAGCGGCATCAATATCAATACGTCCTCGGCCGAGGTGTTGGCCTCGTTGGCGGATAATTTGACGGTTGCTGATGGTGAGGCCTTGATAGAGGCGCGCCCGGATGAAGGTTTTGATAACATAGCAAATTTTGAAACTGCGGATTTTAACGGCCAAAGCCTGTTAAACGATCATTCAACAACTTATAAGAAAGATTTTCTGGGTTTTAAAAGCAGTTTCTTCCTGGTGGATGCCATGGCCGAATTTGATCAATCAACCGCTCAGTTGCACAGTTTGGTGGAACGAACCAAAAATGATGGGGTGAAGGTATTAATGCGTAGTCGGGGAGCTTATTAATGTCGTTGTTCATCCATCTTGAATCGGCTGAATGCGCCAGTTGGGTCAAACTGGCGGCTGATGGCGCGGTTAAGGCGCAGGGTCAGGGGGCGTTGGCCGAGATCGACAGCGGTGGTGAACGCGTTATCGTGTTGGTGCCGGGCGAGGATGCATTGCTTTGTCAGGCCGAGGTGCCGGGCCAAAAACGCCGCCTGCTGGCCCAGGCCGTGCCCTATGCCCTGGAAGAACAACTTATCGATGATGTCGAAGAACAGCACTTTGCCCTTGGCGCGCTGAACGGTGATCAGGTCAATGTCGCCGTGGTCAGTCATGAAAAAATGCAGCAATGGCTGGCGCTGCTGCAGCAGGTTGGCATCGAGGCCGACCAGATCATCCCTGATGTTTTGGCTTTGCCACTACAGGAAAACAGCTGGCAGTTGCTGCAGCACAATAATCGTCTGTTGCTGCGTTGTGGCGAACAGAGCGGCATGGCGCTGGATGTCGATACGGCGGCCATTAGTCTCAAGGCCTTGTTGGCCGAGGCTGGTGATGCCAAGCCTGCCAGCATCATCTGTCAGGGGGTTTCTGGGGCAGGGGTTTCTCTGCCTGAATTGGATGTGGAACTGGTGGTTGAATCTGTCAGCGATCTGCCCGTCGCCCTGCTGGCGGCTGCTTACCAGGAACAAGGCGCCATCAATCTGCTGCAAGGCCAGTACAGTCGTCGTGAACGGATCAGTAAGTATTGGCGTCCCTGGCGGGCAGCCGCCGCTTTGCTGGCTGTTTTCATTGTTGTCCAGTTTGCCAATGGCATTGTCGATCAGCAGCGCCTGGCGGCAGAGAAAACAGCCCTGCTGGCCGACATAGAACAGATTTATCGTCAGACCTTTCCCGAGGCGCGCAAGGTGGTCAACGCCAAACTGCAAATGGAACGCGCCCTCAAATCGCTGCGTGGTGGTGGCTCAGCAAGCAGTGAAGGTTTTACCGAGCTGTTGGCGTTAGCCGGTGAACAATTCAAACAGAGCAGCAATCTGGATATACAACGCCTTAGTTACAAAAATGGCCAGCTGGACGTGGCGTTGTTTATCGCTGATCTGCAGCAGCTGGATCAGTTGAAGCAACGCTTGGTGGACAAGGCCCGCATGCAAGTCGAGATTCAATCGGCCACCGCCAAGGGCGACCGAGTTGAGGCGCGCCTGAGAATTAAAGGAACGGCGTCATGAAGCAGTGGTGGTCAGGCCTACAGGCCAGTGAACGGCGGATTCTAATTCTGGGTGCGGTTGCTCTGGGTCTGATTCTGCCTTACTTCGCTATCTGGTCGCCGATACAAGATGATATCGAGGTCCTGCAACAACAGGTGCAGGAACAACAGGCCGTCAAACGCTGGATGAACCAGGCCTCTGCCGAAGTGAAACAGTTGGGCGGTGGTAGCGTTGCGGTACAACCACGGGATGGCCGTTCGTTGTTGGCGGTTGTCGACCAAACAGCTAAGCGTAGTGGTCTGGGTCCAGGACTGAAACGGCTTGAGCCGGAAGGCCAGGCAGCGGTAAAGGTGTGGCTGGAGCAGGTCTCGTTTGACGACATGCTGCGCTGGCTCAGCAGCATGGAACAGAAAAATGGCCTGGCGGTGGCCACGATTACTATTGATAGGCAGGATGTGGCTGGCCGCGTTAATGCCCGGTTGACATTGGAGATGGCTGGGGCATGATTCGAACTATTGGCTATGTAGTGCTAGGCCTGTTGGCCTATGCGGGGTTTCTGCTGACCACCTTTCCGGCTGAGCGGGCCTTTGCCTTGTTGAGTGAGCAGGCCCCAAATGTACGTGCCGCCGGGTTATCAGGTACGGCCTGGTCGGGACAGGCCCGTGTCCTGCAAATCGAAGGGCGAAACCTGGAAAAGCTACAATGGCAGCTCAAGCCCTGGAGCGTATTGTTTGGCCAGCTTGAACTGGATATTCAACTCGATGGCGTCGACGTCGCCGGCCGGGCCAGCATTGGTCTACAGCCCGATGGTGGGATTCAACTGACGGATGTGGATCTGTCTTTGACGGCGGCTGAAATATCGACTCAGTTTCAGGTGCCTGTCGATCTGGGGGGGCAGTTCATTGTCCAGCTGCAAAGCGCCGAGCTGATGGGGCAAAAGATTCAGTCTGCCGAGGGTGTGATTCGTTGGCAGCAAGCGGCGCTAAGCTCACCATTCGCCCAACCCTTGGGTGAGTTTGTTGCCCAACTCACCACAGAGGGCGAGGATATTAAGGCTCAGGTCAAGGATGAAGGCGGGCCGTTGCAGCTGGATGGTATTGCTAGGCTTAAACCTGATGGCAATTATAATTTTAATGGTTCGGTCAGTGTCCGTGATGTTCAGCAGCAACTGCTGGTGCAGGGTGTAAAGGCCATGGGGCCGCCGGGTTCAGATGGCCGGGTAGCGCTGCGTTATTCCGGTCGACTCTAGTTAAGTGATTGTTTTTACATTGATTGGTTTTTACCCTATTTTTAGAGTCAACAACAAAAACAAACAAAACACCCTGATTCACTTCTAACCACAGGGTTGAGCCGGTAGAATGCGCGGCGTTTCCTCTGCCTCTGGCTACCTTATATATGAATGCTTTGCTGCAACAACTCGACAAGCTGGCTGGTGTCATCGATCAGCTCAATGAATGGATCGGACGCCTCACTGCCTGGCTGGTGGTGGTGCTGGTACTGCTGGTCTGTTACGACGTCGGCATGCGTTATCTGTTTCAGGCCGGTTCGGTGGCCCTTCAAGAGTTGGAGTGGCACATCTTTGCGCTGATCTTTCTGCTTGGCGCGGCCTACACCCTTAAACACGACGAGCATGTCCGGGTTGATGTCTTGTATCAATCCAAGCGAATGACGCCGCGGCGCCGGGCCATGGTCAATCTGTTTGGCTGCCTGTTTATGTTATTGCCGTTTTGCCTGCTGATGATTGTCAGCGCCATACCCTTTGTCGAGATGTCTTTCGGTTGGGCTGAGAGCTCACCCGATCCTGGCGGGTTGCCCTATCGTTGGTTATTGAAGGCGATGATCCCGGCTGGTTTTGCATTGCTGGCATTGCAAGGTGTGGCCCTGTCTATTCGTAGTTTGCAGCTGATTCTCAAGCCTGAAGCATCAAAGCAGGAGGCCCAATAATGGAAATGGAATATTGGGCAATCATTATGTTTGTGGTGGCGATCGCATTGCTGCTGATCGGTTTTCCGGTAGCTTTCACCCTGGGGGCGGTGGCGATGGCCTTTGGTGGCTGGTTTCTTGGCTGGCAGGAGTTTCAGCTGTTGCCGATGCGGGTCTGGGGGGTCATGACCAACTTCACCCTGCTGGCGGTGCCGCTGTTTGTCTTCATGGGCGTGATGCTGGAGAAGTCCGGCTTGGCGGAAGAGCTGCTTGAAACCATGGCGCGGCTGTTTGGCCGGGTGCGTGGCGGTCTGGCGGTGTCGATTGTTGCCGTCGGTGCGCTGCTGGCCGCGACCACTGGTGTGGTTGGTGCAACGGTAGTGACCATGGGCATTATCGCCCTGCCGGCCATGCTCAAGCGTGGTTACGATACGGGTCTGGCCTCGGGCACCATCGCCGCTTCAGGCACCCTGGGGCAGATTATCCCGCCGAGTATTATCCTAATCTTGCTTGGTGATGTGATCGGTGTGCCGGTGGGTGAATTGTTCGCCGCGGCCGTGGTGCCGGGCTTGTTACTGGTGGCGGCTTTTATGCTTTATATCCTGATAGTAGCCTTTTTCAAACCAAACACGGCGCCAGCCATGCCGGTGGAGGAAAACGCAGCGGGCCTGGGCAAGCAGGTGTTGAAGAGTCTGTTGCCACCGCTGCTGCTGGTCTTCGCTGTGCTTGGCTCGATCTTTTTCGGCGTTGCCTCGCCTACCGAGTCGGCTGCAGTTGGTGCCCTGGGCGCCATGTTGTTGTCAGCTATGCACAAGCGCCTCAGTCTGAAAAATATTAAGGACGCTTCTCAACAAACCGCCCGCCTCACCAGTATGGTGTTTATGATTTTGATCGGTGCTACCGCCTTTGGTCTGGTGTTCCGCTCCATGGGCGGAGATCTGGTGGTGGAGGATTTCATGATGGAGCTGCCCGGCGGTGAGTGGGGTTTTATTGCCATCAGCATGCTGCTGATCTTTGTGTTGGGTTTCTTTCTCGATTTTCTTGAGATCTGTTTTATTGTGGTGCCGATTCTGGCCCCCATTGCTGAATTGATGGACATCAATATGCTTTGGTTTGCAGTGCTGATTGCAATGAACCTGCAGACCTCATTCCTGACGCCGCCATTTGGCTTCTCGCTGTTCTACCTCAAGGCGGCCGCGCCGCCCGAGGTCAGGATTCAGCATATCTATAAAGGGGTGATCCCGTTCGTTCTGATTCAGATCGTAGTGCTGGGGGGCATAATGCTATTCCCCGACACCGTGCAGTGGTTGCCGGATCTGATGAACGAGATGAAGAATTATTAGGGCAGGTTGTTCACCCAGGGCTCTATTGGATGACGAAATTGGTGAACAGTACTTCCTGGATGCCGGTAGGGTAGTTGTGGCCGTCTTCGGTCTCTGCCGTGCCGCTTGAATCGATGTCGGCATATTTGCTTAAGGTCGCCTGGATTTTCTCTAGCGCTTCCTTACGCAATTTTTCACGCTGCTGCAGGCCAATCACTTCGGAAATGTCGCGGTGGGCGAACAGCATCAACAACTCGTGACGTATCGGGGCGCGGTGGTCCTGCACCGCCTGAATAGCGAGGCTATCCATGGACATCAGATCAAGTGCCAGCTGCATGAAACGGGTTTTACGGCCATCCAATATATTGACGACAAAGGCCGGTTCCAGGGTGAAATAATTGGCCTTGCCGTCAGTAATGGCGGGAGCGCTGCCACCGCCAGCGGCATAGCTAGTAGAGCAGGTAAGCATTAGGATTAGCGTCAGTAATTTACTGAATTGTTGAAAAAAGTGACTGCTGCGTGGTGTTTGAAAGCTAAAAACCTGCATGTCCTTGCCTCTATTTGTGGATTATTTAAACAGGCTGAATAAGGTTTAGTGGAGATTTTGCTATAAAGCCCTTCACAAGATATCGGGGCTGG